>SKGD01000099.1 GCA_007117665.1 Alphaproteobacteria bacterium
CGCTTCCCACTGGCTATCTGAGAGATAAAAATGACGCATGGCTTGGCTCCTTTTGTAAATCACCAATCCATTGAATCATAAAATTATCTGTGTGTTTAGACCCTAGGCCCCGGCGAAGCGGAGCAGGCTGTGACTGGCTGAATGCTTTGGAGTCGCGCCACAGGATTTGCCACAAATTTGCCACAAGCCGAGAAATTCCGAAAAAGACAATGGCGGATTTCTGCGGGTTAGCGCAGACCTTCAAGGGAGGCGGATTTGCCCAATTTTCTGTTGTTATGAAAATCTGATTCGAGACTAAGTCATTGAAAGGAAAGATGGTGCCCAAGGGCGGATTTGAACCACCGACACAAGGATTTTCAGTCCTCTGCTCTACCAACTGAGCTACTTGGGCGTTCCGAATATGGTGACATACTCGTAATATATGGGCTTATAAAAGAAACAAGGCGGCATGTCTAGGGGAAAGTTCTGCGCCTACAGGTGTTTTATGGCTGTGTTTTATGGTTATCTTTTCCGTTCATGCTGGCTGGATAGCCTGTAGGCTATGCGATGGTCGCGTCAAGCCTGTCCTGAAGCGGCGGCATGCGGCGGTTACGGCTAACCTCCAGCATCCCCAGACCCGTCCAGCCGTGAATTTGCACCGTGCAGGGATCTTCGTTAAACGCTTGCTCCAGCGCTTTGACAAGCTGGTCGCGCTCGGCTTTTTTCTTCATTCTCAGGAAATCGATAATGATCGCCCCGCCCAGATTACGCAACCTGATCTGGCGGGCGATTTCCGCCGCCGCATCCAGATTGATCGCCAACGCGCCGCGCTTATCGGCAGCGCTATTGACATCAATCGCATAAAGTGCGGCTGTTTCTTGTAAAATGATGGTCGCGCCGCTATCCAGAATAGCGTAAGGCTGGAATAAATCCTCAATCTGCCCGGTTATGTCGTGATGTTCAAATAAGGCAAATTCACTTTCGGGATTATCAACCTCAACAGGCGTAATTCGGGTCATCAGATCCGGCGCAAACAAATCGCACCATTCCTCGACAAGCGCGAAATGATCCATGGTGGTAATCTCAATCCGGTGGATATTTTTGACGGCCTTGTCGCTTAATGTGCGCTGGATGGCATCCGGCCCGTCCATGATCAGTTGCGGCGAATCGCCGTTAAAATGATCCTGTAGTTGCGTCCACATATTGCTGAGAATTCGCGCTTCGCGCATTAAAACATCCGTCTGGGTATTGGCCGCCGCCGCGCGCATGATGCAGCCTGTGCATTCCTTGAGATCGCGCAGCATATCCTGAAGCGCCTGCCGCAGATCCTTGTCGCGGATGCGTCTTGAAATGCGGTTTTCCGGATCGGTCGGGGACAAGATCAGATACCGCCCCGGCAGGGTAATATTCATACTGACGCGCGGGGCTTTGACGCCTGCCTTGGCGTAAGGCTCGTCCACAGACGGCATAAAGGCGCTTTTTGCCTGTACGGCGATCATCTGGCCGGGGCGCAGCATTTTGCCGATCTCGACATCACCGCCTTTTTTATACGTACCGTCATCCTGAACAATGCGGATATCGGCATTATAAAGAATGCCGATATTATCACCGTCCAGATTCACAAAAACCGCATCTTGTGCCTTGTCGATCCGCGCGACTTTCGCCCAGTATATCGAGCCCCAGCGCACTTCTTCTTCCGGCGGGTCGAATTCCAGCCCCTCAAGGCGTCCCCGCTCGAGCGCAGCGACCCAGATGCCGCCACCCATTTCCTCGATCAGAATATCCAGCGCCTTAGTCTTTGCCATTGAAAAAGCCGTTCCCTTTCAGAATTTGCATTGTATCATAAAGAGATAACCCGACGACATTCGAATATGACCCGCTGATAAATTTTACGTAGGATTCGGCAAACCCTTGAATCCCGTAGCCGCCGGCCTTACCGCGCCATTCTCCCGAAGCGATATAGTGATCGACCTCCGCCCGATCAAGCCGCCGGAACTGGACGGTGGTTTCAACAATGCGCGAAACAGACGCCCCGTCAGGACAAACCAGCGCAATGCCGCCAATCACCCGATGTCGCCGCCCTGAGAAAAAACTTAAAAAGCGCCTTGCTTCGCCTTCATCGGCGGGTTTTTCAAAAATCCGGCGGCCGCAAGCCACCACCGTATCCGCCGCCAGAACATAATGCCCCGCATGAGCCGGAGCAACCGCCCGCGCCTTGGATTCCGCCAAACGGCGCGCCAGATCGCGCGGCAATTCACCTTTCAGGCGCGTTTCATCAATATCGGCAGGTACAATATCCGCAGGCGTCACCCCGATCTGCGCCAGCAAGGACACACGGCGCGGCGAAGCGGATGCCAAAATCAAGCCTGCCGCGCGGGGGTTATTTTTCACGGTAGATAATACGGCCTTTGGTAAGGTCATAAGGGGTCATTTCGACGACAACGACATCGCCTTGCAACACGCGGATTCTGTTTTTCCGCATTTTTCCGGCTGTATGCGCCAGAATTTCGTGGTCATTCTCCAGCTTCACACGAAACATGGCGTTCGGCAGAACCTCTGTCACCATCCCTTTAAATTCGAGCAAGTCTTCTTTTGCCATAAATAACATCTCTTTTAAATTGACCTGTCACACAAGCGTTTGCGTAACGGCTTTTATATAAAGGAAAATCTCTGTCTTGCAAAGGGATTTTACGGCGCGGCCTGATCCGGTGTTAATAACATGGCCGCGAGACAAACAAATCTTTGACTTGTCCGATGCCGTTACCCACAATTCCGTTATTGTGTTTTTCATGCCCTCCTGCCGCTTCGGCTTTTACCTCCCGCTTTGCCTTGCCGCCTTTATAATGGCGATGGCTGCGCATGCCGCCGCCGACAGCGCCGCACCCTATACGCCGTCCCTGCTCAGCGCGCGAGGGCTGAATATAATCCCCACAGCGCGCATGGCCGAAGCAGGAGACGTTGGTTTTTCCGTCTCTTACCTGAAGCCTTATACGCATTATCTTGCCCATGCCCAGATTGCCGCGCCGCTCTCGATCAGCCTGCGGCAAAGCGCTTATACAAGCGGGGCGCTTGCGCGCGCCGACGTGCTTTATCCGGGGGTCGATATTCGCCTGCGGCTGGCACGGGAAAAACGATTCACGCCGGATGTGACACTAGGGTTGCAAGCAGCATTCGGGCATGAACGCATGGCGGGGGAATATCTGGTATTCACGAAAAATATCCGTGACTTTGACCTGACAGGGGGCATGGCATGGGGGCGCAGCGGCAGCGCCGGCCATACGGGCAATCCGCTGCGCCTTTTACACAAGCGCTTTACCGGATCGCGGGCGCAACAAGATGGCGACGATGCCAACACGCCTGCCCGCTGGTTCACCGGACGCAATATCGGTTTTTTTGCAGGGCTGGAATATCACACGCCGCTGGATGGTTTATCGCTCAAAGCCGACTGGAGCGCCGATCGCCACGTCAGCGAGCAAAAACAATACGGGATCGCCGCACCCGCGCCGTGGAGTATCGGCGCCAGCTATGCCCCCGTATCATGGGCGTCTGTCGGCGGGGCGCTGGTCGGCGGCAAGCTGCTGACAGGGCGCTTATCCGTCCAGAGCAATCCCGGCCTTTGGCACGGTCGCAGCGCCCGCGTGACAGACATGCCACCCGTGCGCGCACCGCGCACCGCAAAAGGATTTCCATCCGAGATTGAAAAAGCCGCGCGGCAGCAAAATATCACATTGCAAGGAACAAGGCTGGATCAGAGCATCATCCAGACAAATCTGGCGCTTTCGCCGCATCTCTCAACCCCGCGCCAGATCGGACGTGCCGCAATTGCTGCAACTAATCATGGTGGTGCAGCTCCCGAAATTATCAGTATCACCCCTGCGCTTTACGGGCTGGAAGGCCGCCCTGTCACGATCATGCGACAAGATATAGAACGCGCCCATACCCGCCACGACCGCAGCCCGCAGGAAATATGGCATAATGCCGGTTTTTCATCGCCCGATACGCCAGACAAAAAAACGCCACAACAGAAACAAGTCGGGTGGGCGCAGGGCGGATCATTGCGGCAAAATAACCGGTTTCGATTCATTTTAGAGACGCTGACCGGCCTGACGCAAAGCGATAGCGGCCTGCTTTACCGGCAATCTGCGCTGCTGTCCCACCATATGCAAGTCACCCGACATATTCATATCGGCAATGAGCTACGACTTAATCTGGCGCATAATCTGGATCGTCCGGGATATATCCGGCCATCCTCTTCCCGCCCGGTTCGCAGCGATACAGGCGCGTTTGCCGATCGCCACATGTCTTTGAACCGTTCTTATATCGGCTATCTGACAAGCCTCAGCCCGGCTCTGCACCTGTCTTTGACCGGCGGGCTTCTCGAAGAACATTATGCCGGAACCGGCACCGAGATACTGTACCGCCCGCCCGACAGCAATATCGCCATTGGCGCTACGCTTCACTATGCCGTGAAACGCGCCCCCGATGATGTTTATTATACTGGCGCGCAAAGCTATCGCGTCCTGTCCGGCCATGTGAATGGCTGGTATGAAATTCCCGATACGCACTTAACGATCAATGGATCAATCGGGCGCTATCTTGGCCGGGATTTTGGCGGATCGCTGGGGATCAGCCGGGCTTTTGACAATGGCGCAACGCTGGCCGCCAGCATCACCGCAACCAACCGCCGCGATTACGATCTTTTGGGGAATCGCACCGGACTTCACAGCCAGTTATCGCTGACCTTACCGTTCGGGAATATGCGTTTTACCCCGCCCGGATCGGAAATAAGACTACATGCCACGCAAATAGGGCGGGATTCCGGGCAAGCTCTGGACGCGCCATTGCCGCTTTACGATGCAACGGAAGGGCTGTCCGCCCGTCATTTGATAAGACACTGGAAAGAGATTCTGGAATAAGGCTGTGAAGCCTTATTCCGCACACATAACCGCTTGCGATTCCGCTTTCATAAAACGCATCTCGGCCAGCTCGTCCGCCGCACGATCCGGCGTCACGCCACGCGCATCGGCAATGTTGAAGATCCTGTCGAGCGTTTTTTCAATTTGTTCGACATGCTTCACCATATTGTCATAACTCAGGTCATGCGCGAACGTATTCTTGCCTGTACGCTCCAGATATTCATAAGCCACGGCAATCACCCCGCCGGCATTAATCGCATAATCCGGCGCATATAAAATATGCTTTTCTTCCAGACGGGCAGCGTCTTGTGGCGTGGCAAGCTGGTTGTTCGCCGCCCCCGCAATAACACCGACCTTGAGCCGGGCGATCGTGTCCTGATTAATCTGTGCGCCCATGGCACAAGGCGCGAAAATATCTGCCTCGACCCCGAAAATATCATCCGGGCTGACAATGCGGACATGATCGCCAAACGCATCCCGCGCCCGATCCAGCGATTTTGACTGGATATCCGTAACGATCAGACTCGCGCCTTGTTCGTGCAAACGGCGGCACAAATCAAAACCAACCGCACCCAGCCCCTGTACCGCGACAGTCATGCCACGCATATCATCACGCTGGTAACGATGTCTTACAGCCGCCCGCATCCCGCAAAAAACGCCATAGGCCGTTTTTGGAGACGGATCCCCGCCCAGCGCGCTGTCAGGATCCTGACGTCCCATAACATAAGGCGTATGCGCAGCCATTACTTCCATGTCGGCAACATTCGTGCCGCTATCCTCGGCGGTGATATAACGCCCTTCCAGCGTATGAACGGCCTTGCCCATCGCGGCGATCAGCGACGCGGTTTTCATGTCCTGCGGATTGCCGATAATCACGCTTTTGCCGCCACCCAAAGGCAGTCCGGCCAGCGCATTTTTATAAGTCATGCCTTTGGAAAGACGTAAAACATCACGGATCGCATCCGCCTCATCAGCGTAGGGATACATGCGGCATCCCCCCAGAGCAGGCCCCAGATTCGTGTTATGAACCGCAATAAACGCCTTCAGACCCGTTTGCGGGTCTTCAAATTTACGAATGCATTCATGGGAGTCATAATCGACAAAGGAGGACAAAACCGACGAGTCCAGATCACGATAATTCATTGTAAGTCTCCTGCTTAAGGAAAGCCGCCTTTAAAATGCGGCGCCGCAACAAAAAAATGCTTTGTTCTCATACACTTATTATAGCCGAAACGATCGTATGATGAACGTACAGATTAAGCCGTCATGCATATTTAAGCGAATCTTCCGGCTCTTTAAATTTTTCCGTAATAATGTTTCCGTTTTGTAGGTCAGCATGAAATTTTATTCCGGGACGTGACGCGCGCAAAAAAGAAACCGCCGGAAAAATCCTGACGGTTTAAGGGAACAGATACCAGATCGGTCTAAGGGTAAAGTGGGTTAATCCTGAAACTTTCCAATTTTCAAAATTTATAATTCCTTGCCTCTATGCGCCTCGAGCGCATTTACACATGCCGTTTGTCCGCCGCACCGCATCGGGGCTTAACGCCCTCCTCACACATACCTGCTCGTGCAACCAACTTATATTTACAGTTTACATAAAATTTTATGTAAATTCAAATCTTATTTTCTATTATCCACTAAGTGCTTGATTTAAATAACTCTATGAGTGCTCCCAAGGTGGGCGGCACTGGCGACTCAAAATGCATTTCCTCTTCCGTGACCGGATGGATAAAGGTGATTTTCCGGGCATGAAGCGCCTGACGGGGGAAGGCCAGAATATCCTGCTGTATCTCTTTCCCGATCCCGCCCCTGTTCATCAGGGATTGTGCGCGATTTTGCTGCATGCCGTAAACAGGATCCCCCACCAAAGGATAACCGGCATCCGCCATATGGACGCGTATCTGGTGCGTGCGCCCGGTTTCCAGACGGCATGACACCAGATCGGCCACGATCCCGTATTGCTCCAGACGCTCATAATGCGTCACCGCGTGGCGCGCGCCGCGCCCGGTAACCGCCATTTTCAACCTGTTGGCAGGATGACGCCCCACAGGTTTGTCGATCGTGCCGCGCGGGCGCGCCATATTGCCCCAGACCAACGCCACATAAAGACGCCCTAATGTCCTGTCTGATAATTGTGCTGATAAATGCCGGTGGGCATGATCATTCTTCGCCACCACCATCAAGCCGCTTGTATCCTTATCCAGACGGTGAACAATACCGGGACGGGCAACACCGCCAATGCCGGACAGCGCCGCGCCGCAATGGTGCAGCAAACCGTTCACCAGCGTTCCGTGGCTATTCCCCGCCCCCGGATGCACCACCAGTCCGGCCTGCTTGTCGATCACCAGCAAATCATCATCTTCGTAAATAATATCAAGCGCGATTGCCTCCGGCTTGGGGTCGGCGCAAACAGGCGGCGGCACATATAATGTTATCTCATTGCCTTCATAAACGCGGAACGCGGCATCCTGCACCTTATGGCCGGCGACCGAGACAGCGCCGCTTTCGATCAGGGATTTCAGCCGCGACCGTGACAAATCGGGGAAATGACGCACCAGAACCTTGTCCAGCCGCATGGTATGATCGTCACGCTCTGCCTTCACAAGGCGCGGCGTGTCTTCCTCGTCACCATCTTCGGCATGATCGCCGGCAGTTCCGCTCACGGGGCATAACCCGCACAAGGGTCATCATACGGATCCAGCGGCGTCGCATATAAAATCCACCCTTCATCAACCGGGTTTTGCGCCATGGCGATCTCATCCTCTTCATGCGGCGCCAGAGCGCTGTCGCGCTCCGGCAGCAACCCGACCACCCGCACAGGCTGCTCTTCGGCACGGGCGGCGCGTAAATCACGATCATCTACCAACCCCGCAACCGCCACACGTGCATCATTACGCCCGGATAAAATATCACCGGCACGCGCCCCAATCCCGGCATAATATGCTTCATCAGTCAGCAACAAAGCCTGCGGCGCAAAACTCAGCATCCTGATATGGTCACGCGCGCCCGGCACGCCGCTTTGCGCCCGTGCATTGACGGCCA
This sequence comes from Alphaproteobacteria bacterium, assembly GCA_007117665.1. Lineage (GTDB taxonomy): Bacteria > Pseudomonadota > Alphaproteobacteria > Micavibrionales > Micavibrionaceae > UM-FILTER-47-13. The sequence goes on from SKGD01000099.1 coordinate 7,941, forward strand.
GGCTGATCCGCCCATCCTGATGCGTTCTGATCCAGCTTTCGGCGAATCCGTATCCGGCGCTGCGGATGAAACGCTGCCACTGGGGCGTGCCGCTTTCATCCAGCGCCATCACCCACGCCGCAGCCCCGCCGCCATCCAGCGGATCCGTCCGCCCGGAGACCAGAAAACCGCGCCGGTCGTCAAGCTGTGCCGACGGCCTGACCGCGCTATATAAAGAAGCACCCGCCCCACGCGGATAAACTTGTTGCCATTGCAGTGTTCCATCGGCGGCAATCTGCACGATCCATCCCGCATGGCGGCCATCCTCCATCCGGGATTCGCCGACTGCGACATACGTGCCGTCTCCCATATAAGAAAGATCGCGCAGCCGGTTGGAAAATCCGGTTTCGTATGATCGCTCCCACATTGTCCGGCCATTCCCGTCAAGCTGCATCACCACCGCGTGGGAATAATCGCGCCCGTCACGCGACACAGCCTCGAACACCGCCAAAAGCCCCGCGCCATCGGGCTTTTCCTTAATGGCCATAGCCTTATAATCAAACCCGGCCTCCCCGACCAGCCTGTCCCGCAAATAGCGACCACTCATGCTATACCATGCGATTCTGGCCTGACGTGGCCGGGACTCGCCGTTACCGATCGTGCTGATAACGATATACTGCCCCTTATGGGCAATCATTTTGACCGGCTGTTCATAAGGCTTTGCCTTGTGTGCCACCTCAACCAGCGCCCGTCCGCGACGATTCAAAGCCACCAGAACAATCTCGTCCGGCTGTCCGGCATCATCCTTATAACGAATGCCTGCTGCCATGATGCTGCCATCCTCGCGCGGAACGCCGGAAACCAGCGCAACCATCGTACCGGCAGGCGCATACCGGGCATCCCACACGGGCGGTATCCCAAAAACCGGCGGGCGCAAGGTCGTGATCGTTTCATAAGGTGTGCTGCACAAATTCTGTGCCGCGCGAGCATGAGACGCAAAACCAAAACATAACAGCGCCAGAACAACCGCCGCCGCCCCGAAAACCGGAAGATCACGCATATACGAAAATAAATTCTTCATAGAAAAAGCCTTTTCCTGCAGGACAAAGCCTGTACTCTTGCTATATTAGGATTGCCAGCAAGCGATGTCCATGGTTGCTTTCGATAAAAACATAGTCACAGCGATGCACAATAAAAACATAAAAATACTGGTCATCAGCGATGCGTGGCATCCGCAAGTCAACGGCGTTGTCCGCACTTACGAACATCTGTCGACGGTGCTGGCCGCCGATGGCCACCGCATGGATGTCATCGGCCCGGCGGATTTCCCGCGCCGGATTGGTCTGCCCGGCTATAGCGAAATCGAGCTTGCGCTGTTTCCCTATCGCCGCCTTCGCACCCTGATGGCATCCCATCAAGATGCCGACCATATTCATATCGCCACCGAAGGGCCTTTGGGAAAGGCCGCGCGCCGTTATTGCCTGCGGCGGGGACGGCGCTTTACCACAGCCTATCACACGCATTTCCCGGATTATCTCGCCCGGCGCGTACAAAAATATCTGCCGCCGCTGGCCGCCCCCGCCCGTCATATTGCGATTGCCGCCCTGCGCCGGTTTCATAACGCATCGAACGGGATTATCATTGCCACACAAAGTCTTGAGGACGCGCTGCGCGCATGGGACTTCAAAGCCCCCCTCTACCGGGTCAGCCGTGGCGCTGATCTGGCGCTGTTCCGGCCTGCCACCGGAGATAAAAAACATTACGCCGACCTCCCTCGCCCGGTTGCGCTATATGTCGGGCGGATCGCCATTGAAAAAAACCTTGAAGACTTCCTCGCCATGGAATGGCCGGGCGGCAAGGCTGTCATCGGTGATGGGCCGGATAAAGCCATGCTGGAATCACGCTTCCCCGATGCGCGTTTTTACGGCACGAAAAAAGGCGACGAACTGGCGGCATATTTCCGTGATGCCGATCTGTTCGTTTTCCCGTCCCGCACCGATACGTTCGGGATGGTGATCGTCGAAGCACTGGCATCCGGCCTACCGGTTGCGGGATATCAGGTGATGGGACCGAAAGATATTATCACGCTACCGGTGCTGGGCGCATTGCATGACAGCGATCTGGCGCAGGCTGCACGGCTGGCGATCAGCCATGACGGCGGGGCAGCCGAACGTCACGATCATGTCCGCACCCATTACACATGGCCGGTTGTCGCCCGGCATTTTCTGGACGCGCTGGCGCAGGCAGAACATCGCTAAATTAGCCAAACTGTTATGCCCGCCCCCCCAAATTGTCATGCCCGCCTTGCCTGTCCTTCCGAAGCCTTGGCGTAGGAGGAAGCAGGCATCCGGAAAAATGGCAGCAACAAGCATAGATCCCCGCTCGGGGGCGGGGATGACAGGAGGTATGGCTGCGGGGACAAAAACCCTCCCCCGTCATCCCTCAGCCCTTCATATCATCTCTTATATGTGCCGTCAGGCCGACAAAAGCCGGGAAAGGGTGCGTTACGATATAAACGGGGATATCTTCCATGAAAGGCCGAAAACGCCCTTTGCTTTCAAATTCCGTACGAAAATCCGAATTAAAAATATAATCGCCCAGCTTCGGAACAATGCCGCCGGCGACATAAATACCGCCGCGTGCCGCAAAGGTCAGCGCCAGATTACCGGCAACCCGCCCCAAAAAACGCATCATCAAAGTCATAGATTCCGCACATACCGGACATGACCCGGCCATGCCTTTGGTGCTGATCTCCGCAGGCGTCAGATCGGGTAACGCAGTCTTGCCGTCCAGCGACCGGATCACCTCATAAAGATTGACCAGCCCCTTGCCGGAACAAACCCGTTCAGCGGAATAATGCGTATATTTCCCCAGCAAGCTTTGGAAAATATCAAATTCACGCCGGGTCACGGCAGCCATCGTGGCATGAGCGCCTTCGCTGGGGACAGCGCAATAACGGCCGGATTGCCAGAAAAGCCCGGCCATCCCCAGCCCCGTTCCCGGCCCCAAAACACCAATCGGCGCTTGCGGAACAGGTGCGCCGCCGCCACATTGACGCAAATATTCCGGTGCCAGAAAAGGAACAGCCATCGCCACCGCTTCAAAATCATTCCATAATTTGAGTTGATCCAGCCCGATATCAGACGCCAGCCCCCGCACCGAAAACGACCATGGGCTGTTCGTCATAGAAAAATGATCCCCGGTCACAGGCCCGGCAACCGAAAAATGCGCATGCCGCACCGCTCCGGGGATGGCAGTATCAGACAAATAAGCCTTGACCGCATCGGCCAGCGAAGGATAATCCGCGCCCTGATAGATTTTTTCATCATGCCATCCGGCAGCGCCTTCGGCGACCCACGCAAAACGTGCATTCGTCCCGCCAATATCGGCGATCAACCCGCATAATTCCGACCCTGCCGCCATAACCTCTCGCGTCCTTTTTTGTTGCTTTGCTCCATTACCCATAGACAGGCGCTGCCATGCTGACAAGTCCAAATATGCCGGACAGGCGCGGTCTGTTGGGGAAAAACAGGAAAAGAAATAGACAAAAACATTTTTATGGCGTTGAATGGTCTTATGGCTCGTATATTAGTAGCGGAAGATGATTCCTCGATGCGTTTTTTCCTTGAAAAAGCGCTGGCGCGTGCCGGGCATGAAGTCACTGTCGCTGATGATGGCGTTCATGCGCTGCAAATCCTGACCGAACGCAAGAATTTTGACCTGTTGCTGGCTGATATTGTCATGCCCGGCATGGACGGTATTGAATTGTCGCAAAAAGCCACCGATCTTATGCCCGGCCTGAAGGTGATGTTTATCACCGGCTTTGCCGCCGTGGCCATGAACCAAAAAGACGCTGCGCCGCGCGGTCAGGCGCGCGTCATGTCCAAGCCTTTTCACCTGAACGAGCTTGTCGGCCAGATTGACGATATTCTGGCGGCCTGAAACCGGATAAAAAAGCTTGAAATAGCGTCTGTTTCAGATTAAGAGATATCTCAACCTTGATGGTACGGGGGGCATGTAGCTCAGTGGGAGAGCGCTGTGTTGACATCGCAGAGGTCGCAAGTTCAATCCTTGCCATGCCCACCATTTTTCCCTCCTGTCACGATACGGCTTTTCTGCCGGGGCTATGCGCCCGCCCGCAAAACCAAGAAAAGAGATGATATTTCGACAAAGTGCGGTTATAATGAAGTTCGTTTTCTGGCTCTTTTTCTACCGGCATCCAAATCATATGATCAACAAAGCACATATTCCGGCTGTGACGGCTTTTGCCCTGATGCTTATGCTGGCGGCTCCCGCCCCGCATGCGCAAGCGCAGGATCTGATCCCGCCACAAACATCGGTGACCATCGAAGCAACATTGGCGCATGGCGATGAAACCCATCCGCCGTTGCGCCTGACCCCCGACAAGTCGGAAATTATCAATCTGGATCGCAATGTCGCCCGCGTCATTATCGGCAATGATACGCATATTAATATCCTGACAGATACGACACGCAGGATGGTCGTCACCCCGCGCGCGCCCGGCGCTACGCATTTTATGCTGCTGGGGGATGATGGCGAGATTCTTATGAGCCGTCATGTCATTGTCGCCGCCCCCAAACAACAATATCTGCGCGTGCGGCAGCCATGCCCCGATGGCGTGTTGAATTGCCGCCCGACCCGTGTATTTTATTGTCCCGGCATGTGCCATGAAATTGACGTTCCGGACGGCAGCAGCGCCTCATCTCCCTCGCCGCACGGCCTGATGAGCGGCACAACACCGGACGAAACCGCGTTGCCGCCACCGCCCCAGACTGATGAAACTTACTAAAACAAAAGACATAGCGAGACTTATTGCCATGACCAGACGCGGTTTGACATCTTTTTCCCTTTTACAGGCGGGTGGCTTTTGCCTTGCCGTGATGCTGGCCGGTTGTGGAACGACGCAACATACATCCACGCCCCATACCGCAACCATCGACGCCCGGCTGGAACAGGCCGCAGCCGATGCACAACGGCAAGGACGCACACAGGATTCCCTTGCCTATCTCGAAAAATTATATCGCGGTAACAGCGATAATCCCGATGCAGCGCTGAAATACACTGCCGCCCTGCGTGATGCGGGATTTTATAATCGCGCGCTGGCGGTGATCGAGCCTTTCGGCACAAGGCATGCGACCGATAACCCACTGGTGATGGTCGAATATGCTACGCTGCTGACTGAAATGGGGAATTACAAGGCTGCCGAAGATGCCGCGCGCAAGGCTGTCACGCTCGATGACACATCGGGCAGAGCCTATCACCTGCTCGGCATTGCGCTCGATGCCCAGGGACACCATCCGCAGGCCAAAATCGCCTTTGAAAAAGCGCTGGAGCATTGGGAAGGCGACCCCAGTCCGGTTTTGAATAATATGGGGCTGAATATGGCGTCACTTGGGTTTATTGATGATGCGATTGACACGCTGCGCCGGGCGCTGGCGACCGCTCCGAACCGCAGCGAGATCGAGCGTAACCTGCGGATTATCTCCGCCCTGCGCTATGAGCCAAGTCTTGACGGCACAGGCATTCCCATGCCGGGCGCCAAACCGGCCGGCGAATAAGACAGCTTTTCCCTGTCATGCCCGCGGTGAGCCATCAGGCGAACTTAAACAGCTTGCATCCAGAAAAGTGGCAGAAACAAGTATGGATCCCCGCTCGGGGGCGGGGATGACGGGAATATAGAAGCAGAAATAACAAAAAGAGAAAAACGCTAAAGTTTATCCAGCGCCTGCAGGACAGCGGGGCCGATAATCACCACGAACAGAACCGGCAGGAAAAAAGCGATCATCGGAACGGTCAGTTTCGGCGGCAAAGAAGCCGCCTTACGTTCGGCTTCCTGCATCCGCATATCACGCAATTCCTCGGACATGACCCGCATGGCCTGTGATACGGATGTACCGTATTGTTCAGCCTGAATCAACGCGGTGGCGAATGATTTTGCGGCGCCGCTGCCGACCCGCCGCGCGAAATCCTGCAAGGCGGCGCGGCGATCATTAAGCATCGCCATTTCAGCGCTTAAAATTCCCAGCTCTTCGGCCAGTGTTTCGGAATGTTCGGCAATCTCATCGGCTATCCGCGATACAGTCTGTTCCAGCCCGATACCGCCCTGTACACAGATCAACATCATATCCAGCGCATCGGGAAAGGACAGGTTAATTTCCTCGGTTCGTTTGAGAATCTGGTTTTTGATTAGCAAGGCAGGCAGTTTATAGCCCACAAAAACCGCCCCCAACAGGATCAGGATCGTCATGCTGGCTGATATTTCACGTTCGCTGGCACTGATGAACACCATCGCCAGCAACATGAAAAAGACCGGCAGCAAAATCCGCGCCGCAATATATTTGATCGGGGCGGACGGGCTGCGTATCCCGGCCTGCAGCATCTGATCCCTGACTTTTTCACCCATCTCGCCCAGCAATTTTTCGGCTTTGAAGAAAGTCGCCATCGACTCGCCCGCCGCGATTGACTTTTCTTCCTGTGCCGCGACTTTATTGCGGGTTTGCTCGAACAAATCCTTGCGGCGTTTCTGGATGATGGATTGATAACGTTCCTTGCGGTCGTTGCGGTTCAAAAGCGGCAGCGCAAAAGCCATAAAGGATATGGCCGCGGCCAGCGCGCTGATCATCACGACAATCATGTCTGCCGGGGCGCCGTCCATATGATTGCTGTCTCCCTTATACCTTGAAGTTAATCATGATCTTCATGACCATGATGCCGATCATCATCCATACGGCGCTGAGCGATACCATAATGATTCCGGCTGTCGTGTTAAACAGATAAGCCAGATAATCCTGGTTAATAAAATAAAGCCCCAGCCCCACCAGAAAAGGCAGTGATCCGATAATCATGGCCGATGCCTTGGCTTCCGCGGACAAAGCCTGCACTTTGCGCTTCAGACGGAACCGCGCCCGGATCACCCGCGCCAGATTGGTCAAAACTTCGGACAAGCTCGACCCTGTCTGCGCCTGAATGGCAATGCCGGTCGCGAACATCTGCATTTCAGTGATCGGCATCCGGCGCGATGCCTCCAAAACAGCTTCGGGTAATGGAATCCCGACTTTCTGGGCATCGTAAATCTGCATCATCTCCTCGCCCACCGGCCCTTCAAACTCACGCCCGGCCATGGCGATCGCCTCGGATACCGGCATACCGGCCTTGAGCAAACGCACCATGGCCTCCAGCGCATCAGGAAATTCTTCGAGAAATTTTTTCTGCCGCTTTTTGGTCAGGTGGCGCAGGACAAAGCGCGGCACGCCCAAAAGCCCGGTAATAAACGCCATCAACACCACAAAATCATTCCAGCCAAGCAATTTGACGACCAACGCCAAAAGCACCCCCAACAGCACCGAAAAAAGCCAGAATTGTTTGGCCGTTATCGGTATTCCCGCCTGCCGCAGGCGCTGCGTCATAGTGGCTTTCTTTTTCGATGATTTTTCTTCTTCCGCTTCGCCTTCTTTGAGTTTTTTAGCGATTTCCGCGCGTCTTTTATCACGCTGGTTACGGCGGGATCCGTCTTCATTTTTCGTGTCGCCGCCCCGTCCGCGAATAACCGACAGAACGCGCTGCTTTCTGGCTTTTTCGTTGCTGATAATCATGGCGGCGATCATGCCAAGGATCACCAGCACAATCAGCACGCCAATGACCGGAACCAGCAATCCCATCAGCCGTAAGCCTCCTCCATGGCGTCCAGAACAAGGTTTTCAACGCCATATTGCCGTGCCTTGTCATAGAATTTAGGCCGCATGCCGGTCGAACGCTGGCGGGTGATCAGCTTGCCATCCTTATCTTCGCCTTCGACCTCCAGAACGAACAGATCCTGCATGGTCACCACATCCCCTTCCATGCCGGTAATTTCGGTGACATGCGTTGTTTTACGCGATCCGTCACGCAAGCGCTGTACCTGGATAATAACATTCACCGCAGATGAGATTTGTTCACGCACCGCCGCGCTGGGCAGGTTCAAACCGCCCATGGCGATCATATTTTCCATCCGTGATACGGCTTCACGCGGATTATTGGCGTGCACCGTGCCCATTGATCCGTCATGACCGGTATTCATGGCCTGCAACAGATCGAACGCTTCCGGCCCCCGCACCTCGCCGACGATAATCCGTTCCGGCCGCATCCGCAGGCAGTTTTTCACCAGATCACGCATTGTAACCTCGCCAACCCCTTCCAGATTGGGCGGACGGGTCTCAAGCCGTACAACATGCGGCTGCTGGAGCTGCAATTCACAGGCATCTTCGCAGGTGACAATCCGTTCGCCCGAATCAATATAGCGGGTCAGGCAATTCAGCATTGTGGTTTTCCCCGACCCCGTTCCGCCCGACACCAGAACATTCACGCGGCACCGCCCGATGGCCATGATCAGCTTGGCACAGCTCGGCGTCATCGAACCGAAATCAACCAGCTTTTCCAGCGTCAGCTTTTCCTTGGTGAATTTACGGATCGTCATACAAGCGCCATCAACCGCCAAAGGCGGAATAATGACATTCACACGGCTGCCGTCCGGCAGGCGCGCATCACAAATGGGCGATGCTTCGTCAACACGCCGTCCGATCGCCCCGACAATACGCTGGCAGATTGTCGTTAAATGCTGGTTATCGCGGAATGTGATGTCGGTTTTTTTGATTTTTCCGTCAATCTCGATATAAACCGTTTCCGGCCCGTTAATCATGATATCGGCGATGCCGTCCTGTTCCAAAAGGCTTTCCAGCGGGCCGTACCCCAACATGTCATCGCCGCATTCGCGGGCGATCTGGTCAAGTTCAGCCGGTGTGATGTCCAGATTTCGGAAGCGGGCAATTTCCTCGACCGCCGATTTTACCTCCTCGCGGGCGCCGCGCGAATCCATCCGTGCCAGCGCTTTCAGGTCAATACCGTCCCGCAAATCCAGCCAGATACGATTGCGCGCGCGTTGCAACCGCAAAGACGTCATGCTGTCGCGGCCACCCGTGTCAGAGTCCTCTTCGGCGATCTCCATCGCCAGAATATCGTCATCCATAGATTTTACCGGACGCGGCGTTTTGACCCCCTCATCGGCGGCGGCGGATTCTTCCGGGGCGACCGGCGCGGTTTTTTCCAGACTTTCCGCCGCAATCGAGCGAAGCTGCGCCATCTGGCTGTCCGTCAGATCCTGTGACCGCCCTGCCCCGCGCAAAGATACGGTATCATCATCCTGTTTTTTGGAGGACGTATCGGATATGTCTTTTTCAGGGGACGCGGCGCGGCGCGGCTTTTCGGTTTTTTGCGCCGATGCCGGGGATGGCTTTTTCACGTCCGGTTTAGCCGGTGACGCGCCTGTCGTTTTTTTTCCAAATCCCATGATAACCTCCCCGTGCCTATGATGCTTTCGTCAGCTTTTTCAAAAATGACGAAAGCCCCGCATCATCCGAAGCCGTTTTGCCGCCCGGCGTTTTAAGCGAAAGCCTTTCGCTCATCAGTCCCGTAAAAGGCTTTAATATCTCCGCCCCGCCTTTCATGGATGCCAGCGATTTTGCTTCCATTTCAGTCTGGATGAAAAGATCCGGGTTATACGGGATCGCAACCGATATTTTTTTCTCCAGCCCTTCTTCAATCTGCTGTTTTGCCACTTCATATTTCGGGCAGACGCCCTTCATATTCAAGATAATATCAACATCAACTTCGCGCCCGCCCCGCAATTCCTTGATTTCCTGTAACAAGGTGCGGCTTGCCCGAATGCAGGGCAGGGTCGGGGTGGCGACCAGCATAATTTCGTGGGCGCGGCTCAGCGCCGTTCGTTTCAGATCGGCTGTCGCGCCTGACAAATCAATAATCACGACCGGATACAGCCCCATCACGTAATCCAGTAATGTCTCGAATGACGGCAGGTCGACATTATCTTCCAGCATCACATCGCCGCCACTGCTCAGGACGAACATTTTTTCACCGGCCTTGTGGATCATCCGTGTCAACGCATCTTCATTTTGTTCCGCCGCCGCGCGGGTTGCTTCGGCCAGCGTCGTCGCGGGTTCAAAGCTCAAACCGACGCTCAGCGTCGACCAGCCACCCGCCGCATCCAAAATGAATGTCTTTTGATCCATCTCTTCTGCCATCATATGCGCCAGCGCTTCGGATATAACGGTCGCCCCAACACCGCCCTTAGCACCCATCACGGCAATCACCCGGCTGTCGCTGGTACCAAGCTGAGTCAGCAACGTCTGGGCGATATCTTCGGCCAACAAGGAAGTCGGCACCGGCTTGACCAGATAATCACGCACCCCCATGCTGATCAGGCGGCGGTACAGATTAACGTCATTAACCGGCCCGATCACAATTGCATCAGTCTGGTCCGAACATTTCCCGCCCAACGCCTCAAGACGGTCGGAAAAACCGTCATTAATATCTTCCGTCTGGACGATCACCAGATCAGGCGCGGCGTGGGATCCATAATGGGAGATCGCCGTTTCAACATCGCCCTCGATCACATCAAGCTTGACCCGTGCAAAACGCCAGTCAGTCGCCAGAGCCTCAAACGACTCGCGAATATCCTTATCACGGCTGAACAGCGCAACCGTGGCGGCCGGCAATAAAACAGATGTAAAAGGCTGTTCGTCCTGGGTCATATTAAATATTGTTCCTCGGTTTACTCATACGCGACTCAGGCTGTGTTGCCTGTTTTCCTACACATCATGCCTGTATTTAGTTACAAAACTATTGATAGTATGTTGAAATTTAGACATTTTTACGACAAACACAGCGTTTACGACAGACAAAAAGCGTTACAAAAAATGCGGCGGGCGATGTTTGCGGCCATCATTACCATCTGGCCGGGGACGCTTTCACGCCGGCGCTTTAATCACTAACGCTCAGGGATGGCGTATCCAGACGCCGCAGCCCCTCACCATGGTGATAATCACTCTGGGCATCGTGGGGCGAAACACCGGAACGCCCCAGCAAGTCGGACGGTCTGTATATCTGCCGCGCGAAATAGCTTTGCATGTTACAGCCTGTTCTGTAATCCGACAAATCATCCAGATTATACGATATCGGCTTTTGCGTATTGTCGCACCCTTCCGGCGCCATGGCCGTATGGGTTTTGAAATGAATATGCACAACATGTTTTGGCTCGTCGGCGGCCGCCGTTATTTTGCGTTCACCCACGCGCACGCCCTGACTCTCCAGACCGGCGGCCACATTTCTTAACATTTCGGTCGCCGACAGCGCCGTCACATCGCGCGAAGCCGGCATATATGTCACATAAAGATCCACCGCGCCCGCGCCATAACGCCGGTAATAAGCGCCGATCGCCTGATAGGACGGCGCGTCGATCTCATCCGCAGCAAACGACAAATGATAAGCATTTTCCTGAACACGGACATTTTCGCTGCTGGCCGTGGAGGGTATGTCAAAGTTCTGGCATGCGGCCAGCGCACCGCCCATCACCACACAAGCGGCAATAGCCAGAAAGCGCGGCACCGCCGGGCGGGAGTTAATCGATAATATATCCATAAGGCTTTTCCACATTCAGTAAGGCCGGAACATCTTTGTTTCTGTATGTCCGGCGCAGATTTTCGCCAAAGGCAACGGACAGGCTGTGATGATGCGGCTCCCGGATCAGGGTCGCTTTTTCAAAATCCGCAAACGGTTCCACCAGATAAGGCGTCACCAGCACAACAAGCTCGGTTTCATTCCGGTCGAACGACCGCGACGACAGCAAATGACCGATGATCGGCACGTTTAATATGCCGGGCAGGCCGCTGAGGTTCCGTACCGTCTCGGATTTCAGCAGTCCCGCAATCATAAGAGTGCTGCCGCTGCCCAGTTCGATCGTTGTCGTGGCACGGCGGGAATCAATCGCCGGGATCGATATACCGCCATAATTAAACACTTCGGCGTTATTGACGGCAGATACTTCGGTATTGATCTGCAAATTGATGCGGTCTTCCGACATGACCAATGGCAAAAAGTCCAGATTAACGCCGACATCTTCCTCGGCGAATGTCAGCGCACCGGATTCCGTAATGCCGCTCGGCACGCGGATGCGCGACCCTGCCAGGAATCCGGCCTGATTGCCGGATACGGCTGTCAGATTAGGCTCGGCCAGAATTTGCAACAAGCCGTCCTGTTCCAGCGCTTCAAAAATCAGGTTAATCGGCCCGACCGAACCGCCTGCCGCCAACAGGCTGACACGGCCAAATGAATCACCGGCCAGACCCGCGCCCTGAAATGCCAGCTCGGCACGGTGGCTACTATCCCCAAGAAAACCGATCATATTATCAATCGACCCGCCATCAAGGCGAAGCTCTCGCAAGGCCTTACGCTGGATCTCCATAATCCGCACTTTCAGCATGACCTGACGCTTGCCGCGCACATCGATCAAATTCACCAGCACATCATCCGGTGCGCGGCGGTCGCCGGTCAGTTCGGAAATATACTGATAAACAAGATTGGTGATCTGGCCGGCGCGTTCAGGAGTCGAAACCTGCCCGGTCAGGACAACCTTATCCGTCAGGACACGAACATCAACGCTTTCATCAGGGAATAACTCTCTCACCAGATTGCGGACAGGCACTTCATCAATCTTGACCATGACATTGAGGCGCTCAAGGACGTTACCCCCCTCATCAAGCGCCAGAACATTGGTCGTCCCCAAGGCGCGCCCGACAATATATAAACGGTTTGACTGCAACGCATCGACAAAAACAATATCGGGGTCGGCAATCATCACGTCCGACACACTGCCTTTAATTTCAACAATCTCGGCCATACCCTGCGTCAGGATCAAGGTCGGGTCTTTTCGTTGCTGCTCGGCGGCGACCGTTACATGACCAACCTTGGATGCGTAAACACTGACCCCGCCCGCGAACAGGGCTAGAGAAAAAAGCCCCAACCCCAAAAGCAGGGCGGCGGCAAATTTTGCCTCTTTGAAAACTATCTTCTTCATCTTTTTTCCCAATAAGTTAAGCGGGTAACTTACGGTTTCCGGGTGGATTATCTGTGGGTAAAATTAGGGGTAGACTTGAATATCTTGAACATTGTCACCTTTGTAGATTCGCACAATTCGCGCGTTTTTTCCAGCACTATCTTCGGCGCGGGAGATTTCCTCGATAACCTCATGAAAGACACGGGTTGTACGGGCGTCGGTCGTGACCGGGCCGATCACTCCCAAAATCTCATCATCGCCCAGCGCGCGCAGCGCAAGGCTAAGATCACCAAGCTGTCCGGCCATTGCCAGCTTTTCCGCCGCTGTGCGATCAACTTCCAGCGTCACTGTCCGCCCTGTGCGCGCGACATCTTCCTTGCCCGACTCTCTTTCATATGTCTGATCCACCGCCAGAACCCGGATATTTTCCAGAATGGTTTCCGTTGCGAAACTGCGGATATTCTTATTGATCAACAGAGAGTAATCCTCGCCGTCCGCGCCTTCATAATTAATTCTTTCACGATAGGTCAGCATAATATCGACATAATCGCCCGGCCCGACAAAGCCGCCAACCATGCTGGCGGAATTAACATTAATCGTAAAAGCCCGCATCCCGCGCGCCAGAGTCGTCGCCAGTGCGCCGGTACGCTGGGCGGTAATCAGGCTGCGGATGATCGGGTCCCCTTCTTTGACTGGCTGCAATATACGGCCATCGAGCGCCGATGAAATGCTTTCATCATCTTTTCGGACGACCGCGCCGGGGAACGTGCCGTCTTCCGGCCAACGTTGCCAACGCACCGTCTCCGTTCCCAGATCCTCGCCGCGGCGGATATCCCTGCGCGCGACCGCGATCTCAACTGTTTTAACCTCTGCTGGTGCAACCGCCACTTCCGGCTCCTTGCGGCTGCCGCTCAGCGCCGCCTGCACCAGCAGAGCAACCAGCACCGCGATCAAAAAACCACCGGCCAGAACAATCAACATATTTCTATTCATCATATTCCTCGCAGGTTACAGGCAATTTATCGACAAAAAGAGCGCAGGGAAATGCCGCGAACAGCAGCGCCAAAGATAGTTTATCCACAGACATACTAACAGCTTTTCCATACGCATTACATCAAAAACAGGGATAGCTGTTCCGGCGCAAAATATCCGGCCATATAAAAAGCAACAAACGCGCCGGTCGTAATCGCCACCCCGTAAGGCACAGCACTTTCCCCGGCTTGGAGCCTGGCAATCCAGCTTCCTTCGCGCATCGTTTTAAAAGGCTTTGCCTTTTTCACACACAGGGCAAAAACCCCCAGCAAAGCCCCGGCCAGCGTCATCCAGAACAAAAAATACGCCAGTGCTGAAAATCCCGTCCACAAGCTGAAAGCGCTCACCAGCTTGGCGTCTCCGCCTCCGAACATGCCAAGAGAGAACAGGATGAACGTCACAATAAACATCAACAAACCGGCGCCAATATGCCCGTAAAAAACGTCCGGCGCAGCCGCCCCGGCCATAAGATTGACCAAAGCAAACACCGCGAACGCACCGGCCACGGCAAGCACGGCGCTATTGGGGATAATCATGCCGCGCAAATCCGTCCACGCGCAATAAAGCCCCATCCCCAATGCCGTAAAAAGGCAAAACAAATATAAGACAAGAAACAACATCATCCGCCCCTTTCCGAACGGGCAAAAAGAAAGCCCGCCGATAAAGACGGGCTTTCCTGAGACATTACAGAGTATTAATCACTGCCATCACCGGATGCTGTTTGCGTTGCCGCTTCATCCATAGCGGATGCGATGTTGTCGAACATGCCGCCCAGACTGTCACCGAAGGCGAACACAGCCGCCACAATCGCCAATGAAATACCGCCCGCGATAAGGCCGTACTCAATCGCCGTTGCGCCGTCCTGTTCCGTTTTCAAAGCCTGAAGCTGTGCAATCAATTTAATAAGCATTACGCTTTCTCCTATGTTTGGTTTTACTAAAGCAAGTTTTCAGTTTTTTTTGCGGCTCCCCCCGAAAGAGATGCCTAACCGTTATAAGTTCATACTAGCAGAATCTCGTTTAAAGAGCTGTTAAAAATACAAACACTTCTATCTAATTTTTAGACAAATACGCACCGGAAGCGAAGATAAGGAAACATCACGGCGCATCCTGCGGATCCTCTTCAAAGCCTTCAATCGGGAAACCATATTGATCGAGCGGTATATCGCCGCTGACTTCCCGCCCCCAGCGTTTTTCCAGCGCTTTCTGGCGCTCCTCTATTTCCTGAATGCGGCTTTTACCTCTTTGCGCCATAAACGTTGCAACAATACCGGTCATCGCCCAGTCGATCAGATAACCGATACCAGCCGCACAATAAATGACAATAATTGTACGCGGATCGGTAATAATCGTCAGGGCAATATCCGACCGATGTCCTTGCGCCCATAAATCAATCAAAAACGGCGTCGTACCGGCAAGGTTCATCGCCCCGACCGTCAATGCCTTGGTGCCTTTTTTTGTTTTATCGACCAAAGCGGCGACAACAGTCGGCAACATCGCAAAGCACAGCATGATTGTCGTCGGCATAAAAACAACCGCCGTAATCACGCCCAATATCCCGAATATCTGAGCCTTCCAGCTTAGCTTTTTATATTTTGCGCCCTTTTTTGCCATAGCCTAAAACACCGCTGTCCCGGTAAAGTGAAAAAATGCGATCGCCAGAATTAAAACGCACGCCAATATGCCGGACACTACCGCGGCAACCTCTCGCCCGGTATCCTGACCGAACGTTTCGGGTTTTTCCATCTTGCGAACCAGCTTGGCGCGCTCTTCGCGTAAATCGCTGTATTCTTTCATAGCCTTTCTGAAATTTATAAAGTCTTCCTGCCATGTGTCATTATTATCCAAAATGACAATCATCTTGGCCAGGTTGCCCTTATCTTTCAGCTTATCAACCTGTTTTTTCAGAACGTCTCTTAATTCACGATCGTGATAATTCTCATAAACGGGCGTCAAAATATCAGCGACCCACCCCG
>SKGD01000140.1 GCA_007117665.1 Alphaproteobacteria bacterium
CCGTCAGCGTATAAACAAACGCATCCAGCGGATCGTTACCGAAATCCCGCCAGTTCGGCAGCAATGTATAAGTGTAAGAACCGTCTGCCGCGATTTCCAGCGTACCGAACGTGCCGTCAATTGTAACGGTGCCTGTGCCCGGAACAGCGACAGCCGTGCTGCCGAACGCAATTTCCGTCACATTATTCGGGCCGTCCTGGCTGAGCGTGTCATTATCCAGAACGTTGCCGCTGGTCGCCAGAGATACATTCAGGTCAAAGCTGACTGCGTCATCTTCAGCAACAGGCGCATCGTCAATAACGTTGATGGTGAGCGTTCCGGTCGTTGTATCGCCGTCAATATCGCGCGCAACAATACCGAAATAAAGCGTGACAATATCGGCAGGATCATTCGCATCAGGGTGATCAAGCGTACCGGTCAGGGTAAAGACATATTCCCCGCCACGCTCAATATCCAGCGTAAAGATCGTCTCGCCGCCTGCTGTACCGGTGTAGGTACCGCTGGCATAGCTGATCTGAACCGGCACACCATTGGATGTCAGCGGCACAGAGCTTACGAACGTTCCGGTTCCGGCAATCGTTCCCGGGCCATCACCGCCAAAATCAGCAATAATCGTGTCCGTGATCACAACCGGGCCGTTTGACAGGCTGGTTTCATCAACAGATCCGACAACAGGATCAACCAGAATCGGAATATCATTCGGCGGCAGAAAATCATCCTGCCCTTCAATGAAAGGAGTTTCTTCAAATTGCGGCAAGCCGAACTGAAGCTCGGTCGGGCCGATCGGGCCAATAGCGTTTGGCGAATCGAGCGGAGTTGAGGTAAAGCTGCTCTGGAAGCCAAAACCGCCTCGCGCAGCAGCGCCACCGGCGTCACCAGCCGCAGGCTCAATCCCGGCCAGTTCCTGCGCAAGCGCGGCCATCTGGTCTTCACCGCCAGTGCGGAGTGTTTGCTGCTGTGTTTGCGGCTCCTGACCCGGCTCATCCTGCAAAGAGGCTGCCAGTGTCATGCCATCGGCAAACTCACGCAACGACAAAAACGTGCCATTGACATCGACGCCTGTTTCCAAAGCCGCATCCATCGCATCTTTGAAGTTGCGGAGAATCAGGACACCATTATCGGAAAATGTAATAATCAGCGCGCCGTCTTGCTCACGCAGATCAGTAACATTCTCATCCATCTGGATCTGGTATTTATCTCCGGCCTGCAGGGCGTAAGCAACCATTTGTCCGGGCTGCGGCTGCACAATCGTCTTATAAGGCAGGGAGCCGGCAAGATTTTCAAAAATTTCGCGGGAGTTAATCGTTTCGCCGTCAGCCAGCGTCAGGCGAATGTCATTTTCAGCCAGCGCCCGGAAGTTGCTGACGACCAGCGCGCCGCCATCACGAAAATTAATCGTCAACTCGCCGCTGTCATTCAACCGCATTCCCTGAATGTCGGCTGTATTAAAAGCCAGCGCATCGGCGCCGCTTTCATTCAAGTTAATAACTTTTGTCGCTCCTGTATCGACTGCAACCGCCTGATTTACCATCTCTTTTTCTCCTGATCTTTGCTGTTTACCAGCGTAAAAACTTTTAAAAGTTAATATTTTCCTAACGGGACACTGCAGATTTTTAACATCTTTTTAACCTTCTTGTCAAACATTATGAAAAAAGATTTTTAGGTGGGTTGCAAACGGTGGGGGATCAATGGAAACATGCCGCATGCGTGACAAGAATGAAATCAATATGTGCGTCTCATTACTGCCCGCTATATACATCAAAAAACCATTACCCGCAAAAGAAAAGGCAGCTATCACCACATACATATACACAGGCGCACCCGCCCGCCCGTCCGAAACCGGCCGGCAACAAGAAAGCCGGGCTTATGCCGCGCATGTCTGGTGTTTTTATGATCCGGAAAGGCCGCCCAACAGGACATATTTAAGATCGGTAAAATCCTCGATACCGTATTTTGACCCTTCGCGCCCGATTCCCGATTCCTTGATCCCGCCAAAAGGCGCGGCTTCGCTCGCAAGAACCGGCTCATTCACCGCAACCATGCCATATTCCAGCGATTCCATCACACGGAAACACTGGGCAAGATCACGACTGTAAAAATAAGAGGCCAGCCCGTAAGACGTATCATTGGCAAGGCGAATAACTTCATCTTCTTCCGAAAAACGGAACAATCCCGCCACCGGCCCGAATGTTTCTTCGCGATGAACCAGCATGTCACCGGTCATCCCGGCCAACAGGGTCGGCTGGAAAAACAACGCGCCGGCATTGTGAATATTGCCGCCCGCGACGAGCGTTGCGCCCTTATCCAGCGCATCATCAACATGGCGCGCCACTTTTTCAACGGCGGCTTCATTAATCAAAGGACCAATTGTCACGCCTTCATCCGTCCCCGCCCCGACCGACAGCGCCGCGACCCGCTCGGCCAGCCGGGCGGCGAAATCATCATAGATCGTGTCATGCACATAAATACGGTTGGCACAGACGCATGTCTGTCCGGCATTACGGAACTTGCAGGCAATCGCCCCATCGGCGGCCTTATCCAGATCCGCGCTTTCAAAAACAATAAAGGGCGCATTACCGCCCAGCTCCAAAGCCACTTTCTTGACCGTCGAAGCGCTTTGCGCCATCAGGATTTTTCCCACCTCGGTCGAACCGGTAAAGGACAGTTTCCTGACCAGCGGGTGAGATGTCAGGACATCCCCGACACGGGGCGGATTCGCGGTTGTCACGACATTCAGAACCCCCGGCGGCACGCCGGCTTCTTCGGCCAAAACGCACAAAGCCAGCGCCGAGAGAGGCGTATCTTCAGCCGGTTTCAGAACAACACTGCACCCCGCCGCCAACGCCGGAGCAACTTTGCGCGTAATCATGGCGCTGGGGAAGTTCCACGGCGTAATCGCGCCGACAACGCCGACCGGCTGCCGCAAGACAAAAATCCGCGCATCTTTTTTGTGAGTCGGGATCGTATCGCCGTAAATGCGCTTGGCTTCTTCGGCGTACCATTCAACAAAAGACGCCCCGAACATAATTTCCGTGCGCGCTTCGGCCAGCGGCTTACCCTGCTCATAGGTCAGGATTTTCGCAAGATCCGCGGCATGCTTTAGAATAAGCTCATACCATTTCCGCAAAATGACGGCGCGCTCTTTGGCTGTGGTTTTTTTCCACCGGCCGAACGCCTCCTGCGCCGCCTCAATTGCCCGGACAGTCTCTTCCGCGCCCATATCAGGCACCTGTGCCAAAACCGTGCCGTCTGCCGGGTTAACAACATCGAAAACCGCACCACTATCCGCCGCGACCCATTGCCCGCCTATATAAGTGACGCCTGCCTTCAATAATGTCGCATTTTCCAAATTCATTACTACCTCTGATAAATGATCGGCCAAAAACCGAGAAATAACATATCGTGGAGCGATCATAACCTATCCTGAAAGGCAATCAAGCATATGCCTTTTCACCAACGTCAAATATGTAAGATTTTTGTTGCGCCGCCCAAAGATTATTGCATACTGGAGTGGGCTTCTTATAAGAGTCTGAATTTCGTTTTTTCAATGTGATCCATCTCGCACAAACTGCGACATTATGTGATGCAAGATATACAAAAAAGATGCCTTTTGATTTTAAAAAATTAAGTGTTTTAGTCGTTGAAGACACCGCCCCGATGCGCAAACTGATCGCATCCGTTCTGGAAACCATGGATGTCGGTCAGGTCTATACTGCCGAAGACGGTGAAAAAGGCTATGATATGATGCGCCAGCACAATCCGGACATCGTTGTGGCCGACTGGCATATGGAGCCGGTTAACGGCATTGAGCTAACCCGTGAAGTACGCACCAATGCCTTATCCCCGAACCGCATGGTGCCGGTTATTCTGGTAACGGGCTACAGCGCCATGAAACGGGTTGCCGAGGCGCGCGATGCCGGTGTGACCGAATTTATGATCAAGCCTTTTTCGGCCAATGACCTTGCCAAAAGAATCGCTTACGTGATTAACAAGCCCCGCGATTTCATTGATGCTGAGGGGTATTTCGGCCCTGACCGCCGCCGCCGCGTTAATGCACAATATCAAGGGCCGTGGCGGCGCGGTGAAGACACCGAACACAAGAGCGCTCTTTCAGAAATCGACATGAGATAAAGAATACCTCCTTTTCAGGAGGGGGCTTTCATTGCTATAGTCTTGGTCATGGATAGTGATTACAAAAAGCCTTATAGAGTTAAAGCCAACCATTTGCTGTGCGCCAAGGTGGGCTACAGCAAGGAAGTTGATCCCAAAAAAGTCGCAAAATCACAAAAGGTGATCGAGAATAATCAGGTCGATTTCGTCCCGATGGCGCTTGGTTATCTGGATGAATTTGATACCGCAGTGACGGCCGCCCGTCAGGCAAGCGATCAAAAACCGGACAACAGCGACATGTTGTCCCTGATCGCGCCGATTATGCAGCTAAAAGCCAACGGTAAAATGTTTAAATTCAGCCTTGTCAGCACCTTGGCCAATATCATGCTCGATTTTCTCGAAGCTGTGGACGAAATCGATAATGACGTGCTGGAGATCGCCGCCGCCCATCACCGGACACTGGTACACATCATCAAACATGATTTGCGGTCCGATGACACGCCCGAAGCCAAAGAATTCATCACTGAATTACGGCAAGCCTGCAAACGTTACTTTGCGCGGCAGGCCAGCCGTCATTAACGCCTTGACTTTTCTTATTATCACCCCCGCCCCCGCCTGTCCTTCCGAAGCCTTTGCGCAGGAGGAAGCGGGGATCCACACAGTATTACCGCCACTACCCGAGGTTCCGGGCATGACAGTGAGGGGTTGAGATCACAGATAAAAAGGTCTTTTTTACCCGAAACGCAATGGCTTAGCCTGTCGGATCTGCGGCAATTTTCTAACCTGTTCGAGCAATTCATCCGACAAAGGCTGATCGAGCGCAATCAGCGACACAGCCACTTCTCCTGCGGCGATTCGTCCCAGCCGGAAATCAGCGATATTGCGGCCGGCATCGCCCAGCAGCGTCCCCAACCCGCCAATCAGTCCCGGCTTGTCGTCGTTCCGCACATAAAGCATATAAGGTGCCAGTGCGGCTTCGATCGGCACGCCGTCAATATTGACAATGCGCGGCTCGCGCCCGGTAAAAAGCGTTCCGGCGACGCTGCGTTCACGTTGTTCGGTTACAATCTGAAGGCTGATCAGGCTGCGAAAATCATTCGAGGAGCCTTTCTTGGTAACCGAAAAATCAATGCCGCGACTTTCGGCCAGATGCAGGGCATTGACCATATTGACAGTTTCAAGCTGTGGCCGGAGTAAAAAAGCCGCAATGATGGCGGTTAAAGGCCGGACATTCAGATCCGCCACGCCGCCTTCATAGACAATATTGACGCTTTTGATCGCATGTTCGGTAATTTGCCCGGCAAAGCTTCCCAACTGTTCGGCCAGCTTCATATAAGGCTTGAGGCGCGGCGCGTCTTCAGCCGATATTGACGGCATGTTCAGCGCATTCGTGACCGCGCCGTGCAACAGAAAATCAGCCATTTGCTCGGCGACCTGAAGGGCGACATTAACCTGCGCTTCGGTGGTCGACGCCCCCAGATGCGGCGTACAGATAACATCATCCCGCCCGAATAGCGGATTATCGGTTGCCGGTTCCGTCTCGAACACATCCAGCGCCGCCCCGGCAACTTTGCCGCTTTCCAGCGCCGCCAGCAAATCAGCTTCTACGACAATCCCGCCACGGGCGCAGTTAATGATCCGCACACCGTCCTTCATGGCGGCAATCGTATCCTTGTTGATCAGATTTTTCGTGTGGTCGTTTTTCGGTACGTGGAGCGTGATAAAATCGGCGCGGGAGAACAATTCCTCCAGCGTGACTTTTTCAACGCCGAGTTCCTGCGCACGCTCTTCGCTCAGGAACGGATCATAGGCAATCACATCCATTTGCAGCCCCAAAGCGCGGCTGGCGACGATCGCGCCGATATTTCCGCACCCGATCACCCCCAGCGTCTTGGCGTAAAGCTCCACCCCCATAAAGCGAGATTTTTCCCATTTTCC
The DNA here is from genome assembly GCA_007117665.1 of Alphaproteobacteria bacterium. Lineage (GTDB taxonomy): Bacteria > Pseudomonadota > Alphaproteobacteria > Micavibrionales > Micavibrionaceae > UM-FILTER-47-13. The sequence continues at coordinate 6,049 of SKGD01000140.1, forward strand.
GGCATGGGTGGACTGATTAGCCTGCGGGATCTGGCGCGCCAGCGCAAACATCATGGCAACCGCATGTTCCGCCGTGGTAATCGCGTTGCCGAACGGGGTGTTCATCACCACAACGCCTTGATCCGTTGCCGCCGCCAGATCGATATTATCGATACCGATCCCGGCGCGGCCAATCACTTTCAGATTTGTTGCTTTCTCCAGAATATCGGGCGTCACATTAGTCGAAGACCGCACCGCCAGACCGTCATAGGCGCCGATAATGTCGCCCAGCGCATCAGGCGATAAGCCTGTCGTGACGTCAACCTCGATACCGTTTTTCCGGAAAATATCCGCTGCCAGCGGACTCATTTTGTCGCTAATAAGTACTTTTGTCATGTGCATGACCCCATTTTGTCTTGTTGAGGAAAACAGGCCTCCTTCATATCAGGAGTTATCGCAAAACAAAAGCGCTTTTTTGCATCGCAAAAATCGCTTGCAAAACCCTTGTAAAACCAGTGTGAAATGCCGAGAGGAAAACGCTTAAGTTTCGCCCTAGGCGGCGGCGCGTTGCTCCTGTGCTTTGATCGTGCCATAAGCCCATTCGACCCACGGCATCAGGGCGGCGACATCCCCTGACTCGATCGTTGCCCCGCCCCAGATTCGTAAACCGGGCGGTGCATCGCGGTAATGTTTAATGTCATAGGCGACATGCTCTGCTTCCAGCAATTTACAAAGCCTGCCGATCACAGCGGTGCGAGCATCTTCATCCATTGCGGCAAACCACGGATCAGTAAATGTCAGGCAGATCGCTGTCGTGGAACGCGTTGCCGGATCGCCGGCCAGAAAAGCCGCCCATGGCGTTTTTTCAACCCACGCAGAAACTGCGTCAAAATTGGCGCGGCTGCGGCGCATCGTTTCCGGCAGGCCGCCGATTTTTTCCACCCAGTCCAGCGCGTCCAGACAATCTTCGACCGCCATCATTGACGGCGTGTTAATCGTCAGCCCTTCAAAAATCCCCTGATTGACCTTGCCGCCTTTGGTCATGCGGAAGATTTTAGGCAAAGGACGCGGCGGTGTGTATGTCTCAAGACGTTCAACGGCGCGCGGACTTAACACCAGCATGCCGTGCGCGCCTTCGCCGCCCAGTACTTTTTGCCAGCTCCACGTGACGACATCCAGCTTGTCCCACGGCATGTCATAGGCAAAGACCGCCGATGTCGCATCACAAAAAGTCAGCCCGGCGCGCCCGGAGGGGATCCAGTCTCCATCCGGCACACATACGCCCGATGTCGTGCCGTTCCACACAAAAACAACATCATGATCAAAGTCAACCTGTGACAAGTCCGGCAGGGCACCGTAATCCGCCTTGTGAATCTGCGGCGACAGCCCCAGATGATCCCTGATATCTTTCAACCAGTCCTGGCTGAACGCTTCCCATGCCAGCACATCCACCCCGCGCGCGCCCAGCATCGACCATAATGCCATCTCGATCGCGCCTGTATCCGATGCCGGGACAATCCCGATCAGATAATCATCAGGGATCCCCAGCAACGCGCGGTGACGCTCGATCACGGCTTTGAGCTTTTTCTTGCCTTCACCGCTGCGATGCGACCGCCCTAACAGCGCATTGTCCAAGGCCGCATACGACCAGCCCGGCCGCTTGGCGCAAGGGCCGGACGAAAAATTGGGGTTCGCGGGCTTAGAAACGGGTCTTTCCGTAGATTGTTCCATTGTCACACCTGATAATTATGCTTGTACGGATCGAAACTCTAAATCTTCCCTGTCGCCTTGCAAGAAATTTTTGTATAAAAGTCCAGATATGCCACACAAAAAATATCAGAAAATGACGATCATATGAGCTGTATCCTCACGCTTGTCGCCGCCGGGCGCAATTTGCATGACCATCACGCGGAAAAGGCCTGCGCCCTGACCACTTTATCCGGGGACGGGAACAAGGACATACCGGCACAATGGCTGGCACCGGGCAAGGCGCTGGATCTGGCGCTGGATACGATGCCGCCTTTTGACCGCATTATCGCGCTGCGCGCGGCGCTGGAAGACGACCAGATTGACGTGCTGTTTTCTACGCCCGCCAACAGGCGCAAAAAATTATTACTGTCCGATATGGACGGCACGATTATTGATCAGGAAACCATTGACGAACTGGCCGCGTTGGCCGGTGTGGAACAACATATTTCCGCCATTACCGCCCGCGCCATGCGCGGCGAGATTGATTTTGCCGATTCGTTGCGCGCACGGGTTGCGCTTTTGGAAGGAGTACCTGTAAGTCTTCTGGATCAGGTCACACAGCACATAAAGCTCCATGAGGGCGCCGCCACATTGATCAGCACAATGAGAAAAGCAGGCGCGCGCTGTGTTTTGGTATCGGGCGGCTTTACCTTCTGCACGTCATTTGTCGCCGAACGTGCCGGGTTTGATGACCATCACGGCAATATACTGGACATACAGGATCACAAACTGACCGGACGGGTACAGGAGCCGATTCTCGATCATCTCGCCAAACAGCGCCTGCTGGCACAGGAATTGGAAATAGCAGGTCTGACAGCAGATGATTCGATCGCGATCGGGGATGGGGCAAACGACCTGCCGATGCTGAAAAGCGCCGGCATGGCGATCGGATTCCGCCCCAAGCCGGTTATTCTGGAAAGCATCGCAAGCTGTATCATTCACGGCGACCTGCGCGCCGCCCTGTATGCACAGGGTATGACGACATTTTAAAGATTTGCGCCCGACCGAACGCAGCACGCTATGCTTTCACACTCTTTTAAATTTTCTGGGTTAGGGTATGATGACGTAACGCTTTCATAAAAACAGGCTTTTTCAAAAAATGACCAAGAATTTCAAAGTTTCGGACGAAGAGCTGGAAGAGCTGATTTTCAAATATTGCCGTGATTTCACCGAACTGGCACGCATGGGGCGGTTTGACCCGATCACCGGACGTGACAAGGAAATCAAGGAAGTTATTTTGATCCTGTTGCAAAAAGGCCGGAAAAACGCCGTATTGCTAGCACCGGCGGGGGTCGGGAAAACCGCGATGGTCGTCGGGCTGGCACAGGAAATTGTCGGCGAACGCGTGCCGCCTTACCTCAAAGATGCGCGCCTGATCGAAGTTGACTTATCCAGCATGGCGGCCGGAACATCCGGCCCGGCGGAATTTCAGGAACGTTTTATCCCGCTGTGCCGCGCGGTTGCCGAACGTTATCACGATCCAGATTACCCGAAATTTATCATGTTTTTGGACGAGGTTCACACCATCATGCCAAGCTGTGAAGGGTCGGGCTATCGCGGCCTGTCGGAAGTAATGAAGCCTTACCTGACGGTTGGCGATCTGCATGTGATCGGTGCGACAACACTCGACGAATACCGGATCTACGTCAAGGCCGACCCGGCGATGGATCGCCGTTTCCAGCAAGTACCGCTCAAAGTTCCCAATGCCGAAGAAACCATCAAAATTCTCGAGGCGCTGCGCCCCGGTCTTATCAAACACCATAAAATCGAGATTTCGGACGATTGTCTGAAAACTGTCGTTGATTTAACCGAAAAGCACCTGACCCGCCGGAACCAGCCCGATAAATCGATTGTGATGCTTGACGGCGCCTGTGCGTGGCATGTCATGAATCACGGCAATCAGGGCGCGCTCGATGACAGCGAGATCCGTTATATGATATCGATCGAAACCAAAATCCACCCTGACGCGCTTTAAAAAAACGCATTTCCGGGTTCTAAAAAAACCGGCTCTCTGGTATTTTATGAAGTAACTTGATTCGTTGTCCGGCTTTCTGCCGGCTCTTTTTCGCTCTTTACCGATAAGATCAGAGGTTGTGACATGATTCGTTTTTTGGTTGCGTTCAGCGCGGTTCTTGTAATGCTGTCTTCTGTCCCGGCACTGGCGGAATCCGCCATGGGTGACGGGCGTTACAGCTTTTCGGACTTTGACAAATACGCCGATGGCGCAAAGGAATGGGACGTAACACTGGGCGGCGGTATATGGGTACGTCCACGCTTTGAGGGCGCCAAAAGATACCGTACGCGCCTGATGCCGATGGTTGATGTGCGCTGGCGCGAACGCACATTTTTTAATCCGTGGCGCGGGCTGGGGCATGACGCCATCAAGACGGATAACCTGACTGCCGGGCCTTTTATATCTTATGATTTCGGACGCGATCAGGATGCCGACCGCCATTTGCGGGGACTTGGCGATGTTGATGGCGGTGTGGATTTCGGCGCTTTTGTTACCTATACGACCAGAGATTTCAGCGTTGATTTCTCAGCCAAGCAAAATGTCTTCGGGCATAAAGGGTTTCAGGTAAAAACCGCGCTCATGTACCGCACCTATACGGGGCAGCGCACCTTCATCAATGTCGGCCCAACCCTGACCTATGCCAGTAATAACTACATGGATTCCTTTTTCAGCGTCAATCAGCGCCAATCGGATCGCAGCGGCCTGCGCCGCTTTAATGCCGATTCGGGCTTTAAAAATATCGGTATGACCCTGTCAGCAAGGCATATGCTGACCGACCAGTGGTTCTTGTTGGGGATCGCAAGCCATGACTGGCCTTTGGGCGATGCGCATCGCAGCCCTGTCTCGCAAAAACGGGGCGTAACGTCGGTTTCTCTTGGCGCGGGCTATCGGTTCTAGTAAAAAACCATAGCTGATAAGCGAATATCTGACACACTGACAATGACCCCATAAAGGGCGGCCAATGAAGAAAACGGCTATTATATTAAGCACACTCACCGCTGTGATCCTTGTTTGCGGTGCGGTTATTTTTTTCAATGCTGGCAATCTTGCCAAAATCGCGGTTGAAAAAGCGGCGAGCGATGCGCTGGGGGTCAGGGTGACCATCCAGTCTCTCCGCATTGACTTCCGGGAAAAAAGCGTTGATGTGCAAGGTATCCGGGTTGCCAACCCGCAGGGTTTTTCTGCAGATCCGGCGCTGACGATCGCACAGATCCTGATCGCCGCCGAAGATATATCAGCAGACAGGCTGGATTTCCGGCGTGTGGTTGCCAATGACAGCAATATTTATCTGGAAGCCGGCGCCGGCGGGTTGAACCTCGCGCAAATCCGGCAACAGGCGATTGATAATGCCGCCGCAAGACGAACAGACAGCACCCGCGATGACGTCAAGGTGTCGATACGCGATCTCGCCATCACCGGGACAACCGTTCACGCCGCGCAAACCGGCACAGACAGCATCACTATGCCGCCCATAAACATGCGGAACATCGGGGTGGACGCCAACGGCATCACGATCGATCAGGCGCTGGCCGATATTGTCAATCATGCAACCATTCGTATCATTCGGCAGGCCGCCGGACAAAATATGCTCGATGGCGTTCAAGGCACCAGCGACATCCCCGATGCCGGCACCATCAGGGATAACATCATCGACCGGTTGCAAGATCGCCGCCTATAAGGCTTTTTCAAATAAAATACGATGGCCTGCGGCGGACGGGCGCGGCTGATCCGCAAAAAGTGAAAGGATGCGCCTTAACGGCTTTACAAACGAGGCATCCTTCTGCACATTAAATTTTATGGAATCACAGCCCTTGAAAGCCTTGCTCCATCCATTCGAAACTGGCCTGTTATCGTGGCCGGAACGGGGCGAGTCTATTTTATTCCTGAACGGCACGCAACGGGACGAATTACCGCCCGGCACGATCATCCAGCAATATTTCAAACCGCTTTCATCGGGCGCGGTGCCGGATCTCCCTGAAGGCTCTTTTGCGCTTGTCCTGCTTCATGCGCCGCACCAGATTCAGGATATGCGCTTTATGATCGCACAAGGGCTGCGCCGCCTGTCGGAAGGCGGCCTTTTTGTCTGTGCGGCGGCCAATGATGCCGGCGGGAAAAGAATCCGGCGGGAAATAGAAGATCTTGGCCTGCGAGCGCAGGAAATCGTCAAACATAAAAGCCGCATCGTCTTTTTTACATTGGAAAATAATGTTAATACGATGCTTGTGGATAAATGGATAGAAGAAGGATCCTATCATATTACCCCCGAAACGGGCTTTATTTCCTGCCCCGGCATTTTTGGCTGGGACAAGATAGACAAAGGCTCGTCCATGCTGGTTCAATGCCTGCCCGAATCACCGGGCGCGATCGGGGCGGATTTCGGGTGCGGTTACGGCTATCTGACGGTCAAAACACTGACGGCCTGTCCGTCCATTCGGAAATTTTACTGTCTGGACGCCGATTACCGGGCGATCGAAGCAACAAAGCGCAATCTGGAACAATCCCGCACGGCCGATGTGACCTGCCTGTGGGAAGACCTGACCACGCCTGTGCCCACCCTGCCACCGCTTGATTTCATTGTCATGAACCCGCCTTTTCATCAGGGCAAAGAGTCTGATTTTCTGGTCGGCAAGGAATTCATCAAAAATGCGGCGCGCTCCCTAAATGAAAATGGCGCGCTGTGGATGGTCGCAAATGTCCATTTACCTTACGAAGACATGCTCAAGGATAATTTCGACTCATACGAGAAAATCGTCGAAGATATGGGATTCAAGGTGTTTCATGCCCGCCGCTAAAGACTGTCCGGCACAGGCCGAGCTGGCGGGTCTTTCCGGGCTGGTATGGGATCTGGATAATACGCTTTACCGTTTTGACGATGCGTTCAAACATGCCTGTAATATTGCCGCCGCCCGCGCCGCGATCAAAGGCGGCGTGGATATGGAGATTGACGAAGCCATTGCTTTCGGATGGAAGTCATACCGCGAAAAAGGCTATAGCATCACGCTGTTTATCGAACAATTCCAGCTTGATGTCACGCGGATGCACCATGATTTTCATCATTTTATTGATGAAAAACTGATCGCAGCCTGTCAGGACACCGCGCAAGCCTTTCGGGACAGCACCCAAAAACATGTTTTGCTAACCCATGCATCGCGCGCATGGGCGGTGCGGACGCTGGCGCATCTGGGGCTAGCAGATAGCTTCCCCGCCGCGCATATCATCCCGGCTGAAGATGTGTCTTTTATCAAAAAATCATCCGGCACAGCGCCTTTTGAGCATGCTCTGGCGGCTCTGGGGTGCGCCGCCGGGCAGGCCGCCATTATCGAGGATATGCCCGCCAATCTCGACATCCCGAAAAAAATGGGCATGACGACCATTCTTGTCCATCACGGGCAAAAACCCGATCCGCGCCCCGCCTTTATCGATTATGATTTCAATAATGCGCTGTCTGTCCTGCGCGCCTGTTGCTGCTGAAAAAAACCATCCCTGAAAAATATCGACAGGCACAGGGACAAATGCCAGATGCCGCTTGATGCGAGGCGTGACAGGCTTTATATCTTGAAGGATGCAGATCATGACCAAAAGCCCGACCATGGACGATGCCCCGTATCTTTCCGGCCTGAACCCCGCCCAGCGCGAGGCGGTCGAAACGATCAACGACCCGGTGCTGGTACTGGCCGGGGCGGGAACCGGCAAAACCCGTGTTCTGACGACCCGCCTTGCCCATATATTACAAACTGGCCATGCCTTCCCCGGCGAGATTTTAGCGGTCACCTTCACCAACAAGGCCGCACAGGAAATGAAAGAGCGCGTCAGTCACCTGATGGGCGGCGCGCCGGTCGAAGGCTGGTGGCTGGGGACGTTTCACGCGCTGGCAACCCGCATGTTACGTCGCCATGCCGAACTTGTCGGCCTGGGGAGCAATTTCACCATTATTGACCCTGACGATCAGGCGCGGCTTTTAAAGCAATTAATGGAAAGTGCCGGGATCGATCATAAAAAATGGGCGCCGCGCGCCATGGCCGCCATGATCGACCGTTTCAAAGATCGCGGCAGACGGCCGACCGACCTGTCCGCCGATGAGGGCGGCGAAGCCGCTGGCGGCAAGCTGGTAGCGCTCTATGCGCAATATCAGTCACGGCTGAAAACGCTGAATGCCTGTGATTTCGGGGATTTGCTTTTGCATATGATCACCATCCTGCGGGACCCCCAAAATGCCGACTTGCTGGCCGAATACCGGCGGCGTTTCCGTTATATTCTGGTCGATGAGTATCAGGACACCAATGTCGCGCAATATATGTGGCTGCGGCTTTTGGCGCAAGGCAACGGGCGGAACGGCGAAAATAATATATGCTGTGTCGGGGATGACGATCAGTCAATCTATGGCTGGCGGGGCGCAGAAGTTGGTAATATCCTGAAATTTGAAACGGATTTCCCCGGCGCAAAAATTATCCGGCTGGAGGAAAATTACCGCTCGACCGCCCATATATTGTCCGCCGCCAACGGGGTGATCGGCCATAATGCAGACCGGCTTGGGAAAAACCTGTTTACGGACGGGGATCAGGGCGAAAAACTCATCGTGCGCGGCCTGTGGGACGGCGAGGCCGAAGCGCGCTGGATCGGGGAGGAGATTGAGCAGCTTCAGCATCGGGGCTGGAGTCTTGACCGGATCGCCGTGCTTGTACGTGCCGGTTTCCAGACCCGCGAATTTGAAGAGCGTTTTATCCAGCTTGGGCTGGCCTATAAAGTCATTGGCGGGCCGCGCTTTTACGAACGGATGGAAATACGTGATGCGCTGGCTTATTTGCGCGTCACCGCCCAGCCCGTTGACGATCTGGCGCTGGAGCGGATTATCAACCTGCCTAGGCGTGGAATCGGCGACGCCACGGTTCAGACCCTGTACGCGTACGCGCGGAATAAAGGTATCAGCCTGCATAGCGCCATTCATGAGCTATGCGAAACTGATGAAATGCGCCCCAAAGTACGCGAGACATTATTGCGTCTGGCAGGGGATTTTGCCCGCTGGCGTTCTTTGATCCCGACCATGAAACATACGGAACTGGCCAGCATGATTCTCGACGAATCGGGCTATAGCGCCATGTGGCAGGCCAGCAAGGACGCTGATGCGCCGGGGCGGCTGGAAAACCTGAAAGAGCTGGTCGCCGCGATGGACGAGTTTGAAAGCCTGCCGGCCTTTTTGGAACATATTGCGCTGGTCATGGAAAGCCGGGACGACCAATATCAGGCCAGCATTTCGATCATGACGCTGCACGGTGCCAAGGGGCTGGAATTTGACGCGGTGTTCCTGCCGGGCTGGGAGGAAGGGTTGTTCCCGTCCCAGCGCAGCATGGATGAAAACGGCCTGCGCGGGCTGGAGGAAGAACGCCGCCTTGCCTATGTCGGGATCACGCGGGCAAGGCAACGCGCCTTTATTTCCTTTGCCGCCAATCGCCGCATGTACGGGAACTGGATTAATGCCGTGCCATCGCGCTTTGTTGACGAGTTACCCAAAGACCATATTGAAACACAATCCGATAGCGGCCTTTACGGGGCGGGACGCTCGGCGCACTGGGATTCATCGGGCGTACAGGCCGCCCAAAGGCGCGCCGATAATCATGACCGCCGTACCATCAACGCCCACGGCGAAACGCTAAGCCGCGGTGACCGGGTCAATCATGATAAATTCGGGGACGGCACCATCATCCATATTGACAGCCACAAGCTGGATATTGCTTTTGATCGCGGCGGCAAAAAACGGGTGATGGACAGCTTCGTCAGCAAGATTGATTGAGGCTGGACAAAGCAAGGGAAGTTGATCATCATGCGGCCTATGAGTCATAAACCAACCATCGTAACGATTTTCGGCGGAACGGGCTTTATCGGGTCGCAAATTGTCCGGGCGGCGGCGCAGCGCGGCTGGGTCGTCAAGATCGCCACCCGCATCCCCGAACGCGCCTATTTCCTGCGCCCCTGCGGTGCGGTCGGCCAGATCGTGCCTTACCATTGCGATTACAGCGACCCGCAAGCCATCGCCGACGCGGTCAAGGGCAGCGATTATGTCGTAAATTGCATCGGCATTTTATATGAACGCCGCAAGGGTGATTTCACCAAAGCCCACACCGCCATACCGGAGATGATCGCCACAGCATGCCGGACGCATGATGTTAAACGCTTCGTGCATATATCCTCGCTCGGCGTGACCGGCGACTCACGTTACGGACAGAGCAAAAAAGCCGGGGATGAGGCTGTATCGAGAGCGTTCCCCGATGCCACAATCCTGCGCCCCGGCGTGGTGTTCGGGGCGGGGGATTCGTTTTTCAACCTGTTTGCCGGTCTGGCCTGCCTGTTGCCGGCGCTGCCGCTGATTGGCGGCGGCCATACGAAATTCCAGCCGGTTTTTGTCGGCGATGTCACGGAAGCATCACTGGCGGCATTGACCTTGCCGCCGCTTGGCGATCAGGATCCGCGCGGTAAAATTTACGAGCTGGGCGGGCCGGAAATTGTCGATTTTCGTGAGATTTATGCACGGCTGTTCCGCCATACCGGACGGCAAAGAGCGTTGATCCCGCTGCCGTGGGGCGTGGCGCGAATTCAGGCTTTTTTCCTGAGCCTGTTGCCACAGCCGCTTTTGACCCCCGATCAGGTACAATCGCTGAAGCATGATACAATTATTGCCAAAAATGCCCTGACGCTTGCCGATCTGGGCGTTACGGCCACCGGCATGGATTTGATTTTACCGCAATATCTGGTGCAATATCGCCCCGGAGGACGGTTTTCACATAGCTGAACCAAAAAGGAAAACGACCGGACGCCAAAGGCAGTGGCAGGATCGCCACGTATAATGAACCAAAGTGCTTTCGGGACAAGGAAGAAGGATTAGAATTAATGAAGCTGTTACATGGATGGATCGCCTGTTTTCTGGTTTGCCTGACGCTGGCAGCGTCCCACGCCGGTGCGTCACGCATGGAAAGCATCGCCGCCGTTGTCAATAACGACGCAGTCACCATGTCGGAACTTAACGCCCGCATGCATTTGATTATGGCGTCTTCGGGGCTGCCCGATAATGCGGAAGTCCGCGCCCAGATCACACCGCAAATCATCAATAGCCTGATCGAAGAGCGGATCAAGATACAGGAAGCCGCGCGTCTGGAATTTGAAGTCGCACAGGAAGATATCGAACGCGCTTTTGCCTCGATCGCCGCCCAGAACGAGTTTGCACCGGATCAGTTCCGGTCGGTTTTGCGGAGCGAGGGCATCCCGTTTTCAACACTGGAAAGCCAGATCCGCGCCGAAATTGCGTGGTCGATGGTCGTGCAGGAATATCTGTACCAGAATGTCATGGTATCGGATAATGAAGTTGATTCCATGCAAGAGAGAATGCGCGCCAATAAAGGAAAATCAGAATATCTGGTGGCCGAGATTTTCCTGCCGGTTGAAAGCCCGTCCGATGAATCCGAGATCAAGCAGCTTGCCGATCGCCTGACGCGGCAGCTCAGTCAGGGACAAGCGCCTTTTTCAAGGATTGCCGCCCAGTTTTCACAATCGGCTTCGGCCTCACGCTCCGGCGATCTGGGCTGGGTGCAGGAAGGCCAGTTGCCTGACTCGCTGGATAATGCGCTGGCGAATATGAATGTCGGCGAGATAAGCCGGGCTGTACGTTCGCTCACCGGCTTTCATATTTTGCTGTTGCGCGACAAGCGTACAATCACCGAAGACACGATCCCGGCGGCGGACGACATCATGCAAATGATCGGGTTTGAACGGCTTGACCGCCTGCAGCAGCGCCATCTGCGCGACCTTAAGGCCAGCGCCTTTATTGAGCGCCGGCTTTAGGGTCAGACCCCTGGAAGGACAGGAACATGTCTTGTGATATTGACTGGGACGCCGTGCCGCCCCTGCGCGATGTAATCGCCCGCCATGAATTGAAAGCGACCAAAAAGCTGGGGCAGAATTTTCTGCTCGATACCAACATTACCGACAAAATCGTCACCGATGCCGGACGGTCTGTCGGTGATTTTACGGATATGACGGTTTTTGAAATCGGCCCCGGCCCCGGCGGGCTAACGCGCAGCCTGTTAAAAAGCAAGGCGCAGCAGGTCATTGCGATCGAGTTCGACCCCCGCGCCGTGCGAGCGTTACAGGAATTGAAAGACATCGCGCCACAGCGCCTTCAGATCATCCACGGGGACGCGCTGGAGGCTGATCTTGCGGCGCTCGCCCCGCAGGGACGCCGGGCGATTGTCGCCAATTTGCCGTATAATATCGCCACGCCCCTGCTTGTCAGCTGGTTACGGCATATCCGCAACCAGCCCGGCTTTTGCGACATGATGGCGCTGATGTTCCAGCGCGAAGTCGCCGACCGTATCTGTGCTGCCCCCGGCACAGGCGCTTATGGGCGGCTGGCCGTTCTGGCGCAATGGCTGTGCGAAACGAAAACACTATATCGCTTGCCGCCGCGCGCTTTTACCCCCCCGCCCAAAGTTCATTCAGCCGTTGTACAATTCATCCCGCGCGCACCGGCAAAGGACGCACCGGCTTTTGAAGATCTTGAGAAAGTAACCGCCACCGCGTTCCAGCAACGGCGCAAAATGGCGCGCAGCGCCCTAAAGCCTTACGAAGACAGGTTCGCGCGCGCCGGAATCGACCCCGCCGCACGGCCGGAAACATTGTCTATCGCACAATATCTGGAACTGGCGCGAAAAATTTGATCAGTCGCGCTTGACCATCCACGGGGACGCTCTTATAAAAAAGCATGGAAAAAGACCCTTTTTACCACCGCATTACCATTACCGGCGATCCGGGCAGCGGCAAAACAACCTTTGCCGGCAATGTCGCGGCGCGTACGGGCTATCGCCTGATTACCACAGGTAATATTTTCCGCGACCTTGCCCGTGAAAAAGGCATATCAGTGGCCGACCTGAACGCGCTGGCCGAAACCCAGAAAGAAATCGACGCCAAGGTTGATGAATATCTTGTATCGCTGAACGATGCGCCGGAACATCTGGTTCTGGATTCGCGCATGGCGTGGCATTTCTTGAAAAATGCGTTCAAAATTCGCTTAACGGTTGATCTGGATGTCGCCGCCCGCCGGATTTTCGGCGATATACGCGGGGAAGAAACATTCGACAATCTGGACACCGCCATGAAAGAAGTCGAACGCCGCAGGCAAAGCGAAATCCACCGTTATAATGCGCTTTATAACGTCAATATCGGCGATGATTCAAATTTCGACCTTGTCATTAATACGTCAGGCAAGACCGAAGCAGACGTACTGGCGCTGTTCGATGACGCCTTCCGGAACTATACCGACCCTCTTGCCCGTTCGGGCTGAGGCAGATCATGAGGCTTTGATGACGAACATCCTGATCACCGGCGGCTCAAGCGGCATCGGCGCGGCGCTGGCCATCCATTATGCCGCACCGGACGTACGGTTGTTTTTGACCGGCCGGAACAAGGCGCGGCTTGCCGAAGTCGGCACGATATGCACGGAAAAAGGTGCCCAGGTCACCACCGCCTGTCTCGATGTTACCGACCGCCATGCCATGAAAGCCTTTATCGAACAGGCCGATCACCAGACCCCGCTTGATCTGGTGATTGCCAATGCCGGCATTTCAGGCGGCACCGGCGAGACAAATAGCGGAGTAAAAGGAATAGAGCCGGACGCACAGATACGGGATATTTTCGCTGTTAATCTCGATGGCGTCATGAATACGATCGACCCGATCCTTCCCCGCATGGTCAGCCGACAGGCCGGACAAATCGCCCTTATGAGCTCTCTGGCTGCTTTTAGCGGCTGGCCGGGCGCACCGGCCTATAGCGCCTCCAAAGGCGCGGTCAGGCTTTATGGCGAAGCGCTGCGCGAAACCGTACGTCCGCACGGCGTCCGAATCAATGTGATATGCCCGGGCTTCATTAAAACCCCGATGACAGACGTCAATGACTATAAAATGCCGTTCATGATCTCCGCAGAACGGGCGGCGCAGATCATCAGCCGCAACCTTGCGCGCAACAAGGGGCGGATCGCCTTCCCCGTTGCGACATATCTGGTGGCCGGGCTGGTTGGGATTCTGCCGTACGGCATCCATAGTCTTGTCGTACGTAAAACTCCCCAGAAAAAAGCACTACCCGAATAGATAAAGTCTTTTTCAACCGGGTTTTTGCGCGACGTCCATACAGCGTAAAATTATAAAACACACAAAATATGGTTTGCTGCACTGCATCTTTGGTATAATGTTTTTAGGTATATTTTTATCAAAACAATAATTTGCATGTATTTCTAATGGACGTTAATGAAGTTGAACGCAACATTAAGATGGCGGTTGGCCTGTTAAAGGCGCTTTCAAACGAACGGCGGCTCGCTATTGTGTGTACGCTTTATAAGGGTGAAAAAAGCGTTGGAGAACTGGAAGAACTGATCGGGCTAAGCCAGTCGGCTTTGTCTCAGCATTTGGCACGTCTCAGGCGTGACCAGTTAGTTGAAACACGCCGCGATGCCCAGACAATTTACTATTCCCTCAAAGAAGACGCAATCGAAGACATACTTAACACGCTTTACAAGATTTACTGTCCCTGATTATAAATACGCCACGTACATACGCACCCGAACCTTGAATCAGTGATGACCGAGACGGATAAAGAAGATTATTCGGCGGCCGTTCGTAAATTTAAAGGCCCGGTCTGTTCAGGCCGGTGCAAATATCCCGTTCCGGTATATTTTTCAGCCAGAAGTTCGGCATAGACATTTAAGGTCTCATCCGCCATGCGGTCGATTGTAAAATGGGCGGCGATATGCGCCATCGAACGGGTTGCAAGGATCGCGCGCTGGGTCGGGCTGAGAGACAGGGCTTCTTCAAGCGCGGCTTTCAGGGATTGCGCGTCACCGGGCGGCACAAGCCAGCCGGTTTCCCCCCTTATGATTGTCTCGCGGGCGCCGCCATGATCGGTCGCCACGATCGGTCGCCCCATCGCCTGTGCCTCGACCGGTACACGGCCAAATCCTTCCGGATCGGTCGAAGCCGACACAACGACCGTCGTCAGCATATAAGCCGCCGGCATGTCGTTGCAATGATCGACAATCCTGATTCGGCCTTCCAGCCCGCGGACGGTAATGTCTTCTTCCAGTTCCCGGCGATAAGCGGCGCGCCCCTGATCAGAACCGATAATGACGCAAAAAATATCTTTCCGCGCAAGATCAGCCATCGCCTCGATCAGCACGTGATGTCCTTTCCAGCGCGTCAGGCGACCGGGCAACAGGATAATGCTCGCCCCGTCTGGAATGCGCCAGTCCCGCGATAATTTGATTAATCTTTCCGGCGTCACTGCCGTGGGGTGGAACCGATCCAGCGCAATACCGCGCGGAATAACACGAATGTCACGATTATCGATCCGGTAATTTTCTCTCAGATAATCCGCCACATAATGTGATATGGCGATCACGCGCTCGCCCCGCGCAATCGAGGAATTATAAAATCTTTTGATGTCGCTATGAATATTATAAGGCGCGTGACATGTCGTCATATAGCGCGCCCGCGTGCCTTTACAGGCATTATAACAGCTCCACGCCGGCGCGCGGCTGCGGGCATGGACAATATCAACATCGTGGGTTTTAATGAGTTTCTTCAGGCGCGCCGTATTTTGCATCATCACGACCGGATTTTTACTGTGAACCGGCATCTGGATATGAATGCCGCCGGCACGGGCGACTTCATGCGCGCGGCTTCCGCCATGCGATACGACCAGTGCCTTCGCGCCCGACCGCACCAGCGCCGCCGCCATATCAATACAGCCCTGCTCGGCGCCGCCAGCGCCCAGTTCAGGAATGACCTGCATCACAACAGGTGTTTTTTTCGGGTTTTTTTGTTCGCTCATGACCGTCTGTGTTTTTTCATGTATCGTAATATTGTACCCTTGAGGGAAGATAACGCAACATGGCACGTAAAGATAGAAAATGGTGACAGAATCAGTCAAGTATCTAAAACGCGATGACCTGCCGGCACTGGCATACCGGTATCTTCCGGCTTCCGGGCAAGGTGAGCGCCTGCCGCCCGTCCTGTTTTGTAGCGGGTTTCGATCCGACATGGAAGGCACGAAAGCGCTCTTTTTAGAAGAGTCCTGCCGCCGCAGCGGACAGGCCTTTATCCGGTTCGATTACAGCGGTCACGGGCAATCCGAAGGTGTGTTTGAAGACGGCACGATCTCCGCCTGGCTGGAGGATACGCTGGCGATTATCGATCATGTTCTGCAAAAGCCTTTTATTTTGGTCGGCTCGTCAATGGGGGGGTGGATCGGCCTGCGCGCCGCACAGGAAAGACCCGGCCTTGTCCATGGCATGATCGGCATTGCCGCCGCGCCGGACTTTACACAGGATATTTATGATCAGGAGATGTCAGACGACCAGCGCGCCATAATGGCGGCACAAGGTTATATTGATGTCCCAAATGATTATAGCCCCACACCTTACCGGATCACGCGCGCCCTGATCGAAGACGGGCGGAAACACTTGCTGCTCGACCGTCCGTTAACGCTGGACATGCCTTTATTGCTGATACAGGGCATGCAAGATACCGACGTGCCGTGGCAAAAAGCCTATCGTATCAAAAATGCGATGAAAGATGAATCGCTGGCGGAGGTTTTTCCGGTTGAAAGCGGCGATCACCGCTTGTCACGACCGGAAGATCTCGCCCTTTTGGAAACGCTCGTGAAACGCCTCAGCACCACGGATCAGGCCTGAAACTTGCCCTTTCCTGACAGGCAAGACATGCCTGCGAACCCGTGTCACTTTCTTTTATATTTGAATTTTGTATTGCCGGGGCGCGCTGATACGCGCTCGGTGCCCTTGCTTTTTTTGACCGATGGCGCCATCAGGCCACGCCCTTCATACGGCCCCTTACCCGTCACCCACATAATCACGTGAACAACGCCGAAAATCAGCAACGGAATAGCCGCAATAAACATGGTTTTTTGTTGCAAGACCGGCAGGACAAAGGCAATCCAGAGATCCGGCCCGAACGAATCGCGCGCCTGATCATGGCTGTCAGCAGCATATTGCGTCCACACCCACCCCAGATCGGACGGATGGAAATATTGAATCCATTCATCGCCATACGTGTCGTAGGCAACATAAATATCGTGCGTTAAAGCCGCCAAAAACGGCAAAGACAGGATAAAAATCAAAACAGCATAATCACGCATGGTTTTTCATTACATCAGGCAGGGGTTTAAAATCGGAAAAGCAGTGTTTTTATTTTCACACTACCCGACTCTAACAGCTTTCTGGCCGTGAATGAACTCTTTTTACCGTCCGGATCTTATGAGCGGTCGTGATTAGCTCTTGCACTTTTGCGCCGGGATGTATAATTTCCGCTTTTATTGCCGCTTTAATACCCAAAGCACGGACAAGGCACGGAGATGTGGCCGAGCGGCTTAAGGCGCACGATTGGAAATCGTGTTGAGGGCAACCTCTCGGGGGTTCGAATCCCCCCGTCTCCGCCATTTTCTTTGAAATCAATGCCTTAACACACGAATTCAACGGTGCGCCATACAGGTGAGACGTTGAGCATGTATAATCCGAGTTATCTTTGCCTATCACGGCATAATGTTTATTACTTCCGGTTCCCCATCCCCAAAAACCTACACCCACAGCACCGTAGTAGTGATATAAAGCTTTCATTAAAGACACGCTGCCCTCATAAAGCATTGCATATCGTGCGCGGCCTCGTTTATTTTGCAGACAGGGCTATGAACAACCCAGAGATCGGCACAATGCAGTATCAGGACATACGCAATATATTAACAGATTTCTTTAACGCTA
>SKGD01000053.1 GCA_007117665.1 Alphaproteobacteria bacterium
AATTTGCTCCTTTCTTTTTGTCTTGTCACAGAATTGCATGAAAGCTGTGAGTTTTGACCCTAGCGCTCATCCGAGGCTTCTTCTGCCAGAATATCCTTACGCGACAACTTGCCGATCATGGTTTTAGGGAGCGGCTTGTCGCGTATTTCAACACGCCGCGGTATTTCGATTTTCGAGATTTTATCTTGCAGGAAGGCCAGAATCTCATCGGTTGTCAGCGTTGCTCCCTCTTTAGGCTTGATCCAGGCCTTGACAATCTCGCCGCGTGATTTGTCCGGCACGCCGGCCACAATGCACTCTTCGACCTTGTCATTGAGATAAATGGCTTCCTCGACATAGCGCGGATAAACATTATAGCCGTTGGTGATAATCAGATCTTTGATCCGGTCGACGATGTAAAAATATCCGTCTTCGTCCATGGTTGCGATATCGCCCGTATAAAGCCACCCGTCAACCAGCGTTTCCGCGCTTTCTTTATCACGGTTCAAATAGCCTTTCATGACTTGCGGTCCCTGCGCGCAAAGCTCGCCGCGCTCGCCGGGCTTGACCGTTTTTTTCTTGTCATCAGGATCACGCAGCGTAACTTTCGTGCCCGGAAACGGCAAGCCGATCGAGCCGGGCTTGTTTTCGCCCTCAATCGGGTTGGCGCACACAACCGGCGCGGCTTCGGTCAGGCCATAGCCTTCAACGACAATACAGCCCGTGTTCTTCTCAAATGTCTTTTTGACCTCGACCGGCAAAGGCGCCCCGCCCGATATGCAATATCGCAACGATGTCAGGTCATATTCCGCCAGTTTCTTATGGTTATTAATGGCATTGTAAATTGCCGGTACTGCCGGGAAATAATGAGGCTTTTTCGTATGGATCAGCTTCAGCGCCTGATCCAGCTCAAAGCGCGGCAGGGCAATAATTTCCATCGCGCATTTGACGCTCATATTCATGACGGCGGTCATCGCAAAAACATGGAAAAACGGCAAAACGCCCAGCATTTTTTCTTCGCCGGGCTTGTGATTATAAAACCACAAAGAAGCCTGCTCGACATTGGCAACCACATTGGCATGGGTCAGCATCGCGCCCTTGGGCGTGCCGGTCGTCCCGCCCGTATATTGCAAAACCGCCACATCATTGGCCGGATCAATATCAACCGCCGCTGCTTTCCCGTCATTATCCAGCAACATATCAAGCATGACATAGCTGTCCGGATGTCCGAGCGTCGCAAGCTCCTTGCCTTTAACAAGGCGGAACAGGATATTTTTCGGGAAGGGCAGAATATCGGTGAAGGGGCAGATAAACAGCTTTTTCAGCCCCGTTTGCGGCTGCAGCGACCGCATTTTATCGTACAGGATCGCCAGATCCATCGTCACCATAAATTCCGTACCGCTATCTTCGATTTGGTGTTTCAACTCTCGCTCGACATAAAGCGGATTATAATTCACAACCGTACCGCCGGCTTTGAGAATCGCATAATAGGAAATCAGGAAATAAGGGCTGTTGGGCAGGAATAATCCGACTTTTGTGCCTTTGCCAACCCCATGAGCCTGCAATCCTTTGGCCATATGATTAACCAATCCGCCAAGATCCGCCCACGACCATTTCTTGCCCAGAAAGTCAAACCCCGGACAAGCGCCATAGTGAAGGCATGTTTCATCCAGAATATCAAACACCGGCCTGACCGGGATATCGGCATCCCATTTCGCGCCGGGCGGATAAGACCCGACCCACGGCATATCCGCTTTTTTTGCATTTTTTTTCTGATCCGCCACGGGACACCTCACCTTATGAATGACGCTTTCGCGATATAAAAACGATTCCACCGTTCAATCTATCACACTAAGAAGGGTTTTTGAATGGCATTGCCTTGCTGATTTTTTATCAACATAAGAATATATACCTTTGAATATATTCAAAAAACAGAATTTGCTAATATATAACCATAAAAAAATTGTGATAAAAAGCTGGATTCTGACGAAATTTTATGCGTAGAATCCCGGTAAGCGGAAGAGTGGACAAGCGTTGTTGAGACGTCTGTCCTTGGTGAATAGATGATGTACGATATGAAACATGACGTCTTTTTGACGGATGCTGAGGAAGCACCCGGCGATATTCCTGTCCGGGCGCGGCTTAAATGGTTTAACGGCCCAAAAGGATTTGGGTTTGTCAATCCGGTTGACCGCGAAGATATTGACGCATTCCTGCATATTACCACGCTTCAGAAAGTCGGCGTGCAGGTGATCGGTGATGGCGCTGAAATTTTATGTCAGCTGACCTATTCCGACAAAGGCGCAACCGTCAAGCAATTGCTGGAAGTGATTCATCCCGGTGAAATATCGGTCGATATCGCCAAAAATCTGGCGCAAAATGAAGAAAAAATCGGCAGAACCTGCAAAATGAACGGTACGGTCAAGCTATATCGTCACGAACAGGGTTTTGGCTTTATCATCCCCGATGATGGCCAGAAAGATGTATTCGTCCACAAAACATGTCTTGAGCGCCACGATATGGATCACCTGATCCCCGGCCAGCGCATTTCGATGGTCTTCCGGGAAGTTCCTAAAGGCCGCGAAGTGGTCGAACTGGCTGTTATCTACGACAAAAACTAAGATCAAAATACACAGATTTCACCTCAGAACCTTACGCTTTTCAGTGGATCCCCGCTCAAGGCGGGGATGACAAAAAGAAATCTCAGCTGTCACGCCTGACGCGCAGGAAGCCATTTCGTCAAAAACATACCGGCACGTTGTTTCAGGGCATGGTAGTTGTTAGCCACATTTTCCCGGTACATCAGCGCCGCCGGCGTCACGAAAAGCGTCAGCAACGTTGAAAAACTCAGGCCGAAAACCACGGCGGTCGAAAGCTGAACCCACCATTGGGTTGACGGCGCGCCGGCCTCGACGCTGCGTGACAGAAAATCGATATTGACCTGTAAAACCATCGGCATCAGCCCCAAAACCGTTGTAACGGTCGTCAGCAAAACCGGTCGGAGACGCTGGGCGCCGGTACGCAGGATCAACTCCCGGACACTCATCCGGTCGCCATAATCGCGGCGCAAAACATCAAACGTATCGATCAGGACAATATTGTTATTAACGATAATCCCGGCCAGCGCAATCACGCCAACGCCGCTCATCACAATCCCGAAGGGCTGCTGGACAACCATCAGGCCGATAAACACCCCGATCGTCGACATCACGACCGCCGACAAAATCAAAAAAGCGCTGTAAAAGCTGTTAAACTGGGTCACCAGAATAATCGCCATGATAAACAGGGCAATGATAAAGGCTTTGCCGAGAAATTCCTGCGCCTCGCGCTGATCTTCATCCTCGCCTTTGAAACTAATGGAAAGCTGCGGATCGAAACGCTCGTGATTTTGTGCGATCCATGCCCGGATCTCCTCAACCCGCGCATTAATATTGCCGCCCCCGTCAAGGTCGGCCTTGACCATCATAATGCGCTGCTGGTTACTGCGATTGATTGTGCCGACCGCAGGCCGCGCAACGCGCTCGACAAAATTGCCGATCGGGACGGATTCACCGCCAACATCAATCCGCACGCGATCAAGCTGGTCGAGCGTCCGGTCATCAAGCGGATGGCGCAGAATAATATCAAGCTCCTTATCCGCATCATCAGGCCTGTACTCCGCCACTTTCAAGCCATTAGTAATCATGCGGACATACTGGCCGATCACGCTGATATCCAGCCCGAATTTCGAGGCCTGCGCCCGGTCAACATCCATCTCCCACCGGATACCGGGTAACGGACGGCTATCTTCAATCGCCGTAAACCCGCCCAACTCCTCAAGCGCCGCGCGGACTGTCTCGACACCCGGCCCCAACAGGTCAGGATCCCGCGAGGCAATCTGGATTTGTATGTCTTTTCCCGCCGGCGGGCCGCCCTGTAATTTCTGGGTTTCGATATACAAACCTGCCAAAGGCGCTGTACGCGCCGCAATATCAGCCAGAATATCATCAGCCTTACGGCGTTTGTTCCAATCCATAAACTCAAGCTGGATCTGGCCGATCACATCCTCAGCCAGATCAGCGCCTTGTTGCGCGGCCTTGCCCACGCGGGTGTAAAATGATTTCACCCCGTCTATATCCAATATGCGCGCTTCGACCTGTCGTAACAAATCGTCTTTTTCGTGAATGGATAAATTACCACGCGCATGCACCAAAACCGTTGCAACATCGGGTTCAATATCCGGGAAAAACTCGACCCCCTGCCCGAACTTGCCATAAGCAACCTGTACCCCGACCAGCAAAAAGACAGCCCCCAGCAACACCAGACCCGGCCGCTGCAAAACCCGATCCAGAATTTTGACGTAACGGCCGGTAAAGCCGCGGATACGGCGCAAATCACCTTGTTCCGCCGCCGCCAGCATCCGCATCAGTTTCGGGTCGCTGGAGGCGCCCGGCTTGCCGATCAGCGAACCGAGCGTCGGGACGAAAATCAAGGCCATCAACAGCGATGAAAACAACACGCATATCAATGTCAGCGGCAGATATTTCATAAACTCACCGACCAGACCCGGCCAGAACAGGAGCGGCGCAAATGCCGCCAGCGTTGTTGCGGTTGATGCGGTAATCGGCCATGCCATTCGTTTGGCCGCCTGCCGGTAGGCCTCTTTTTTAGGCAGCCCTTCGGACATTTTCCGGTCGGCAAATTCCGTCACGACAATCGCCCCGTCAACCAGCATCCCGACCGACAGGATCAAGGCGAACAAAACCACGACATTGACCGACAGCCCCATCACGAACAAGACCAAAATACCGGTCAGGAACGCACCCGGTATGGCAATCCCGACCAGCCCCGCCGCCCGCACCCCCAGCGCCGCCACCACGACAATCATCACCAGCAAAATCGCGCTGATGACGTTATTCTGGAGATCGGTCAGCATAATGCGGATATCATCCGACCGATCCTGGGTGTAGGTCACGCGGATATGTTCCGGCCAGTATGCGCGCTCGCGCTCGACAACGTCACGCACCCGGTCGATTGTATCAATAATATTGTCCCCCGACCGCTTAACAATCTCAAGCGCGATTGCCCGTTCGCCATTAAGGCGGGCGAAATTTTCCGGATCCTTGAAATTTCTTCGTATTTCAGCGATATCACCGACATTGATAACGGAATCCTCACGGGTCAGAACCGGCATCTCCATGACATCCCAGACTGTCCGGAACAGCCCCGGCACTTCAATCGGAAACGCCCCCGCACCCGTATCAAGACTTCCCGCCGCAACCAAACGGTTCGAGCGATCAAAAAACTGGATAATTTCAATTCCGTCCAGACCATAGCTTTCAATTAAGGACGGGCTGACAATGATCTCGACCTGTTCATCACGATCGCCGGCAATGGCTGCTTCCAGAACCGAGGGGATTCCCTCGATCTCATCACGTAAATGCCTGGCAGTGCGCAACAATGTCCGTTCCGGCACATTCCCCGACAATGTCACCACCAAAACCGGGAACAGGCTGAAATTAACCTCGGTAACGCTTGGCTCGCTTTCCAGCGTATCGGGCAGGTTCGGGCGCGCCCGGTCAACGCCTTTTTGCACATCATCCAGCGCCCGATCCTTGTTAAAGCCCGCTTCAAATTCCAGCAGGACAAAACCGCCCCCCTGATAAGCCGTGGACTTCATCTCGCGGACGCCTTCAATGGCCGATAATTCCTGCTCCAAAGGCCGCAATAATAAACGCTCGGAATCGTCCGGCGACACGCCGTCCAGCGAAACCGAAACATAAATCTGGGGGATGTCGACATCCGGCTCGGATTCCTTGGGGATCGCCATATAGGCATAGCTGCCGGCGATTAAAATCAAAAGCAGCGTTGATAAAACCGTGCGGCTGCGGCTCAGCGCCGCATCAATCATCGGTGCGATCATAACAACCCGTCCCCGTCACTTTCGACGGCATGCACGGTTTGCCCCGGCATGACAAATTCCTGACCGACCGTAATAACGCGCACAATCTGCGGCAATCCGCCGACATACATCGCGCCGGGGCGATCAGCAACAATATCAACCGGATAGAAATGAACAATATCATCTTCATCCACTATCCTGACCCCGACACGGCCATCATCATCCAAAGACAGGATAGACGGGGAAATTTCATGCACCTTGTGCTGCTGGCCGGGCAGGATCATCCGTGCCGTCATGCCCGCCGCGATATGATGGCCGTCATTGGGGATCAGAATTTCAATCTCGAATGTGCGGGTTTCCTCATTGGCCGCCGGGGCAATAAAATGCAATATGCCCTGTGCTTTCAAACCACTGACAAATGTCGCCTCGGCCTTGCTGCCGGGCGTCAGGAACGCAACCTGTTTTTCGGTGACAAACCCGGTGACTTTCAAATGATCCAGATCGACAATCCGGAACGCTTCCTCGCCTTCCTGCACAAGGTCGCCCGGATCGACATGCTTGCCCTGCACAAGCCCGTCAAAAGGCGCAACCAGTTCCGTATGGGACAGGGTAATTTCCGCCTGCCGGAATGCCGCCCGCGCCGACCCCAAAGCCGTCCGCGCCTTCGCCAGCGCTATCCGCGAATTAAAGCCTTGCGTTTCCAGCGCCTGCGCGGCGTTAAACTCAACCTCTCTTTGTCTCAGATTTTCTCTGGCCTCGGCCACACGCTCGGCACGATCCCGCCGGTCAAGCCGCGCCAGAACATCACCTTCCGCGACAGACTGCCCGCGGGAGACAGCAATATCTGTGACCCGTCCCCCTGTTTCCGCCCTGACCACAACATCACGCGCCGGGCGGGTGCGGCCTGTAATGACGATTTCGCCGGTCATATCGACCGCTTCGAGCGTCCTGACCCGTACCGCTGTCACTGCCCGGTCAGAAGCTTCTTCAGCAACAATATCATCATCATTTTTTGCATCCTGACCAACCACTCCACTTACGATCCAAAACGTAGCGAAAATGGCGATGGCGGCGGCAATAATGATTGATTTTTTCATGGTGCGCGATCGATCCGGTCTAATATTAGAAAAATGTTGCGGGACAATATAACATAGGGGACGCTTTTGCACGTCTTAAATTTTGCTTCGCAAAAATAGTGCCAAAATAAAAATCGCCGTCACGATGCGGCGATTTTCAAAATCATATATCCGAAAAAATAGCGTCTATAAAAGAGCGGAAACGCGCTTAACCGGCTAGAGCCTCTTTTTTATCGGCAGCCTCATGCGTGCGTTTTTCCGTATCCTGCGCCTGCAAAATGCGGTTACGGGTGGCCGCCTGATAGGCAATTTTTGCGTGTTCCGTACAAT
>SKGD01000069.1 GCA_007117665.1 Alphaproteobacteria bacterium
GAATGTTATGATATCGGCCATCTTTACAATCTCAAATATTTCGTTGATCAGGGGCTGGTCAAGCCGCCTTTCTTTATCCAGTCAGTATTCGGCATTTTCGGCGGCATTGGCGGCCATCCCGAAGATCTGGCACATATGAAACGCACGGCAGACCGTTTGTTCGGTGATCAGTATCACTGGTCGATTCTGGGCGCGGGCAGCGGCCAGATGCGTCTGGCCGCACAAGGCGCGGCACAGGGCGCACATGTGCGGGTCGGGCTGGAGGATTCTTTATGGATCGGCCCCGGCATGCTGGCTGAAAGCAGCGCCCAGCAAGTGCGGAAAGTACGGGAGATTCTGGACGGGTTGTCGCTGGACATTGCCACGCCGGACGAAGCGCGAGACATTTTGTCCCTTAAAGGCGCGAACAAGGTTGCGATCCCGGCAGGATCCGCCCGGCACGCGGCCTGAATATAAGGAGTTTTATCATGCGTTATTCATTCGGCATAGAGCCGGGATTGCGGGTTGTTGTGACGGCAGGGGCGGCAGGAATTGGCCGCGTGATTGCCGAGGCTTTTGACGAGGCCGGCGCGCGCATTTATGTGTGTGATGTGTCGTCCGATGCGCTGGATGCCTGCAAAAAAGATCATCCGGACTGGCATTACGGCTTGTGCGATGTGTCTGATGAATCCCAGGTCGCAGCGTTTTTCGCAGATGTTAAGGAAGCGCTGGGCGGGCTGGACGTTCTGGTCAATAATGCCGGAATCGCGGGGCCGACAGCAGGCGTTGATGATATCCGCCCCGCCGACTGGGACATGACCGTCCGGATTAATCTCAACGGCCAGTTTTATTGCGCCCATCATGCCGTCCCGCTTTTGAAACAATCGGATCGTGCCTCGATTATCTGTATTTCTTCGATCGCCGGACGTCTGGCTTATGCCAACCGCACGCCTTATGCGGCGACTAAATGGGCTATTCGCGGTTTTGCCGAAAGCCTTGCCTGTGAACTTGGCCCCAGCGATATCCGTGTGAATACGATCATGCCCGGCATCGTCGAAGGGCCGCGCATTGACAATGTGATCCGTGCCCGCGCTGAAAAAGAAGGCATGTCCTTTGACGAGATGGCCGCAGCCTATAAAAACATGGCGTCTCTGGGGCGCATGGTGACGGCACAGGATGTCGCATATCAGGCCTTATTCCTGTGTTCGCCTTTGGGGCGCAATATTTCGGGGCAGGGGATCAGCATAGACGGCCATGTCAGGGCATTGTGAATGAGCGACACCGCCCGCCATAAAGAGCCGCTTTTAGCCGATCCCGTAGCGTTTTTACATGATTTGTTTCATGCCGGGCTGGCGGCTGCCGATCCGTTGAAAATTGTCCCGCCGCATTTACCGCCACCACCCAAGGGACGCCTGATCGTAATCGGGGCAGGCAAAGCGTCCGCAGCCATGGCGCAAGCCACAGAAAATCATTATCTTTCCCGTGGCATCGTGGTCGAAGGTCTGGTCGTTACGCGCTACGGCTATGGCATGGCAACCCGGCATATCGAGATTGTCGAAGCCGCGCATCCCGTGCCGGATGATGCGGGGGAGCAGGCCTGTTTGCGTATGCTGGAATTGCTGCGCGGATTGACAGCTGATGATCTTGTTTTGTGCCTGATCTCGGGCGGCGGATCGGCGCTTTTAAGCCTTCCTGCGCCGTGTCTGGACAGTGCTGAAAAACGCGATATTAATAAATTTTTGCTGCGCTCCGGCGCGCCGATCTATGAAATGAATTGTGTGCGAAAGCATCTTTCACGGGTCAAGGGCGGCCATCTGGCACTGGCGGCGGCACCGGCGGCGATCGTCACGCTGATTATTTCGGACGTGCCGGGAGATGACCCCCATATTGTGGCATCCGGCCCGACTTTGCCTGACCCGACAACCGGACAGGATGCTTTGGCCGTCATTGATAAATACGGCATTCCGGTGTCGCAGTCCGTGCGGGACTGGCTGGCCGACCCGTCCCATGAAACGCCGAAACCGGATATGTTTCCGGGCGGGGATGTCAGGATTATTGCAAAAGCACAAGACGCGCTGGATGCGGCGGCGGCCTTTGCAACCCGGCAAGGCGTGCATGCGCATATTCTGGGTGACGATATTGAAGGCGATGCCCGTGAAACGGGGGTAGCGCATGTTCATATTGCAAAATCGTACCATGCCCGGCCGCCTTTTGTCCTGTTATCGGGGGGCGAGACGACCGTCACGGTCACAGGAAACGGGCGCGGCGGGCGCAACAGCGAATATATTCTGGCGGCGGCGCTGGAATCGGCGGGAAGCCAGAAATTATACGGCATCGCATGCGATACGGACGGCATAGATGGCAGCGAACATAACGCTGGCGCATTTTTCACGCCGCACACATTGAAAATCGCTGCCGAAAAAGGGTGCGATTTATACGCTTCTCTGGACAATAATGATTCTTACAGCTTTTTCGAGACGGTTGGCGGCCTTGTCGTGACAGGGCCGACCTTCACCAATGTCAATGATTTCCGGGCGCTTTTGGTGTTGCCGTGACGGCTGGCTGCGGCCTGTTTTGTTGCGGCGATAATCCGGCAATCTGCGCGAACAGGTCACGGCATTCCTGCGGATTTTGCAATGTAAAGTCGGCGTAGGGGCGCATGCGGGCATCATCGCCGACCAGCACAAATTTCCCGCCATTTTGGCGGACGACAAGCGCTGCAGGAAGGTCGCCGGGGCTGTCTCCGAAATAAAGCGGGACAAGATTGTCCTCGCCGCGCATTTTGTGCAGCGACAAAATATCCTCATAAGCCGTTTTCTTGCTTGATCCGTAAGGCGCCATGTCAAAGACACTGCCGCCATCTATATTTTCCAGCTTTTGTCCGGTCAGATGTTCATGCCGGTCGAGCAGCATCTGCAGGGCATCGGCGACCTGGGTCTTGATGGCCTGGTTTTTTAAAGATGGCGCGTGCGTATAGTGAATAGTGCGCATGAACGGTTTTTTACGCAGCACCATTCCCTGAAAATTTTGTACCAGCGTTTCGATGTTTTTATCAATCAACCCCCATTGCGGACGTGGATTTGGTTCATGGTGGGGCTGCGGGGGAGCAAACCGCACCATATTATGATATTCCGCCGAGAGTTTGAACGTGCTGCCGGGGAAAAGCCCGTCAACATAAGATTTTTCGCGTCCGGTGATAATATAAAACCGGTCGTTTGTAAGAGCGTCGATGCTGCGGAACGAGGCTTCCAGCCCGGCCGGTGCCGATATTTTTGACGGATCCGGCTGTTTATCAAGAACCGTCAGATCCAGATCCGTTGCCCAGATGATGTTGCCGAGGCCGGTATGGTCAATCCATGTGAGTAAATCCTGCATCGGGACGCACCTTCAGACTTTATGCGCCGGATGATAGGTCGGAGAATCCGGCGTATTTGTGCGCGCATAGGCAGGCAGGGAAAAAGACGGTTTCTCGGCCAGCGCCGCCTGCAGGAATTCCGTTGCGATCCTCATGACGTGCGCGGATGTGCCGGGGTCGGAATATTTGCTGTCGCGACGGTTAAATCCGTGATTGCTGTTGGCGTAATAAAGCGCGGCAATATAAGGATTTCCATTCTCGTTTTCTTCAATGATCGGCTTTTTACGTCCTGACACGTATGTCACTGTTGTTGATGAAGACGCGACAATCATATCTTCTTTTTCATCATCATTTATGTAAGGGTCTTCGCCGCCGGCCACAAACATAAACGGCTTGTCGATGGCCATCGTTGCCTGCATGTCAAAGACTTCATGCAGCTTGGGCGTGGCGTAAAAAGCAATCCCGGCATCAATACCGCGTGCTTTTTGCGAAAGGGCGATATAGGCGTTGCGCGCGCCAAAGCAAAAGCCCGATGCGGCAACTTTCCCCGTGCAGGAAGAATCCTGCCGCAGGAAAGCAGCAACCTTTTCGATCGTGTCGAGCATTTTTGCACTGCCATCCTTGTCATCCAGAATGGAAAACATGCAGTCTCTTGCCGCGTCACGGTCTTTGGCGAGCTGCGTTTCCAGCTTTATCCTTTCTTTGGCGGGCATGGCTGCCATGGTTTCCGGCGCAGGGTCGTATTTAAACCCGGCATCGGGATTATCGCGCCAGTACATATTCGGACAGGCCACAACAAACCCCTGTTCCGCAAAATAATCGGCGATTGCCTTGATCCCTTCCGTGACGCCGTAAACTTCATGCATCAGGACAATACCGGGACCTTTCCCGGAGGCTGGCCGCGCAACATAGGCTTTTAAATCTTTACCGTCTTCGTTGAGAATTACGGTGTTAAGCAGTGTCATGGTTTTGTGCTCCTGTGCTTTTGGATATGATCCGGCATTTTGTATAATTGTCTTATCGGCGTATCTGGATCCATGTCGGGGGTAACGCCCAGCCCCATAATCACCCTCATGGCGGCGGTGCTGTAGCCTTGTACGAGCGTTTCCCCGTCATCGCCGCCGCCCTGATCGAATCCACGCCACCGCAGGTCATAGACAAAGCCGTTATCAACGGTACTGCGCGGCATGAAGTCATAGGCCGCCCCGGACGGAGTTGTCCGGCTTTTGTCGCGCAGATGGTCATAGGCAAAGGAAATAACCTTGCCGTTAAATTGCGGCGCAACGCTGCGCGCGGCAAGCCGTAGCGGAATTTCGACAATATCGATGCCGTCGGGATGCGCGTGAGCAGGCTCGTCCGGCTTAATATCCGTGCGCAGGAAATTCTGCACCGGCGGCGGCACATAGCCGTTAATCTGTTTTCCTGAGCTGTTGATCTCGGCGGCAATGTTATTGGCGTATGATTCCAGCATTCTCTTGGATACCGAATAGGCCGCTGTTTTCGGATCGGCGCGTCCGACAATCGGCGAACTTGTCACAACCAGCCGCGCATCGTCCGAAAAATGGGAAGATAGCGCCCGGTATATATCGGCATGGGAATGGGCGTTGATTTGCGCCAGAGTCTGAAACTCCCATGACGGCGTGTTGGCAACACTGTTATGCTTGGTGATGTCGGTTAATTTGATCACGCCCGCATTCATGATAAAGGCATCGATTTTACCGTGAGGAACGGATGTGACGATTTTTTGTGCCAGATCATCATAGGCAGCAGGATCGCTTTGGCTGAGGTCGAAAGCAAACGTCGTGATGCGTGTGCCGAGTGTTTTCTTCAGCGTATCGAGCTTATCCTGTTGTATGTCGAGAACCGTGACATGCGCACCCAAACCGTGCAAGGCTGTGACAATAGCCGCACCAATACCGTCGGCACCGCCCGTGACAAGTATATTTTGTTTCCTGAAATCAAGATCTCCGGCGATCTGTGTCAGGCCGAATTTCTTGCTGAGCGAAATTCTTTGCGAAATTCTCACGAAGACCCCTGTTTTGTATTTTTTGTTGTTATTTTTCGTAAAACAAACGGTCGGATGTGTCAAGGAAATTGCCCGGATGCTTGCACAAAGCGGGCATAACGGAGCCTGAGCCGGATCAATAAGACAAGGCGCTAGATGAGGACTTCCTCATCGCCGGGGCCCTGAATGCCGCGGCGGATCAGCAATGTTCCGTCCAGTCGGTATAAATCGGTCAAAGCCTTGCGGTAATTGACAATGGCTTCGACTTCGCTGATCTGGCTTTCCAGCAAGTCACGCTGGGCGCGCGATACGTCAAGCGCTGTGGCGTTCCCGACCCGGAATCGTTCACTTTCGGCGCGCAATATTTCTTCCTGCAGGACACGGCGCGCCGCGATAGCGTCGATCTGTTGCAGGGAGCGCTCTACTTCCAGCAAGGCTGTGCGAACGTCCAAAGACACAAGCTGGCGCATATTTTCAATGCTTTGCAAGGCCTGTTGATAACCGGCACGGGCGCGGCGATCGGCGGCACGGGCGGCGCGGTTACCATACGGCATTTCCATCCGCAACCCGCCGGTGAAATCATAGCCCGACCCGTCAAGATCGCTGATGCTGCTGCCGACGCTCTGCGCATAGCCGGTTTTCCCCATATTCAGGAATAAATCAAGCCGGGGCAGCAAGCCGTTAGCCGTCTGGATTGTTTCAAGTTCGCCCTGCCGTGCCTGAAGGCGCGCTTCGTTCAGGTCAGGTCTTAATCTGAGTGCCAGCGCTTCATGTTCGTCGGCGTTACCCAGCGAGACTTCCGGCACAATGACCGCATCATCGGCGATCGTAATATCGCGCTCCCATCCTTGCGGAGACGGCACATTCAACAGGCGCAGCAAGCTTAGTCGTGCTTTTTCCGCATTATTACGCGCATCAATTAATTGTTGCTGGCGCAGTGCCAGCTCGGCATTGGCTGCGGCTTCTTCGGTTTCGGCCAACTGGCCTACGGTAATTCTGGCGCGTGTTTCTTCAAGCTGTAATTCGGCCAGCGCGGCGGATTCCTGAAAAATTTCAATCTGGCGGCGGGCAAGCGCATAATCCCAATAGGCATTTTCAACGCTGGCGACAAGGCTTTCCGCGAATCCGCGCAGATTGTAACTGGAGGCCAGCGCGACAGCTTCGGCCTGATGCAGCGAAGCCATATTGGCGCGGATATTACCCCCGCGCAGAATCGCCTGGGTCAGGTTCAGACCAGCGCGTGTCTGGTCGATCCCGGTCGTGCGATCCGTGTTGCGGCGGGATTGCGTAATATCAACGGCGAGTGTCGTGCCGGTGGGAAAAAGCTGTTCCGCGCCGGCTGTGATGGCGTGGCCGCGCCCGTCAATCGAGAAAAACCGCCCTGTTCCGCCGTCAAAAGAGCGCTCCGTGTCTCTGGAAACCCGGCCTTCCGCGAACAGGACAGGGTCAAAGACGGCGCGTTCCGTCTGGACGAACGTACCGGCAATGGTGGGGCGGAATTGTTCGACCGCCAGCGCGCGGTTACGGCTGAGCGCTGTAATAACCGCGGATTCAGGGGTTAGCTCCAAAGCCCCGTCAGCAGCAAGATCCGCGTATGAATCGCGGGTTTTCTCAACATCCGTCAAAAAACGCACATCATCCGGCCACAGCAAGGATTCAGCCGAAGGCGTCACCCTGTCGAGTGTAGGCGCGATGTCCATCGCCGGGGGGATTGTCAGATCCACCGCGCGCGTGGCCGGTGGCTGTGAGGCCAGCGTATAGCACCCGGACAAGGACACGCTGCATAGCAGCGCCATCATCAAACGCATCGGTTTGTTGGTCATGCGGTTATTTCCTTATTCATCATAGAGCGGCGTTGTTCGGTACGCCGGTTGAAAAGAACATAAAGGGCAGGGATGAAAACCAGTGTGATCAGCGCGGCGCTAAGCAGACCGCCCATAACGGTACGCGCCAGCGGCGCCTGCATATCGGCACCTTCTCCCAGCCCCAACGCCAAAGGCAGCAGGGACAAAATCGTCGTCAGTGATGTCATCAAAACGGGGCGGAGACGATCCAAACCCGCTTGCCGGACAGCGTCGATCAATGGTTTTTCCTCGTCCCTGAACAGGGTGTTGGTGCGATCGACGATCAAAATAGCATTATTCACGACGATCCCCACCAGCATAATACATCCGATAAAACTTTGCACGTTGAACGTTGTCCCGGTGATATATAATGTCAAAACGACACCGATCAAGGGCAGCGGCACAGCAAACATGACAATAACCGGCGATAACAGCGATTCATAAAGACAGGCCATCACCATATAA
Organism: Alphaproteobacteria bacterium; assembly: GCA_007117665.1. Lineage (GTDB taxonomy): Bacteria > Pseudomonadota > Alphaproteobacteria > Micavibrionales > Micavibrionaceae > UM-FILTER-47-13. Next base: position 7,649 of record SKGD01000069.1, read on the forward strand.
ACCAGCAGGATCGCCAGTATGATGCTCAGCATCATTTCCCGGAAGGAGTCCTGCTGTGCTTCGAAATCGCCTGCCATCACGATTTCATAACCGCGCGGACGGGGCAAAGACTGGATAGCTTGCTGGGCTTCGGCGGCGATGGCGCCTGTCGGCCCGTTAATATTGGCGCTGACTGTCACCATGCGTTGCTGGTTCTTGCGGGTGATATCAACCGGGCCGACGGCCTCACGCGGCCTCATAAAGTTCCGCAGCGAAACCGACTCCCCGGCCTGATTGGTCATGGTCAGGGTCAAAAGTTCTTCGACATTCAGCCTTTCTGAATCGCGCAATTTCACCAAAATACGGACATCTTCGCCGCTGCCGTCGCGGAACCGCCCCGCATTCGTCCCCGATAAAGCCGTTTCCAAAGTGCGCGCAATCTGCGAGACGCTCAGGCCGAGATCGGCAGCGCGGGCGCGGTCAATATCCAGCAATAGCTGCGGCACGCCTTCTTCGCGGCTGCGGCGTGTGTCGGTGATGCGCGGATTCTCATTCAGTAACGCTTCGACTTCCTGCGCCAGCACATCCAGCGTATCAAGGTCGTAACCGCGAATTTCAACTTCCAGATTATCTTCCCCGTCACCGCCGATCAGGCGTGATAGCAGGAATAAGCCCTGACCGGCGCGCACGCGCACGCGCGCCCCCGGCACGATGCCGATGGCATCGCGCAGATCAGCGGCGACCTGTTCGCTGGATCGCGTTCGTTCCATCGCGGGGACAAGCGATATGCGGATGTTACCGCCTGCGGCGTTACCGCGCCCACCGGCGGCACCGACCTGCACGACCATCGATTCAATTTCCGGCACATTTTCAATGACAACAGATTCCACTTTTTGCATGGTTTCATCGATCACTTCCAGTCGCGTGCCACCGGCCATATCAATATTGACGCGGACTTCACCCTCATCGGATGACGGCATAAATTCGGTTCCGATCAACGGGAACATCGCCAGCGCCCCGCAAAATAACCCGCATACCAGCAAAACAGTCATTCCCGGACGGCGCAAACCCGCATCCAGAATGATCTCGTAAGTGGATGAGATCTGATCAAACGCGGCTTTGGCGCGCCGCGTGACGGCATGAAACCGGCTTGGCTGTTCGCCGGCACGGGCATTCAGAAACAGCCGCGTCAACATCGGCACCAGCGTCAGGGCGGCGACCAGCGAGCAAATCAGGGCAAAAGCGACAACGTAGGTCAGTTGCCGAAACAGCAGTCCCGACATTTCCTGCATGAACAGCATCGGCACAAAAATCGCCAGCGTCGTCATCGTGCTGGCGATAATCGCGCCGGATACTTCATTCGCGCCTTTGATGGCGGCATCGCGGGGTTTTTCTTTTAATTGTTCACGGCGGCGCATGATGTTTTCCAGCACGACAATTGAATTATCGACGATCATCCCGACTCCCAGCGCCAGCCCACCCATCGTCATCAGGTTCAGTGTCATACCGCCGAAATACATCATCGCAAATGTCGAAATTGCCGCGATAGGAATGGCTGTCGCCACGACCAGAGTTGCGCGTATGTTCCGCAGGAAAAACAACAGCACAAACAAAGCGAGTATGCCGCCATACATGACCGATGTGGCGACATTGGCGATTGATCGCTCGATAAATTTCGATGTATCTATAACTGTAATAATATCGATTTGAGGAAAGTCACGGTTGATCTCCGAGATAACGCGCTGTGTTTCGCGAGCGACTTCGACCGTGTTGGTGCCGGATTGTTTTCGCACGGCAAGACGTACACCCGGCACGCCGTTGATACGTACGATGCGCGATATTTCGGCGTGGCTGTCTTCAATGGTGGCGACCTGGTTGAGATAAATCGCCGTCTCATCACGGGTGGCAATCACCAGATCTTTTAGCTGGTCAATATCGGTCAGCTCGCCCGGCGTCCGCAATCTTATATCAGTATTGCCGCTTTCGATGCGTCCGGCGGGCAGGGTAATATTGGCGTTGCGAATGGCGTCCCTGACCGTGTCGAGCGATAATTGCAATGCCCGCAGGCGGTCAGAGTCTATCTCGATCCTGATTTCACGCTCCAGTCCTCCCCATATATCAAGGCTGGCAACGCCCGGAACCTGCTCAATCCGATAGCTGATCTGGTCGTCGATCAGGCGGCGCAATTCAATCGGGTCGAGATCCGAAGAAGCGCCAAGGATCAAAATCGGCGCGCTGTTAGGGTCGAATTTGCGAATTTGCGGGCGGTCTATATCTTCGGGCAAATTATTCATCACCCGATCCAGCCTGTCGCGGACATCGTTGCTGGCTGCGTCCAGATCCATCCCCCAGCTAAAGGAAATACGCACTGAACTGTTGCCTTCGCTGGAGGTGGATGTGACTTCCTCAACGCCTTGAATGGCGGACACAGCGCCCTCTATGATCTCGGTGATCAGTCTTTCGACCTCTTCCGGTGCGGCATTGCCGAATGATGTGTTGATGTTCAGGGTCGGATAACTGACCTCCGGCAACAGGTCGATCGGCAGGCGGCTGAGTGATACAAACCCGATCAAAATCACGATCAGCGTCACCATAATGGTGAAAATGGGTCTGTGGACTGTGAAGGCGCTGATATTCATGTTATTTACCGACCGTCCCGATCGTTATCCCGCTCATTATCGGCGGTCGCGACACGGCTGCCGTCACTGAGCAAATGGTGCCCCAGCGTGACAATTTCTATGCCGGTTTCCATTCCCGGTTCTATGCCCTCCGTTTGATCTGCGGCCTGACCGTTGGGGCGTTCTTCAAGGGGCATGATCTGAACCCATCCCCGGTCGGTGACGCCTTCGCGCACCGGTATAAAAGTCGCGCGGCGTTGGTCATTTACTGCAAAAACGCCTTTTTCACCGCCGCGCCGGATCAGCCCTGAAACCGGTATGGCCAGCGCTTCGGGGATGTTTTCAAGCTCAATTTCTACCCGTGCGAACATGCCGGCTTTAAGGATATTATCCGGGTTGGGGGTACGAACCTCTATGCGTGCCTGACGGCTGGTTTCGGCGAAAACCGGCGCCATGCGGCTGATCGTGCCCTCAAAAGCACGTCCGGCAACGGAATCAACCCGTATATCAGCTTTTTGACCGATCCGCAGGCGCGCATAATCGCGCTCGGCAACGTGAATAACAGCATTCAGGCTGGTCAGGTCAACCAGCGTTACGACCGGCGCATTGGCGGCAATGGTTGCGCCCTGATCGACATGACGGGCGGCGACATAACGGCAGGAATCCAGGTCATCTTCGCCATTTTCCCAATCAGCATGAATTTCCGTATAAGACAGGCGGATCTCGGCCGAACGCACGGAGGAATCCCGCTGGGCTATTTGCGCCTGCGCTAGACTTAAACGTGCTTCTGCCGCCTGTTTTGCCGTTTCGGCCTGATCAAGGTCGGCTGCCGAGGCGACCCGCTGGGCACGGAGGTCACTGACGCGGCGGAAATCACGCTCGGCGGCGGACAGGGCGCTCCGGGCTTCCAGCAATGATGCGCGCGCTACTTCCAGTTCTGCTTGTGCCTGCGCGAGCGCCTGTTCATATTCTTCGCTGTCCAGTCTTGCGATCAGCGCGCCGCGTGTGACGCAATCACCCAGATTGACATTAAGCTGTCGTACCTGTCCGGCGACTTTGGCGGCGGCGTCATATTGATTTTCGGCAGCCAATGTGCCGCTGAACACCCGCATGTCGCGAATATGCCGGATCTCGGCACGGGCGGTTTCGACTCCGACCGGCTGGCCGCTGCCGCGCGCCTGTTGCCCGGTGGCAGGGTCTTTGCCGGAGATGATAATCGTTGTGACAATCAAAAGGCCGAGAATGACAAGGGCGGGAAGAAGTGTTTTCTTGTTTATTATTGCTTTTGAATCCATGAGACCCGTTTGTTTTTATGGGGTGGCTTGCTATAGTTCCATACGAAGATATACGATTTTAAGACCAAAATCCTTCACTATTACTTTTATCTCTCGGGTGTCCGATGTTTCGTCTTTTCTTGCTGGGCGTTTTGATTGCCTTTGTCGCGGCTTGTGCCGGCGGGCGTTTTTCCTCACCGCAAGCGACCGGATTCAAGGTCGCGCAGCCGATCCAGTGCGTGCCTTTTGCCCGTGATGCATCGGGGATACAGATCTATGGTAATGCCCATACATGGTGGGATCAGGCGCGCGGACGTTATGAGCGCGGGTACAGGCCGCAAGTCGGGGCAGTGATGGTTTTGTCACGCACCCAGGCCATGACGCACGGTCATCTGGCGGTTGTCCGGCGTGTTCTGGGCGCGCGCCATATCGAGGTCACCCACAGTAACTGGGGGAATGACCGTCATACGCGGCGTTATATTTATGAATCGATGCGGGTGGAAGATATATCCCCGGCCAATGACTGGTCGCGGGTGCGGTTTTGGAATTATCATATCGGCGCGTACGGCCAGCCTTATCCGGTGCGCGGGTTTATTTATAATCGTCCCGCCCGTCACGATATATAAGTCGGATATAATCCGGATAATTTGTCCGCTTCCTGCATAGCGGCGATGATTAGGGTGATATTGATATGACGATAGCATATTTTTTGACAGCCATAGCGCCGATCGCGGCGATTTTTATCCTGCTGGTGGTGATGCGCTTGCCTGCGCGGATTGCCATGCCGGCAGGGCTGGTTTTGACGGTGGTGCTGGCAGCATGGGTCTGGCAGATGCCGCCCGTCCGGATTGGCGCGGCTGTGATCGAAGGGCTATATGCGGCTTTTTCGATTTTGTGGATTGTGCTGGGGGCGATTTTATTGTTGCGGACGCTGGCGGCATGCGGCGCGCTGGACAGGATCCGTAGCGGTTTTATGCATATTTCGCCCGATCGCCGTATCCAGTTGATTATTATTGCGTGGCTGTTTGGCGCTTTTATCGAAGGCGCTGCCGGGTTCGGAACACCGGCTATTTTATGCGCGCCCTTATTGATAGCGCTGGGGTTTCCGGCATTGCCCGCAGTGGTTTTAGCGCTGGCGGCCAACAGTACGCCAGTGTCTTATGGTGCGGTCGGGACGCCGGTTCTGATCGGGATGCGTATGGGGCTGGAATCCGGCGGCCAGCCGGCGGATATTGTCGCGGCGGCGCTCGATGTGCCGCTGGAGGCTTATCTCCAGACAATATCGGTACAGGCCATGATGATGGAGCTGAGCGTCGGGGTCTTTGTGCCTTTATTGCTCTGTGTCCTGATGACCGGCTTTTTCGGCCGGAACCGCTCATGGCGCGAAGGGCTTTCAATCTGGCGTTTTGCCCTGTTTTCCGGCTTTGCTTTTATCGTTCCCGCTTTTTTGGTGGCTTATGTTCTGGGGCCTGAATTTCCTAGCATGATCGGCGGGCTGGTCGGGTTGACGGTTGTTATTTTTGCCGTTCGGCGGGGATTTCTGGTGCCGAAATCATCGTGGGATGACTTCGCGCCCGGTCTGGATGACGGGCTTTTTCCGGTGCATGAAACACATAAAGGCGTCTCTGCTTCGCCGCCGGAAAATACAGGCGCGATACCGTTATGGTTTGCGTGGTTGCCTTATATATTGATCGCTCTGTTGTTGATTTTGACGCGGTTACATGATTTACCGTTGCGCGCATGGTTGCAATCGGTCGCCATTATCTGGCCGGATATTGGTGGGACGGATATTTCGGCACGGATCGAACCGCTTTACCTGCCGGGAACGGTTTTTGTTCTGGTCGTTCTGGTGACGGCGCTTTTGTACCGGATGCGCCTGCGCGCGCTGGCCGGTGTGGCCGGGGAGTCTCTCAGAACACTCATCCCCAGCGCAATCGCGCTGTGTGGCGCGGTGCCTTTGGTGCGTATTTTCGTACATTCGGACGTGAATGACAGCAACCTTGCCAGCATGCCTTTGGAACTGGCGGCGTTAGCCTCTTCGGTGACCGGCGCGGCATGGCCTTTCTTTGCACCGTTTTTAGGCGTTCTGGGCGCGTTCATATCAGGCTCAGCGACATTTTCTAATATGATGTTCAGTCTGCTGCAATTTTCGGCGGCACAGGATGCGGGGCTTGTGCCGCATATTGTGCTGGCTGCGCAGCTTATGGGTGCGAATGCCGGGAATATGATCGCGGTGATGAATGTGGTGGCCGTGGCCAGCATTGCCGGTTTATCGGGGCGGGAAGGCCAGATTATACGTTATACGCTGGTACCGATGTTGCTGATCTGTACGCTGGCAGGGGTTAGTGCGTGGCTATGGACAATGATGCTGATGACGGCGATATAAGCCGAAGCCATCATTTCGGAGCCGGATATCAGGATGTCAGGGATGGCGGTGTTGTCTTTGGTGACTCTTGCTCTTGTTGCGGTGTCGCAGCGGCGGCAAGCGGCGGTCTGACAGGCTCATGTTCAACGCCACGGGCGTGCGGCTCGAAAACACCGTTCAGGGGCGCATAAGGATCAAAAGGCGCTTCTGCAGGCGCAGATTGTGATTGCGCCAGTGCGGGTTGCTTTTCTATCTCATATTGTTCGCGGGCGTGATGCAGCGCCGCCAGTACAGCCTGCGGCGAGGTCAGGGCGCGGTTAAGCCCGTCCCCGTCATAATAGCCGCGTCCGGTCATATCTCTGGGCAGCGCCGCCCATTCTTGTGACAGGTTTCGCATGAAACGCTCTTCGCTGATGTCGCCGCGCAGATAGGAACTATAGCCACGGCGCTCAAGCAACACGGTCGCCATGCGATCCTGCATCTCTTCGTCAAATATCTCATTACCGCTCAGTCCCATTTCGGTTTTAAGGCCTGCGAGCGTTTTATTGATGATCTGGTAACGTCCGGCGGCGGATGAGGGTGAACCGTTATTGATGGTTTGTCTTTGCCATTGCAGAACCTCATTAACCGTCATGCCGGTCAGGTTCATTTCACTGCCGCCATAAACGATATTATAATTACCGCCCGACTCATGCCGGGAAATCATATCAAGTAGGGCATTTTCCGTGCCTTCAAAATCGAAATTACTGTAATCCAGCGTCCGAGCGATTTGTCCGGCGCTCATGCCGGATGTTTTGGCCTGATCCTGCCAGTTTATAAGATCGTCAAGACCGTCCAGATTTAAAAGATTTGTGATTTTATCTTCAAGGCCGCTGCCTTGCAGTGATTTCGGGTCAAACAGTAACGCAATCAGGACAAAAAGACTCGCCATTGACTGGCTGGCGGCGGATAAAGAATTGAAATCATTTGCCTGATTCTGGCGCGCCGGCAAGGGAAGAGACCCTGCTCCGTGCACAGGCTCATCCTCTGGCTTTTGCCATGCCTTCTGAAAGAATTTTTCGTTAAGACCCATATTGTGTGGATCCTTTCACCGCTCTATTATAACGCGCATACGCGCTCTTTTTATTGTTATCACATGATACAAAATTTTAGGGTGATATGTCAAAAAAAATTTTAAGCGGGGATCCGTGCTTATTGCTGCTGCTTTAGCGCACCTGTCCCGTGCCGCGCAGGATCCATTTGCAACTGGTCAGCGGCTCCAGCCCCATCGGGCCGCGGGCGTGGAGTTTTTGGGTCGATATGCCGATCTCCGCCCCCAGCCCGTATTCCCCGCCATCGGCAAAGGCGGTCGAGGCGTTGATCATGACGCTGGATGAATCAACACCGGCAGCGAATTTTTCGGCGGCTTCGGCGGATTGCGTCAGGATAGCCTCCGTATGGCCGGAGCTGTAACGGCGTATATGCGCCATGGCTTCGTCCAGACCGGCAACCGTGACGACATTCATTCGCAGCGCCATAAATTCGGCATTGAGGCTTTGTTCGTCGCAAGGCGATAACAGCGCGTGCGGATAGCATGTTTCCAAAACCTCCAGCGCTGCGGGGTCGGCATGAATGGCGACATTTTTATCCGCCAGCCCGTCCAGCAATGCCGGTAGATGCGCCAGCGCTGACCGGTGGACGATCAACGTGTCCAGCGTGTTGCAAACGCTGGGGCGGCGGGTTTTGGCATTGACGATGACCGGGTTGGCCATGGCCGGGGACGCATCGTCATGCACATAAATATGCACGACGCCGCGACCGGTTTCGATGACCGGAACGGATGCGTTTTCGCGCACGAAATCAATCAACCCTTGTGATCCACGCGGGATACAGACATCAACAAGTCCGTGGCTTTTAAGCAAAACCGGCAGAGACTCACGATCCGGCGGCATTAAAAAGACGCACTCCCGATCAATGCCGTGCTTGTTCAGCGTGGCGTGGATCAGGGCGACAATGGCGCGATTGCTATGATCGGCATCGCTGCCGCCTTTCATGATGCAGGCATTTTGTGTGCGGAAACAAAGCGAAAACACGTCGGCTGTGACGTTGGGGCGCGATTCATAAATCACCGCGACAACGCCCATCGGCACACGGATGCGCGATAGATGCGCCCCGTTCGGGAGGGTGCGCGATTCACAGAGCTCGCCAACGGGCGAGGGCAGGCGTGCAACCTTGCGGATATCGGCGGCAATCGCGCTGATCCGCACGGAATCAAGCAACAGCCGGTCATAAAGCGGATTGCTTTGTTCCATTTTTTCAAGGTCACGCGCATTCTCGGCGATCAGGGGGACGCTGTTATCCTCCAGCGCCTGTGCAAAATCGTCCAGCACGGCACGGATCTTATCCTCGCTCAGGCTGTGCAGGCTGTAACCGGCCTGTTTCGCGGCTTTAAGTTTTTCTGTGATAGCGTTTTTCTGCATGATTTATCGTCACTGTCCGGTTGTTATCAGCCCTGTATCAGATATTGGAACGTTCGGCAATCACCAGCGCATCGGCATGGATGAAGACAGGCTGATTCTGGACGCCGCACCGTGTTGCCAGTGTGCGCGCGTCATAACGTGCCTGACCAAACCCGATATGCTTGCCGGACTCGCTGAGAATGGCAACAATGTCACCTTTTTCAAAATCGCCGCTGAGGGATGAAATCCCGACAGGCAAAAGGCTGGGGGTGGTTTTTCCCGTGATCAGCCGGTCTTCCAGTCCGGCATTGACGGTGATGCTGCCGCGCGGGGCGGTCGCTTCAGCGCCGAGCCAGCGTTTTAAGCCGGAAGGCCGTGCGGCGGCGCGTATTTTGGTGCCGATCGGCGCATTTGCCATGATTTTCGGGAGTATGTCGGGCGTTGCCGCATTGGCGATAATTGTTTCGACCCCGGCGCGTGCCAATTTGCGGGCGGCACTGATTTTGGCGGCCATGCCGCCGCGTCCGCCGGTGCTTTTGCTCTGGTCGATTGCCGGCCAATCCCTGCCGGTGCCGGATATTTCGGGGATGACTTTCCGATCCGGCAGGCAGGCCGGATCATAAACGCCGTCAACATTGGTCAGGACAATCATCCGGTCAGCGCCTGTGTGGGCGGCGATCAGACCGGCAAGCTCGTCATTATCGGTAAAGACCAGCTCTTCCAGTGCCAGAGAATCGTTTTCGTTGATCACCGGCAGGACATGACCCTGTCGCAGCAAAGCCTCCATCAGCCGGGCAATATTGACGCAATGGCGGCGGTGGCGAAAATCATAGCGGGTCATCAAAAGCTGGGCGGCGGCCATGCCGTGCGGCGCCAGCGCATGATTATAGGAATCAATCAGGCGCGCCTGCCCCAGACTGGCCAGAATCTGGTTGCCCAGAACCGGATCCTTGAATTTTGTCTTGCCGCCGCTTTGCTGCCACAGCGCGCGCCCGGCGCTGACCGCGCCGGAACTGACCAGGGCGACCTGATGGCCGCTTTTCTTCAAGGTGACAATTTGCGCGACATAACGCCCCAGCGCCGCTTCATCCAGCGCGCCCTTGTTGTCCAGCAGAGAATTTGTCCCGATTTTTATGATGATACGCATAAGGATCTATACACCTTATCTTGAAATTGCCGCAATCTCCTATATTATTTTTACCCGAAAACCTTTATCTTCGGAATTCTCGGATATGGTTCTTTTCGGGTTTTCCCGCCGCTGTAAACATTTTTTCAGGACGATGAAAGATATTATGAATTCTGCCGTTCGGATATTTTTTACGCTTGTCGCGACCGGCAGCTTCGCCCTGTTTGCCCTGTTATTATCCTGTTTTGCGGATATTACGGCAGGCAATCCGGTTGTGCTGGCTTATGAATGGGTACCGGCGCTGGGGGTTAATCTCGATTTTTACATTGACGGGCTGGCGCTGTTATTTGCGTTGCTGATTACCGGGATCGGCGGGGTCATATTTTTGTATTCGGCGGCTTATTTTGCCAAAGACAAACAGGGGATAAGGGTCGGGATTTACTTGTCCTTGTTTGCCTTATCAATGCTGGGGCTGGTGACGGCGGATAATTTGCTGACGCTTTTTGTGTTTTGGGAGCTGACGACCCTGACCAGCTTTTTCCTGATCGGCACGAAACATGAAAAAGAAGATGCCCGCGCCAAGGCGTTTCAGGCATTGATCGTGACCGGGCTGGGCGGGCTGGCTTTTCTGGCCGGCGTGATTTTGATGGGGCAGGCCGCCGGCACGTACCGCATATCGGACATTATTGAGATGGATATGACCGGCCATGCGCTTTACCCCTATATTTTTGGCCTTGTGGCGCTGGGGTGCATGACGAAATCGGCACAGTTTCCGTTTCACTTCTGGCTGCCGAACGCAATGGCTGCGCCGTCGCCGATCAGCGCCTATCTGCATTCCGCGACTATGGTCAAGGCCGGTATTTTTATTCTGGCGCGGTTTCATCCGACGCTGGGCGGGACGGATTTATGGTTTTATACCTTGCTGGTTCTGGGCGGGGTGACGGCGGTTTGGGCATCGGTTCTGGCGCTGCGTGAAAAAGACCTGAAGTTGATGATGGCCTATACGACCCTGATGGCGCTGGGGACGATTACGCTTTACTTGTCCTCCGATTCACCGGCTTCTATACAGGCAGGCATGGCGTTTTTGTTGGTGCATGCGCTGTATAAGGCGACCCTGTTTTTGGTGGTGGGAAATATTGAAAAAGCCACCGGAACGCGGGATTGGAGTAAATTATCATCCCTTGGGCGGGTCATGCCGTTTACGGCTGTCTGTGCGGGGTTGGCCGCGCTTTCAATGGCGGGGATACCACCTTTTTTGGGCTTTATCGGCAAAGAGCTGATTTATAAAAGCGCTTTGACGTTTCCGGGTTTTTCGTGGCTGGTGACGGCGCAGATGTTTGTCGCGGCATCCCTGATGGCGGCGATCGCCTTTTTTGTGATTTTGCATGTCTTCAGACCGGCGGCAAAGCCGGTTATGCCGGTGAAAAAGCTGAAACAGATCCCGCCTTTGATGAAATATCCTTATATGGTGTTGGCATTATTGGGGCTGGCGATGGGATTATATCCGGCTTTTGGGGCGGAAATGCTGACGAATGCGGCGGCATTTTCGATTCTTGGCGCTGTGCCGGCGGACGGGATGACCGATTTTAAATTATGGCACGGGGTCAATACGGCGTTGCTGCTGTCTATCCTGACGATGGTTACAGCTTTGTTTATGGCGCTGCGTTTTGCCCAGCTATCGGCGTTTGTTACCCGTATTTTGGCATGGTTGCCGCCGGGATGTGAGCGCGGTTATAATCGTTGCATGAGCGCTATACAGGCTTTTGCGCATCTGGTAACCGACATATTGCAAAATGGCCGCCAGCGTTTTTACGTCATGACCTGTTTTGCCACCTTGATTGCTCTGACGGCTCTGGCCTATATCAGGACGCCTTTTGTGCCTTATGCGAACATGGCGGATATTGTTGCTATTCCATGGTATCAATGGATGATTGCCGCCGTCATTATTCTGGGCGTGATGATCACTATTCTGGCGCATGGGCGGTTGCTGGCGATTTGTGCGCTGGGGGTGATCGGGACGACTGTTGCGGTGCTGTTCTCCATGTTCGGCGCGCCGGACGTTGCCATGACCCAGTTCATGGTTGAAATTCTGGTGGTGATTATTATGTCGATCGTCATGTTACGCCTGCCGCATTTTACCGGCAAGGCGCATGGCAGCCGCGCCGGGCGCTTGCGGGATGCGATTGTTGCCTGTGTTGCCGGGGTGATTGTCACGATTGTGATGTTGCGTATTACCTATACGCCGTTCGACCGCAGCATGACGGACTATTACGAACAAAACAGCTATGTCGCCGCGCATGGCAGAAATATTGTCAATGTCGTTCTGGTTGATTTCCGGGCGATGGATACGCTGGGCGAGATTATGGTCGTGGCGATCGCCGGGCTGGCCTGTTTTGCGCTGGTAAATCTGGGGCGCAGCAAAAGAAAGGCGCACTCATGAATTCGGTGATCTTACAGGCGGCAACCCGTATCGCGCTGGGGCTGATTTTGCTGTTCTCGCTTTATGTCCTGTTTCGCGGCCATAACGATCCGGGCGGGGGATTTATCGGGGCATTGATCGCCTGTGGCGGTTTTGCGCTGTTTACCTTTGCGTATGGAACGGCGCGGGTGCGAAAGGCTTTGATTATTTGTCCCCGTTTTATTTGTATGGCCGGAGTTTTTATTGCGATGTTATCGGGGCTTCCGGCTTTATTTTTCGACTCTCCCTTTTTAACAGGGCTTTGGACGCCTGCTTATCTGAGCGGCGAGAGCGACTGGCCGATCAGCACGGTTCTGTTTTTCGATATTGGTGTGTATCTGGCAGTGTTTGGCACGGTGATGAGTATTTTGCTGGCGATCGAGGATGACGCGTAATGGAATTTTTGCTTTGCATATTGGCGGGGGTTCTCGTCGCAGGAGCGACCTTTATGATGCTCGACCGGAATATGGTCAAATTCCTGTTTGGCATCATTTTGCTTTCCAATGCTGCCAATCTGGTGATTTTTGCGGGTGGGCGTGTGGTTCAGGGGCGTCCGGCTTTTATCCCCGATGGCGCTTATGTGCCGCCGGACGATATTGCCAATGCCTTGCCGCAGGCTTTGATATTGACGGCGATCGTGATCGGGTTCGGACTGTTGTCTTATGCTTTGGTGCTGGCATATCGCTCCTATCAGGAAATCGGCACGGTGGATATGGACGAGATTGGCATGAAGCGGGTTCTGGGCGATGATCAGGACGATCTGGCGCATGTGCCGGCTGAGAATAAAAATCAGGAGAGCGTTAAGTGATCAGCGATAATGTACTCCTGACATTGCCTGTCCTGATTCCGATGCTGGCCGGGGTGATCGCGTTTTTAATTCCCAAAAAACGGATCGTACAGGTGGTTTTTAACGTCGCATCCAGTTTTATTTTGCTGGTATCTGCGTTGATGCTGTTTTGCGCGGTACATGGCGGGGATATTTTATCCATCACATTTGGTGGCTGGGATGCGCCGTTCGGCATTGTGTTTGTGGCGGATATCCTCAGCGCCGCCATGGTTCTGGTGACGGCTTTTATCGCTTTTGTCGCAACAATTTATGCTTATGCGGATATTGATGGAAGACGCTATCGCTATGGGTTTGTAACATTTTTCCAATTTATGTTTTGCGGTATTAACGGTGCGTTTCTGACGGGTGACATTTTCAACCTGTATGTCTGGTTTGAAGTGATGCTGATAACGTCCTTTGCATTGCTGTCGCTGGGCAATGAGAAAATACAGCTTTACGGAACGTTGAAATATATCGCACTGAACCTGATTGCCACGGTTTTGTTCCTGAGCGCGATCGGCATGCTTTATGGCGCGACCGGAACATTGAATATGGCGGATCTGGCAATCAAACTGCCCTTGATTGAAGATAGATTTCTGATTGATATTATCGCCGTCTTTTTTATCGTTGCGTTCGGGATTAAGTCGGCAGTTTTCCCTTTGTTTTTCTGGCTTCCGGCCAGCTATCACCTGCCGCCTGTAACCGTTTCGGCGATTTTTGCGGGGCTTTTGACCAAGGTTGGCGTTTATGCGCTGATACGCATCTTTACGCTGATTTTCACGGAAAATTATGACTTTACCCAGCCTATTTTACTGTGGATTGCGGCATTGACGATGGTTGTTGGCGGCCTCAGCGCAACAATCCAGAAAAACACCCGCCGTATTTTGTCTTTTCATATCATTTCACAGATCGGCTATATGATTATGGGGTTGGCGCTTTTGACGGCGCATGCTTTGGCAGGGGCCGTTTTTTATATTGTTCATCATATTATCGTCAAAGCGAACCTGTTTTTTATCAGCGGCATCATGGCGCGTAAGGCGGGTGGCTTTTATATCGGGCGCATGGGCGGGCTTTATGTGGCGGCGCCGTTCTTGAGCTTTTTGTTTATTATTGCCGCTTTTTCATTGGCCGGATTTCCGCCCTTGTCGGGGTTTTGGTCAAAGTTTCTTGTTGTAAATGCCGGTCTTTTGGCGGGTAACGGATGGATTGTCTTGGCGGCCTTGATCGCCGGAATGCTGACGATTATCTCGATGGCGAAAATATGGGTCGAGTGTTTTTGGAAACCGTATCCGGGTGAACAGGAAGATTTTGGCGAAGGGTTGCGCGAGCAGGTGCAGGCTGTGAAGTCGAAAACGTCTCACAGCTATATCAATATTGTGCCGCCCTATGGCAAGGCCGCTTTATATGTGACCTGCGCGTTACTGGCGGCGGTCACGATCAGTATTGGCTTGGCACCGTCTTATCTGGTGGATGTTGCGGATCGCGCGTCAATCCAGCTAATGACGCCGTCTTTATACATAGATGCCGTACTGACAACGGAAAGCATCAGCGTTATAGAAGCGCTTTCCGACGGAGAGGGATAAGCGCATGAACATATTTTCTCTCAATTTGATGTTAATGCTGCTCTGGGTCGTTTTGACGGCGGATTTTTCAGCTGTGAATTTGTTTATCGGCTTTGTTTTAGGGTGGTTTGTGCTGTGGGTTATCAAGCCTCTCTATGGCAATACGGGTTATTTTATGAAGCAAAATGACCTGTTTTATATTTTCACCATGTTTCTGATACAGCTTATATTTTCGAGTTTCCGGGTTGCCTGGGATGTGTTGACGCCGTCAGGCCACTCCAAGCCGGGCATTGTTGCGTTGCCGCTTGATGTAACAACGGAAACGCAGATTCTCTTGCTCTCCAGTTTTATTTCTCTGACGCCGGGGACATTGTCGGTTGATCTGTCGAAAGACAGAAAGACACTATACGTGCATACCATGTTTATGGATGATGTTGAGGATTTCAAAAAGACTATTAAAAAAGGCATCGAAAGACGGATCATACGATTGCTGAGCAGGACGGGATAGCCATGATTGAAACGAGTTTGTTTATTGCGGCCATATTGATGGGGGTAGGCGCATTTTGCGGCATTATCCGCCTGATGTCCGGGCCGTACCTGACGGATCGGGTTGTGTCCTTGGATTATCTGACTTTTGTAGCGATTGGCGCTATGGGCTTGTTCAGCGTTTATTTCAGCGAGGCCTTATATCTGGATATTGCGATCACCGTGGCGCTTTTGGGGTTTTTGGCGACGATTGCTTTTGCGCGCTATGCGGAAAACCTTCCTAAAACCGGCAAGGACGAGGAGGATATGGATGATTGAATGGATTATTTCCGCCTGTCTGGTCATGGGCGGCTTTTTTATGTTTGTTGCCGGTCTTGGGGTGTTGCGCTTGTCGGATACGTTAATGCGGATGCATGCGTCAACCAAGGCAGGTGCGCTGGGGGTAGGGCTGATTATTATCGCGACAACTTTTTATTTTAATGTGCCGACGACGACTGCGCGCGCTGTCGC
>SKGD01000098.1 GCA_007117665.1 Alphaproteobacteria bacterium
TAACCGGCTAGAGCCTCTTTTTTATCGGCAGCCTCATGCGTGCGTTTTTCCGTATCCTGCGCCTGCAAAATGCGGTTACGGGTGGCCGCCTGATAGGCAATTTTTGCGTGTTCCGTACAATAAGGCAACCCGGCCATCCGGCGACACCCGCACAGACGAAAACCCGGCTCTTTCGGGTCGCCCAGCGGCCAACGGCACATACTATCTTTCAGATCCTGCATTTTGACGCCTTCAGCCGAGGGACGAAACACATCTTCGCGCCGGGGCTTGTCATTTGCGGGTTTCTTCAATACAGGCTTGTCTTCGACGGGACGGGCGGGCTTTTTGGTATTTTGCTGGATCGGCGATAAACGGTTGGATAATTTGAGACGGTGCGCTTTGCCAATAACCGCATTTCTCGTGACATCGCCAAGTTCCTTGGCGATTTCCGCCGCAGTTTTTCCTTCGCCCCAGAGTTTTTTAAGCAAATTTACGCGCTCGTCGGTCCAGCTCATGCGTTTACGCCTCCGTCATCATTATGGATCCGTTACGGGGTCGCGCCCGCAAACAAATTTATTGACTTGAATAAAAAAACCTTATCAGGCGTTGATTCTTGTGCCCATAGCGCAGAGATAAAAACCGCTTATTATCCACATTTTTGATTTTCGGATCGAAAAAACAGGCTTTTTTCAGGCTTTGGTGTCCAGCCCCCATTGCCGGAACATGTCGGGGTCTTCCGCCCAGCCTTCGCGGACTTTGACAAATAATTTCAAATGCACCCGCGTTTCAAGGATATCTTCCAGCTCGTGCCGTGCCGTCTCGCCGACCGATTTGATCTGTGCGCCGCCTTTACCCAGGACGATACTTTTCTGGCTATCGCGCATGACATAGATGATCTGGTTGATCTTAACGCTGCCATCCTTGAAATGTTCCCACGCTTCCGTTTCAACCGTCAGGGATTGCGGCAATTCCTGATACAGTTTTTGAAACAGCTTCTCGCGGGTGATTTCCGCCGCCAAAAGCCGCATCGGCATGTCGCTGACCTGATCTTCGGGAAAATGCCACGGAGAAAGCGGCATACGGTCGGCCAGATCGCGCAACAAATCATCAATGCCGCTGCCCTTTAAAGCCGAAATCATGAATGTGGCGGCAAAATCCATCCGGTCATTCAGCGCCACAGACAGATCCAGCAATTTTTCCTTGCGGATTTTATCGACCTTGTTCAGCACCAAAATAACCGGTTTTTGGTCCTGCCGCGCGGCGATCTGGCGTAAGATATCCTCGCTCTCCGAAACCGGATCGGGGCGCGCCGCATCAACCACAACCATAATGACATCCGCCTCGACGCCGCCCTGCCATGCGGCAGCGACCATGGCTTTGTCAAGCCTGCGCTTGGGCTTGAAAATGCCCGGCGTGTCGATAAAAATAACCTGACTTTCGCCGTGCAGCGCAATACCCCGCACCATCGTGCGTGTTGTCTGCACCCGAGCGGAAACAATGCTGACCTTCGTGCCGACCAGATGATTCATCAAGGTCGACTTCCCGGCATTGGGCGCGCCGATAATCGCCACGAAACCACACCGCCGGGTTTGCTGTTCTTCACTCACGCTTCCATCTCCTTCAGATGCGCCAGCAACATACCGGCTGCATCTTTTTCAGCCGTGCGGCGCGATGTGCCCTTGGCCGTCCATGACGGATAGCCTTCAACCGCGACATTAATCTCGAATACCGGGGCATGATCAGGCCCTTCGCGCCCGACAAGCGTATAAGACGGCAGCGGCAGGCCGCGCCCTTGCGCCCATTCCTGCAGGGCGGTTTTGGGGTCTTGCGGTGGCTCTTTCATGATACGGATCGCATTGCCCCATAATCGTTTGATCACGCGTTCGCATGACTCATAACCGCCATCGATAAATAACGCACCGATCACGGCCTCCAGCCCGTCCGCAAGGATATTGACATTTTTTGCGCCGCCGGCGGCACGCTCCGCCTCGGAGAACTGCATCGCATCGCCCAGCCTGACCAGCCTGGCGATATCAGCCAGCATTTGTCCTTGTACCAGCGCCGCATGGCGTTTCGCCAGCGCACCTTCTTTTTCATCCGGATACGTTTCCAGCAACCAGTCCGCGACCACCAGCCCGATCACCCGGTCACCGAGAAATTCAAGTCTTTCATAATTATCACCTGCGCCGGCGCTGGAATGAGTCAAGGCGCGATAAAGCATATCGATTTTTCGGAAACGATAATCGAGGCTGTCCTGCACTTCATCAATCGGGTCTTTGGCCATAACAATTACGCTCCGTCACCGGAGCCGCGTACAGGGCTGATACCCTGAAACAGCCGGTCATAACGGATCGTCCACGGCCACTTCCAGAACTCGGCAATATTGGCGTAACCATTTGTTGAAAAGAAAATAAAGGACGCGCGCCCGACCAGCTTGTTTTCGGGGATATAGCCAACCGTACTCAACACCCGGCTATCCTGCGAATTATCGCGATTATCACCCATCATGAAATAATGCCCGTCAGGCACATGATATTCATCCGTATTATCCAGCGGGCGGTCGTCCGATTCCTCATAAATCGAATACATCGTCCCGTCCGGCAGGATTTCAATATATTCCATCATGGTCACAAGCCGCCGCCCCTCGCGCACCTCGCGTAGCCCGACCGCTTCGCGTTCAACCATCGTGCCGTTAATATGAAGCCGCCCGTCAATCATCTGGATCGTATCACCGGGCAGGCCGATTACCCGTTTGATATAATCGATCGACGTATTGCCCGGCAGTTTGAAAACGGCCACATCACCGCGCGCGGGGCGCTTGCGGCCTTCATCATCCCAGACACGGCCTTCAATCGGGGCAAAGCCGAAAGGGAAAGAATAGCGCGAATAGCCGTAAGATTGTTTGCTGACGAAAAGATAATCGCCAATCCGCAGGGTCGGTTTCATCGACCCGGACGGAATATTAAACGGCTCAAGCAAAAACGTACGGATCAAAAGCGCCAGAACAATGGCGATCATTGCCGTTTTAAAAAACTCCGACCATTCCTCGCGCGCGGTCATAGGCGGCTCCAGCGAGTCGTCCTGTGCCGTTTCCTGTGGCTTGTCTTTGGGCTTTTTTGAACCGAAAATCTTCACATTCATCAACTTTTGCGCATGGTGGCTTCAGGCAAACAGTTATAAAGCGTCTTTGCCGCGATTGAAAATGAAAAATCCCCGTGCCGCAGGGGAAAAACCCGGTCAGGTTCACAGCACATCAGGCGTCGGGGCGTGCCTCGATCACGACAAAGGCCTGTGCGTAAGGATATTCATCACTCAGGCTCAGATGAAGATGCGCCTGATGGCCGGACGGGGTCTTTTCCGCCATGATACGCGCTGCCGCCCCGTGCAGACGCATAACCGGCTTGCCATAGGCATCATTTTCGACGCTGATCTCCCGCATCAACAGGCCGTGGCGGCCAATGCCGATCCCCAGCGCCTTGGCCAGCGCTTCTTTGGCTGCAAAGCGCTTGGCATAGCCTGCCTCACGATGGCCACCCTTTTTACGCGCCGTCATCGCAGCCATTTCCGCCGCCGAAAAGCAGCGCGCTGTAAAACGATCGCCAAAGCGGCGCAGGGTTTTTTCAATGCGCCTGATATCTGTCATATCACTGCCGATCCCGATAATCATGATTGTCCCCGCCGCCGGCGTTTCATCGCGCGCCGCTTCATTCTTTGAAGCCTGTAGGTACGGCGTGCCAGCCTGACCGGATAATAAAGCGTCACATAAGTCAACGGCCAAAAAAGCAAGGCAAACAGATAGCCGCCAATCGTCAATGGCAGCAATAAATGCAGCGGATAGGCAAATAAATAATCCAGAAACAGCAAGGGATGATCCATAAAATACGAGAAATCATCACGGTCCGGCAGCGATACGATACGCTCCAGACCAAACAGGCCGCAAAGCCACGCGCCAAGCTTGTAAGACAGGAAAAACATAACCGGAAACGTCCATGGATTGCCCCATGCCGTGCCGATAAAACCGGCCAGAAGATTCGCCTTTAACAGCCATGACAGGAAAAGCGCCTGAAGAAAATGCGTTCCCAAAAACGGCGACCATGACACAGCCGCACCGGTCGCCAGCCCGGCAGTGATTTTATACGTTGAATCGCCTGTCCTGAAAATGCGGTGGCGGTAATAGTGATAGGTGCGCCCCCACCCCATTGTCGGCCATAATGACTCCCTGATCCGGGTCAGTAACTCCCTGGGCTTTCCACGCTTCAGAATTGCCATTTCATACCACCCGGTCTAGCGCCCCCGCGCCCGGTCGACCGTCACCACCGAAGGCGTCGCGCGCAAGGCCGCGATAATATTGTTAAGATGTTTTGTGTCATTCACATAAACGTCAATCATCATATCCCAAAAATCAAGGCTGCGGCTGGTGATTTTAAGATTTGTAATATTGCCGCCATTGCGCCCGATAACCGTTGATAAGGTTCCCAAAGCACCCGGTTCATTGGCAATGACAACCTCCAGACGGCCAATATGGGATTCTGGCGCATCCGGCCCTTCATCCCATGACACATCCAGCCAGCGTTCCGGCGTGTCAGCGAAATTTTCCAGCGTGTCACAATCAATCGTGTGAATACTGACTCCCTTGCCCGATGTCACAATCCCGACAATCCGGTCGCCGGGCAACGGGTGGCAACAACGGGCATAATGCATGGCCATGCCCGGTATCAATCCCTTGATCGGCAAAGGCTTTGACGTATCGGCAGCCTTCCGCGCCTGTGCGCCTTCTTCGGCCTCGGCATCGCTGGGCTTTTTGGCCATTTCCGATTTATGCCCGGGGAAGATCGCCTTGAAGACATCGCGGGCGACAATATGCCCCGACCCGATCCCGGCATACACATCTTCGACATCCTCGGCGCGGAACTGTCCCAAAATGCCGCTGACGGCTTTTTCGGTGAATTGGTAATTTTCCTGCTGGAACACTTTTTCCAGCATGGCCTTGCCGAGCTGGGAATACTGGCTGCGCTGTTGCTGGCGAATAAAGCGCCGGATATGCGAACGCGCTTTGCCGCTGACCACAAACCGTTCCCATGTCGGGGACGGGGTCTGGTTCTTGGCTGTAATAATCTCAACCTGATCGCCATTATGAAGCTTCGAGTTCAACGGCGCGATGCGGCCATTGACCTTGGCACCCACGCATTTATCCCCGACCGCCGAATGAATCGCATAGGCAAAATCAATCGGCGTGGCGGCATTCGGTAATTCGATCAGGTCGCCACGCGGTGAAAACACATAGACCTGATCCTGAAACAGCTCCATCTTGGTGTTTTCAAGGAATTCCTCCGGCTTGCTTTCCTGCTCGATAATATCCAGAAGCTCGCGCATCCAGCGATATTCCTTGGCATCTTTCAGGCGCGCCTTTTTCCGGCCTTGTTTATACGCCCAGTGCGCCGCAACCCCCAGATCGGCCTCTTCATGCATTTCAGAGGTTCTGATCTGGATCTCGATACGTTGTTTTTCCGGGCCGATCACCGTTGTATGGATCGACCGATAACCGTTCGGCTTGGGGGTCGAGATATAATCCTTGAACCGTCCCGGCACAGTCGGATAAGCGCCATGTATCATGCCCAGCGCGTGATAACACTGGCCAACATCCCCTACCACGACCCGAAACGCCATAATGTCGGATAATTGCTCGAAAGAAATATTTTTGCGCTGCATCTTGCGCCAGATCGAATAACGGGTTTTTTCACGTCCGGTAATCTCGGCTTTGATGCCCTGATCCCCCAGCAATTTCTCCAGCGTATCAATAATCGTTTTAACGATCGTTGTGCCTTCTTTACGCAAATAAGACAGGCGATTGGTAATGCTTTCCCGCGCCTCGGGGTTCAGATGCCCGAAAGACAAATCCTCCAGCTCTTCCTTGATTTTATGCAGACCGATCCGCTCAGCCAGCGGCGCATAAATCTCCAGCGTCTCACGCGCAATCCGGCGGCGTTTTTCTGGCTTTTTAATATGGTGCAATGTCCGCATATTATGCAGGCGATCCGCCAGCTTCACCAGCAAAACACGGATATCTTCCGACATCGCCAACACAAGCTTGCGGAAATTTTCAGCCTGCTTTCCTTCTACCGTCTGGCTTTCAATTCTGGTTAATTTGCTGACCCCGTTCACAAGACGCGCCACTTCGTCACCAAACAACGTTTGCAGGTCTTTATAAGTCGCTTCGGTATCTTCGAGCGTATCATGCAAGATCGCGGTGACGATTGTCGCCGTATCCATCCGCATATCGGCCAGAATACCGGCCACCTCGACCGGGTGGGTATAATAAGGCTCCCCCGAAGAACGCGTCTGGCCTTCGTGTTTTTCCTTGGCGAAATCATAGGCCTTGGCGATGATTTCCTGCTCCAGCGCAGGATTATACGCTTTGATCTGTCCGATAAGTTCAGCTTGTTCTATCATCTATTGACCGGGGTTTCTTCAAACATGCGTTAATATATTAATCATATGGCAGGAAAAAGCCTATAAAAAAGGCCGGATAAACCGGCCTCAATCATAAATATTTCGGGATATAGATCAATCCCGGACATCTTCCTCATCGTCATACGCCCCGGCAAGATCCGCCAAAGACGGCTCGTCATCTTCGCCGCTATCATCAATATCATCATAGGCAGCGCTACCGCTCTGCGCGGCAATGGCGCTCCACTGCACTTCGCCTTCAACGGAATCGATCACATCTTCGGAATCATCGGTTTCGATGATCCGCTGATGGGTTCTGACCAGCTCTTCCTTCAGATCAGCCGTTTCGACTTTCTCATCGGCAATTTCGCGCAAGGCCACAACCGGGTTTTTATCATTGTCGCGATCAACCAGCAACGCTGCGCCGGAGCCTATCTTGCGCGCGCGCTGCGATGCCAGCATCACTAACTCAAAACGGTTTGTTACCTTATCAATACAATCTTCAACGGTGACGCGTGCCATAATTATCCTCTGGTGCTCAATGTTCGGACTTTCGCGCTCACTTATAGAAATTTTCAGCCCAAATTGCAAGTGTTATAAAAACGCTTATAAAACTTGCGTTTTTGATAATATCTGTTGTAGTTTCTCTGTCATATATATTAAAGCTATCTAATATAAAAACCGGGTAAGCGATGCCCTTGCGTACAAACCACTAAACACAAGCGTAAAAATTGATGAGTAGACCTGTTGCAAAAGTCTTCAGGATTCACAGAGAATCCGTGATGTGA
>SKGD01000097.1 GCA_007117665.1 Alphaproteobacteria bacterium
CCGGCCTGTCACGCCGGAGGTCGCGGGTTCAAGTCCCGTCGCTCGCGCCATTTGGTTATACCGTCCCCCTTGAACCCGCGCATATTTTTCATTGCCGTTTTTCGGCAATGAACAGAAGGTTAGCCGCCACGTTTGTGGCGGCGAGGGTGACGGGTGGAGGTGTTTTTTCGATTTACGCTCTTTTCCTTTGCCCCGAAATTCGATATGAATAAGGAACGCAAGGAATTGAGTAGAAAATGGCTTCCGAACAATTATTATCCGAATATTTCCCGATTTTTGTCTTTCTGGTGATTGCCGGCGGGTTGTCGTTGATGATGGTTGTCGCGTCCTTTATTGCCGGGCGGCAAAAGCCGGATCCTGAAAAGCTGGCCGCGTATGAGTGCGGGTTTGATGCTTTCTCTGATGCGCGTAACAAATTTGAGGTCCGTTTTTATCTGGTGGCGATTCTGTTTATTATTTTTGATCTGGAGATTGCCTTTTTGTTCCCGTGGGCGATTTCTCTGGGTGATATCGGCCTGTTCGGCTTTTGGTCGATGATGATGTTTTTGGGGATTTTAACGGTCGGCTTTGTTTATGAGTGGAAAAAAGGCGCATTGGATTGGGAGTGACACGGTATGAGCCATGATCGCAAAGTCATTATGGCGCCCGGGGCGCCGTTAAAGACCGGCATCGATTTCCCCGCGCCGGAGTCGCAGGATGTCGTGCCTGCCGCTTTGTCGAAGCATCTCGATGAAAAAGGCTTTTTGCTGACTCAGGCTGACCGCCTGTTTGACTGGGCGCGCACCGGCTCGATGTGGCCGATGACCTTTGGTCTGGCATGTTGCGCGGTTGAGATGATTCATTCTTATATGAGCCGTTATGACCTTGACCGTTTCGGCATGATCCCGCGCCCTAGCCCCCGTCAGTCAGATGTTATGATTGTCGCCGGAACGCTGTGCAATAAAATGGCGCCGGCTTTGCGCCGTGTTTACGACCAGATGCCCGAACCACGATGGGTGGTCTCGATGGGGTCGTGCGCCAATGGCGGCGGATATTACCATTATTCTTATTCCGTTGTGCGCGGGTGCGACCGGATTGTGCCGGTTGATATTTATGTGCCGGGCTGTCCGCCAACCGCGGAGGCGCTGGTATATGGCCTGTTACAGCTTCAGAAAAAAATCCAGCGCGAAGATACGCGCATTGTGCGCTGAGGGTGGAGGTCGTCCGATGTCAAGCGAAGCCCTGAAAGATCTGGCTGAACATATCAAGGAAAAATCGTCCGCTGTGCTGGCTTGCCGCTTTGAAAGGGACGAGCTTGTTCTGGAAGCAAAGCCGGATAAAATTATCAGTCTTTTGCGGTTTTTAAAAGATGACCGCGAGGCGAATTTCCAGCTTTTGATTGATATGACGGCGGTTGATTATCCGGCGCGTCCGGCGCGTTTTGATCTGGTCTATAATTTATTGTCGTTACAGCAAAATCAGCGTGTCCGGGTTGTCTGCGCGGTGGCGGAAGGTGCGCCGGTCGACAGCGCCATTGACGTGTTTAGCGCGGCGGGTTGGCTGGAGCGTGAAATATGGGACATGTTCGGCATTGTGTTTGCGGGTCATCCTGACTTGCGGCGTATCCTGACTGATTACGGGTTTCAGGGACATCCCCTGCAGAAAGATTTTCCGCTGACCGGTTATGTCGAGCTGCGTTATGACGAGGCGTTACGCCGGGTCGTGTATGAGCCTGTGCAACTGACACAGGATTTTCGCCGTTTTGACTTTATGTCTCCGTGGGACGCCATGACCGATATGCAGCAACTGCCCGGCGATGAAAAAGCTGTCAAGCCGTCGGTTGGCTGGCGTCCTTATGACCGGAAAGAGGAAAAAGCATCATGAGCAAGTATGAAGATTTTTCCGCCATGGCCGATATTGCGGACGAAACACAAATTCGCCCTTATACGATGAATTTCGGGCCGCAGCACCCCGCGGCACACGGTGTTTTACGTCTTGTGATGGAGATGGAAGGCGAAGTTGTTGAGCGTGCCGACCCCCATATTGGCCTGTTGCATCGCGGCACGGAAAAGCTGATTGAATATAAGACTTATACTCAGGCTGTGCCTTATTTCGACCGTCTTGATTATGTCAGCCCGATGAATCAGGAACATGCTTTTGCGCTGGCGACTGAAAATCTTTTGGGGATCACCGTGCCGGATCGGGCGCAATATATCCGTGTTTTATTTTCGGAACTGACGCGCATTTTGAATCATTTGCTGAACATCACGACTTTTGCGCTGGATGTCGGGGCGATCACGCCGGCGCTGTGGGGGTTTGAAGAGCGTGAAAAGGGCATGGAGTTTTATGATCGGGTGTGCGGGGCGCGCCTGCACGCCAATTACTTCCGTCCGGGCGGGGTACGTTATGATATGCCCGCGGGACTGGCGGAAGATATGTATGAATGGGCGGAGACGTCAATTCTGCCGGTGATTGATGATCTGGACTCCTTGTTGACCGAAAACCGGATATTCAAGCAAAGAACGGTGGATATCGGGACTGTAACAGCCGATGAAGCCATGGATTGGGGGTTTTCCGGGCCGATGCTGCGTGGTTCCGGTCTTGCATGGGATTTGAGAAAATCACAGCCCTATGAAATTTACGACAAGCTTGATTTTGATGTCCCCGTAGGCAAGACAGGCGATTGTTATGCCCGTTATCTGGTGCGTATGGAAGAAATGCGGCAATCTGTCAGGCTGATGAAACAATGTCTGGACAAAATGCCGTCCGGGCGGGTGATGGTTGATGACTATAAGATCGCGCCGCCGCCGCGCGCCGAAATGAAAGGCTCGATGGAAGCGCTTATCCATCATTTCAAGCTTTATACTGAAGGTTACCACGTTCCGGCGGGTGAAACATATGCCGCGGTTGAAGCTCCCAAGGGCGAGTTTGGCGTGTTTCTAGTCTCGGACGGGTCGAACAAGCCTTATCGTTGCCGCATTCGTGCGCCGGGCTTTTGTCATTTGCAGGCGATGGATTTCATGTCCAAAGGCCACATGCTGGCGGATGCCGTCAGCATTATTGGATCGATGGACATTGTTTTCGGCGAAATTGATCGCTGACCGAATTGCGGGTGATTGGTTTCAGGGTGCCCAGCGGCGGCATCCGGTCGAGGATGAAGGGCTTGGGCGGTTGTTTTGCGCTTCTGCCAGCTTTTTCAGTCCTTCGCGGGCGCTGCGGGCGATGCTGTGCCAGCGGACACGGTTTTCCTTGTTTTCCCAGTCAAAAAGCGGGATATCCTGCTCGTCATAGCCAAGCCCCTTTCCTTTATTGATGAGGAAGTGGCGGGCGCTGCGTAGCCGGAACGCCAACTGGTTTTCATCATAAAGCATCGGGTCTTCTTCGTCTTCCAGCCACTCTATTTTAGATGTGCCGTTTTCTTCAATGACATCCCCGATGAAAATCTCAACCGGGGGCATCGCCAGAACCTTGGATGTAAACTCTTTTTGCATCATCGTACGCTTTTCTTACCAATAAAAACATATATCCCTCTATTTTTGTAATATTTATAAAGATCACTTGTCAAATTTAACCGGAAATGAATCAACGCGCCGTGGACAAGTCGTCAGGGGTGAGGGTATAGTTTTGCGATATTGATGCGTTCTGACCTAACTTTAATTCTGTGAGACAAAAATGAAAAAGCCTTTCGATCTTGATGCTGCCTATCAACCGGCCAGCTTTTCTTTCAAAGATACGGCGAAAGTGCAGGATATTCTGGCGCGTTACCCGAAAGGCAAGGAACGCAGCGCTATTATGCCGCTTTTGGATCTGGCGCAAAGACAGGTCGCGGATGAAGGCGCTACGCAAAAGCCTCCTTATGGCGGATGGATTCCGCGGGCGGCGATGGACGAGATTGCCGCGATTGTCGGCCAGCCACCGGTAAAAATCTATGAAGTCGCCACATTTTACTCAATGTATAATCTGGCGCCGGTCGGGAAATATTTGGTACAGCTTTGCACGACAACGCCGTGCTGGCTATGCGGGTCGGACGATATTGTCAAGGCGGCGCAGGATCACTTAAAGATCCATATGGGCGAAACGACAAAAGACGGGCTTTTTACATTGATGGAAGTCGAATGTCTGGGGGCTTGCGTGAATGCGCCGATGGTTCAGGTCAATGATGATTATTACGAAGACCTGACCCCGGCTCTGATGGTTGATATCTTCAAGGCGCTGGCTGAAGGGCGCGATGTGCCGGTCGGCTCGCAAAAAGGCCGCAAAGGCTCAATGGCAAGCACCGGCCCCACAACGCTGGGCGCGCAGGCTGAAAAAGCCGGAATTTAGGGTCAGACCCTAATGCCGTGTCTTTTAGCGAGGCAGAAGCAGCGCGCGATTAAGGATAATTTTATCTCCCTTAATCAAAGCCGTGCCTTTATCGTCAGGAATATTGCAGACAAAGCTGATGTCATTTGGCTCAACGATGGCAATACAGCGCATATTCGGGCGCGCTGCCTCTGAAAAGTCCTGAAGCGGTGTTTCCTCCGGCACGATTTCTTGCGGGGCAGGCTCCGGCGTTACATCTGCCGAAGGCGCAACAGGGTTGCCGTAACAGTCAAGGCCGCCTTCATTGCGGTCAGCGTCCAGTGCCTCCCAGTCCAATGTCAGCTTGCCGGACTCTGAAAAAGCTGTGGAATCCGGTAGCATGAGCGTTTGTCCGATGGCCAGCTTATTAGCGTCTGTGCCGCTTCCCATGCCGTTATGCTGGGCGATCTGGTCAACATATTGCTGGATGAGCGCACGATCGCTCAGGTCGTAATGGTCTTTGACGATGTTCCATAAATTATCGCCGCATTCGACAGTATAGGCTGTATCAGCAGGCTGGGGAGCAACCGCGAAAGGGTTTTCTTCGCCCAGATCATACTCATCAATTACGTTGTCTGCCGGGGGCTGGGCGTCCGGCGCTATGAAAAACGGATCCGTTTCGGTACCGAACTCATTATCTACGAAGTCCCATTCATAGTCGTATGCTTCATTGTCTGCAGCAGGGAGGTTTTTCGGCTGAGTTTCCGTCACAGGAGGCGCTGTCGGTTCTGTGGGTTCCAGCTCCGGGCTTGCGCCAAACAGGCTGGATGCTTTGTCCCATATATTCCCGGCCTGTTCGGCGATCTGGTCGCCAAAACAAAGGAATAAAGAGCCGGTCGCAACGGACAGACAGGTATGAATGGCCAGCGTTTTTGCTGTTTTTTTGCAGAAAAACGAACTTTCCTGATCCGGTGTTCGACAATCTTTATAGGCCTTAACGCACCCCAGAACCAATCCGGCGGATGCCATGGCGGCAATGGCCGTTACCGTTGCGGGAGCGCCCGCCGTACAAAGCAATGCCGTTGCACAGCTTTTGGCGGCAATACCGATCGTTGCCCCGCTGGCGATGCTGGCAGCAATCGAAAAGCTTTTTGACAGCCATCCTTTGCGCTTTTTTGATTTTGATGTGTTTTCTTCGATGTGCTGTTGCACGTCATGTTCTGTCTGATTTGCCATTCTCTATCTATCCACCAAATATTGACGTCTATGCCCGTTTTCCGGCATCAGATACATGAAGTGTGCGTAATATGCAAACAAAAATATGAAAAATAATTTTTCTTGACAGAACGCTCCTGCTGTTGCTATGACCCTGGCGATCATTCCCAAACTAAAAAACGGTAGGTAAAAAATGAAGACGACGACTTTAAAGAAAATCGCACCCGTGATTTTGTCTCTGGCGGCTGTATTTGGCCATGTCAATGCTACAGAAGCCCAAAAAGGCGGCTGTGGCGTTGACTTCGCTGAGCCATGCAACACAACTCCGGCGCCGCATGTGAGCAACAACACAAACAACAATGTGAACCACAATCACAGCAACAACGTAAACCACAACAGCAATCGTAACAATAACAACAATCACAACAGCAATGTGAATCAAAACCACATCAATAATCACGTTAACACGACAAATACGACGAATGTGAATAACCGGAATGACAATAACTTTTCTCCGGAAAACCACAATACACAAGGGCAGTTTCAAGGCCAGGGACAGCAGCAGGATCAGTCGCAAAACCAGAGCCAGAACGCTTATGGCGGCCAAGGCGGGCAAGGTGGTCAGGGCGGCGAAGGCGGTCATTCCTATGCTGAAGGTGGCAACGCACAGTCCAACGCAGAAGGCGGCGCGGCTGAGTCCAACGCTGCTGCGAATGCCCATACGGGAAGTATTAGCAATAACATTCAGAACAAAGCCGCACGGATTCCCTTGCAGGCACCGAATGTTTTCCTGAATGCGACCGGCGAATGTGGCGAAGGATGGTCTTTGACCATGGGGACGATGCCTTTTGCAACGGGCTTTGGCAGCACAAAACAAAATGGTATGTGTCTGTCCGCCAGACATGCGCAGGGCATCATGAACGCAGGTATCGTCCAGCAGGATACAGGCATGATTGCAACGGGGATTGCCGGTCTGTCGGAAATTTTCCCGGAAATTGCACAGGCTCTGCAGACTGTTTCCGGTAATGTTCAGGATCCCGTATGCGAAGAAAGAGCAAGAGCGACATCGGTCATTTTGCTGGCGACGCCGGGCTGCGGCACACCGCGCTAAATTTTAATCAGGCGGAGCGCTATATCAAGGCGCTCCGCCCTTTTTACAAGGTGAGGTGGATAATATGAAAAACAAAAAAACTTTTTCCCTGAAGAGCGCTTTCCTTCCTGCTGTTTTGGCGCTGGGGGGATCGGGCTGTGCGACCTTGCCGAGTGAGCCGGAAGATAGCTGCGTCGAAGGCATCACCACAACATTCTTGTTTGGGCTGGTCGGGTCAAACCAGCGTCATTATAACGAAGATTGCGCGTTGCACAGACACGCCATGGAAATGATTCGGTCTGATGATATGGGTGTCCGCGCAGTCGGTCACGCCTTGATCGAAGGCAAGAACGATCAGACACGCGATGTCGGCGACATTGTACGGGACGTCATGGTGCGCGAGTCAACCGGTCCGATGCAATGTGAAGTCGAAAAGGTTGAAGAAGCAAAAGACGGCGAACGTGTTATTCGTTTAGGAAATTGCCGCCCGGCGCCCTGATTTTTACTAGATAGCGTAGTCACGAGATTTTTGCCCAAAGAGCGATACAACGGATTTGGACGGCAGCGAGGAATGAAGCGGTGTTTTTTGCATATCGTGTAGCAATGCCGCGCCATCGCTTGAG
>SKGD01000074.1 GCA_007117665.1 Alphaproteobacteria bacterium
TTCGGTTGAACTGTGCCTTCGACAGCAAAAACAAATCATTCATGGCAGCACCTCCTGCCATAGTGAATCATAATTGCCTTTGTCCGTGAATCTTAAAATTAATAGGTCCTGAGCCTAGCTAAAATTGCCGGCTTTTTTTACGCTTCTTCAATCTCCTTGTCGGATAATGGTATGATTGTGTTCACTTTATCCGGGATAATAGAGCGTGCTGAATTTCCTGCTTCACAGACAAGACGGGTCAATCCTGCCGCTGACGGCGATTATCTTTCCTTTGCTTTTAGGAATGGCCGGTTTCGGCATTGATGTGTCCACATGGATGATGAATAAGCGCAGCCTGCAAAATGCTGCGGACGCGGCTGCTATTGCTGCTGCGTGGGATATTGCCAGCGGGGCGGCAGATATGGCTGCTTTTTCTGGATGGAAAGAAGCCGAAAAAAACGGGCTGGATACGGCGCTTGACGGATCGCTCGATCTGGGGATCGAAACGATCGGCAATAGTACTTTCGTCACCGCCAGCGTCAGCCAGCGCGCCCCGGTCTGGTTTTCGGCAATGTTCGTCAGCGGTGATGTTTATACATCGGCGGCCGCGGCAACGGCGATCATCAGCCGCGCCGGGAATTTTTGTCTGTTGAGCCTTGAAGAGGAAGCGGACGGGGCGATTACCATTGCCGGTAACGTCACGGTTGACGCCAAGCCATGCGGGATCGCGGTCAATTCCACCAGCGATACGGGGCTAGTCCTGAACGGGAATGTGACGGTTATGATCGGCGATATTCATCTGGCCGGGGATTACGACATGTCGGGCAATGTCTTTTTTGACTATAAAACATTGCGGACAGGCGCCGGACAGCTACAGGATCCTTATGAAGATCTCGAAGCGCCCGAACCGGCCACATGCGATTATAATAATCACAGCATCAGCGGTTCAGGCAATCGGACGCTGTATCCCGGCACGTATTGCAACGGGATCACCATCAACGGCAATAATAACGTTTTCATGGAGCCGGGCGTTTATATTATTGATCGCGGGGATTTCAATATTGGCGGCAACGGTACGTTGCGCGGTTATAATGTGACGATTATCCTGACCAGCAGCACAGGGTCGAACTGGGGGACGATGGACGTCACGGGCGGCAAGGATATTTACCTGACCGCCCCGGCACAAGGCCAGCCATGGGAAGGTATTGCGATTTATCAGGATCGAAACGCACCGCCGGGCGAAATGAAAATGACCGGCAATGGCGCGATCGAGCTTGACGGCGTGATCTATGCCCCCAGTCAGAAAACCCGTTTCGGCGGGGATAAGGAATTACTTGCGCCGGAAAGCGCCTGTACTCATATTATCTCCAGAACCATTACGCTGCACGGCAATCCCCATATCAAAAATGATTGTGAAGATACCGGGGTCAAAGGCGTGGGCGGCATCAGCGTCCGTCTGGTGATGTAACGAAATGATATGGCGGGGGATATGTTTCAGCCACATAACATGATCGGGGTAATTGCGCGCGATGAGAACGGCGTCGCGGCGACGGAATTTTCCCTGATTATTCCGGTTTTGTTCGTGATGATTGTCGCACTGGTTGATTTCGGCCTGTATATCAACCAATCCATGAAATTGCAGAATACGGCGCGGGCAGCGGCGGAATATATTTATCAGGGTGGCGATCCGGAACAGATCGAAGCCGATATTTTCGCGCATAATTTTACCCCGGCCGCGCTTGATGAAACAACGGTTACCCGGCAATTTATCTGTGAATGCGCTGAAGGCGAAATTGTTCATTGCACGACAAATTGCGGGGCGGATGATTATTTGCGCCAGTTTGTCGAAATTACCTTGCAAAGGCCTCACCAGACGATTTTTCCCTATCCGTGGATTGCCGGGCGTCTCTCTCATGAGAGCTTTGTCAGGCTGCAAGTGCCGCAATAAGGAAGGAAACCCATGATAAAGCGATTGGCGCAATCATTCAAAAAAGACGAAAGCGGCACGACAGCCGTCGAATTCGGGCTGGTCGGGATGGCTTTTATTGTCCTGCTATTGGGGGTGATCGAGGCCGGGCGCTTGTTCTTTACGTGGAATGCCTTTCAATATGCGCTGGAAAATGCCACCCGCCATGCGCTGGTGAATGAAAATAACACCGAATCCCACATTGAAAATTTCATTGCCGCGAACATGACCAGCATACAGGCAAATCCCGGCAATATTCAGGTCAATGTCGCGTTTGTTACCTTGTCGGATATTAATTTTATCGAAGTGGACGGAACATACATTTTTCGCACGGCCATACCGGTTTTGCCGGAAAGCTGGCGCGAGATCCGCCTGGCGGCGCAATCACGCATGCCCATACCGTAAGAAAGCAAGATTTGTCGTGCCGTAACGCCGCGTATCCAGCGTTGTAAAACCGGCGGGCGGGCGGATTGTTTCGCCTTGTCCGTATTCACATACGGCCAGCGCTTTATTTTCCAGCCATCCGCCTGATGCCAGCGTATCCAGCGCCGCAGGCAACAGATCCTGCCCGTAAGGCGGATCAAGAAAAACCAGCCCGGCCGGTTGCAACGTGTCCGGCTTGCGCCCAATATGGGTGATATCCGCACGGATCAGATGGCTTTGTGTATCCAGCTTGAGAGAATCGATATTGGCGCGCGCGGTGGATATATCCTTATCGATAAAAACCGCGAAACCTGCCCCGCGCGACAATGCTTCGATGCCCAGAGCGCCGCTGCCGCAAAAGCCGTCAATCACTGTTGCTGCGGCGGGCAGGTTATATGTCATCAACATATTAAATAAAGCCTGCCGTACCTTGTCGCTGGTCGGACGAATCCGGTCGCCTTTGGGAACGGATAACAAGCGTCCGCGATGCGTACCGGCTGTGACCCTCATTTGAAATAACCGCTGATTTTCTTTTTCATCAGCCCCGCAGGCACTTCTTTTAACGCACCTTTCGGCAAGCCTGTCAGTTGGAACGGCCCGTAAGAGACACGGATCAGGCGTGTAACGCGCAGCCCCAGCGCTTCCATCAAATTCCGCACTTCGCGGTTTTTCCCTTCGCGCAGGGAAATCCTGATCCATTGCTCTGTTTGCCTGTCGGTCGCTGATTGTCTGGCGCCTTTGGTACGCGGAGGGGTTTCGAGCACAGCTTCAGCAGCGCCATAGCGTACACCCTGATAGGTCAGTCCTTGTTTGAGCCGGTCGAGCTTTTCCTGTGCGACAGCGCCGGAAACCAGCACCCGATAAGTGCGGACCCATCCGGTGGTGGGTAATTCAAGATAACGCGACAAGCCACCATCATTGGTCAGCAGCAAAAGCCCTTCCGTCCGTAAATCAAGCCGCCCGACACTGACCAGACGCGGCAGTTCCGGCGGCAACCCGTCAAAGACTGTCGGCCTTCCGCGCTCGTCTTTTTGAGAGGTGATCAACCCGTCCGGCTTGTGGAACAGGAATAATCTGGTTGCTTCGGCCTTGGGCAACGGCTTGCCGTCCACTAGAACGCGATCCTGCGCCCCGACCGTGAAAGCAGGCGTGTCCAAAGTATCGCCATTGACCGACACACGTCCGGCGGCGATCCAGCGCTCGGCGTCGCGCCGCGAGCATAGTCCCGCCCGCGCCATTAGCTTTGCTATTCGTTCTTTGCCTTTTTCAGCCATATCCCTTAAATATGTCGTGATGAATAAAAACGCAACAGATGAAGATTACATGCGGTTGGCGTTGGAACAAGCGCAAAGCGCAGCGGCACAAGATGAAGTCCCGGTCGGGGCAGTGTTGGTCGATGCCACAACGGGCGCGGTTGTCGCGGCGGCCGGCAACCGTACGCGTACGGATTGCGACCCGACCGCACATGCGGAAATACTGGTCATCAGGGATATGTGCAGGCGGGATAATGCACAAAGAATCCCGGCCTGTCACTTATATGTCACACTAGAGCCATGCACTATGTGCAGCGCCGCCATCAGCTTTGCCCGGATAGAGAAGCTGGTCTATGGCGCGCCGGATCCCAAAGGCGGTGCGGTTGAAAGCGGCGTACAGTTTTTCGGGCAGGAAACATGCCATCATCGTCCTTCCGTGATAACAGGCGGCGTTCTGGCACAGCCATGCGGCGATATTTTACGGGCGTTTTTCAAGGATAAAAGAATGGCTGGGCGGTGAGTTGCGACTGTGTGAGAAAGGGTCGGCAGGCGCGCATGATCTTGTCCGGGCTTTATGATTGTTGCGATAAATACCGGCCGGTATAATCCAGCGCATCCGTCAAAGACATTGGCCGGGCAAAGAAATAGCCCTGCGCATAGTCACATCCCAGATCGCTCAGTGTTTTAATGTCACGTTCATGCTCGATTCCTTCGGCAATGATCTTCAGGTCGAAATTGCGCGCCAGCGACACAATCGCCCGGACGATGTCGATGCTCCGGTTATCATCATGAAGCTGATTGACAAAAGAGCGGTCAATCTTGATATCGTCGATGGTGAATTTATGCAGATACCCCAAAGAGGAATAGCCGGTTCCAAAATCATCCAGCGCGATCGTCACGCCCAGCGCCTTCAGCCCGGTCAGAATATTGGCGGCTTGTGTCGCATCGCCGATCAGGGCGCTTTCGGTAATTTCAAGTTTCAGCCGTGCCGGGTCGATGGCGCTTTGGGTAATGATATCGCGAATGCGCTCTACCAGCCTTGCCGTGCCGAAATTGATGCCCGATAAATTGACGCTGATGAAAAGCGGCGCAGAGCGGCCATCCGCAACACGGTCAATCTCGGCCAGCGCGGCGCAGGCTTTTTCCAGCATCAGCATGTCAAGCGCCTGTACGACTCCTGTACGTTCGGCGGCAGGGATAAAATCACCGGGGAAAATGAGGCCTTTTTCAGGGTTTTGCCAGCGGATCAGCGTTTCATAACCCGCGATCCGGCAATCGGGCAGATTCAGGATCGGCTGTAAAAAAGGCACAAACTCTTTGCGTTTCAGGGCTTGGCGCAGCTCCTGCTCCATCCGCATTTCTTTCAGCGCATCTTGCCTCTGTCGCGCGATATTGGTAATGCCGGGCATGGCGGCGTCTTGGGCGTCGCCGCCGGCGTTTTTTTCGATAAAGCCGCTGATATTATGTTGTTTGATGGATTCCGGCATGTGGATACGGGTCATGCGGTATCGTTCGATCAACAGGCTGATCAGCAGCGATATGATCGGATCCAGCCCCTTGACGCGGTCATGCAGGCTGTCACGGGGGATGACGAAAATCTCGCTTTCATCCGTCGTGATCGCCGAAGCGGTGCGGGGCGTGTCATCGATCAGCGCCATCTCGCCGAAAATCTCCCCCGCCCCGATCACGCACAGTAATTTATCCTCGCCGCCATCATCATTGCCGATAATATGGACATTGCCTTTTTCAATTAAAAAGGCGCAATGGCGGGTTTCCCCCTTTTTGAACAGCAACGTTCCGGCGGGGAAAATATGGCGGGTGATGACCCCGGCATCGGCGCGCGCCAACAGCGCGTCTTGTGACTGGCTGTCATCTACGGCGGTGTTCAGGGTCGGGCTTGTCTTTGTCACGTTTTGATCATCCTGTTTATCGCCCTGCCGCGCGCCAGCCAATATCCTTGCGATAAAAACCTTCCGGCCACGAGATTCGCCCGGCAGCTTCATAAGCGCGGGAGCGTGATTCTTCGATCGTCGCCCCCAGCGATGTGACGCCCAGCACGCGTCCGCCTTGATTGACAAGCTTGCCGGCGGCATCCCGCGCCGTACCAGCATGAAAGACTTTTGTCTCGGCGACAAAATCAGCCTCGCCCAGATCAATCGCCGTATTTTGGGAATATTGCGCCGGATAGCCCTGTGCCGCCATGACAACACAGGTCGCGACACCCTGCCGCCAGTAAATCTGATCTTCGACATCTTTCAGGCGCCCTTTTGCGGCGGCATCCAGAATATCCAGCAAATCACCGTCAAACAGGAACATCAAAGCCTGGCATTCCGGGTCGCCGAACCGCGTATTGAACTCCAGCAATACCGGCTTACCGTCAATCATCATGATGCCAGCAAACAAAACCCCGGTAAAAGGACATTTCTCGGCGGCCATTGCATCAATCGCCGGTTTGATGATGATGTTCATAATCTCGTCAGCCAGCGTTTGAGTCATCATGTGGGCGGGGGTGTACGCACCCATCCCGCCGGTATTGGGGCCTTTGTCACCGTCAAAAGCGCGCTTATGATCCTGTGCCGATCCAAACGGCACGACATGTGTCCCGTCCGCCAGCGCAAAAAAGCTTAGCTCCTCGCCATCCAGATATTCCTCTATAACGATTTCCCGGCCTGATTCGCCGAACGCCGCGCCGGACAGCATCTCTTTGGCGGCTTGTTCGGCTTCTTCAACAGTGGTGGCAATAATCACGCCCTTGCCGGCGGCCAGCCCGTCCGCTTTGACAACAATCGGCGCGCCCTGTTCCCTGATAAAGGTGCAGGCTTGCTCAGGATCGGTAAAACGCCCGTATGCGGCGGTCGGGATCTCGTATTTACGGCATAGATCTTTCATAAAAGCCTTGGATCCTTCGAGGCGTGCTGCTGCCGCTGATGGGCCGAATACCGCGATTTTTGCCGCCCGCAATTTGTCGGCCAGCCCGGCAACCAACGGTGCTTCGGGGCCGATCACCACAAGGTCAATCGCCTTTTCGGAGGCAAACGTTACAATGCCGTCAATATCGTCGGAGGCAATCGGGACGCATTCTGCGCATTCCTCAATGCCCGCATTTCCGGGCGCGCAATAGAGTGCCGCGCATTTTTCGGCCTGCGCCAGATGCCATGCCAGCGCATGTTCGCGGCCACCTGATCCGATCAATAAAACGTTCAAGACACACTCCTTTTGCTTTTGCCTTTTGTAAAAAATAACGCGGAAATCATACCCCAATCCTCCGCGCCCGTCAGGTCAAAATACCGGTTTTTCGGCCATAAATGAAAGAAATTCCCCCTGATTTGATTATGTAATATTTTGTTTGACGTAATGATAGGGGGTTTGTATAAGAAGCGTAATCAACTAGGCTCAGGACCTATTAATTTTAAGATTCACGGACAAAGGCAATTATGATTCACTATGGCAGGAGGTGCTGCCATGAATGATTTGTTTTTGCTGTCGAAGGCACAGTTCAACCGAA
>SKGD01000125.1 GCA_007117665.1 Alphaproteobacteria bacterium
CAAGGATGATGTGACCAAAGAGGCCGCCTGATAAACGGCGCCCTGACGGGCACAATATTATTTTTTCACTCCAAATTGCCCTTGCCCTGTCGGCGAGGGCTTTTTTTTTTGCTTATCCGTAACATATCCCCAAACGAAATGATTTTTCTGATAACTCTGTGATGCCATGCGCCAAAGCCGTGTTATAAGGATTCTTCTGTTTAAAATGACGGGATTGACTTGATTTTACATGCAAACACCTGAATGGTTCATGGTCGCACTGACCTTTGCTGTGCTTTTCGGCGTTTTTCTGGCCTTTGTCAGGGAACGCACAGGGCCGCATATTGTTGCGCTGACCGGTATGGTGACGCTCCTGATCTTCGGCGCCATCAGCACCGACGATATGTTACGGGTCTTCAGCAACAGCGCCCCGATCACCATCGCCTGTATGTTCGTCATCAGTGCCGCGCTCGACCGCACCGGCGTTGTCGATGCCATCGGTCAGGGACTTATAAAAATCTCCAATAAAAGTCAGGTTCTGGGCATGATTGCGCTCATCCTGACGGTGCTGGTCGTTTCGGCTTTTATGAATAATATTCCGCTGGTAATTATTCTGGCGCCGGTGGTGATTACACTGGCGCAAAAACTCAAACATTACCCGTCTAAATATCTGATCCCCCTGTCTTATGCTGCCATTATGGGCGGCACTTGTACCTTGATCGGGACATCGACCAATATTTTGGTGAACGGCGTTGCCCAGGAATACGACCAGCCTGCTTTTGGCATGTTTGAAATTACCCTGCCGGGGTTGGCGCTGGCAGCATCCGGCCTGTTATTTATGGCCTTGTTCGGACGGCTGTTATTGCCCGAACGCGTCCCGCCCAAAGACGAATTAATGGAAGGCGTCCCCGTCAAACGATTCCTCGCCGAAGCCATTATCCCGCTGGATTCGCCGCTGATCGGCAGAACCCTGAATGAAATCAAATTCACTGACAGCGAAGATTACGAAGTTATTGATCTTGTCCGTAAGGAAAAAAGCAGCCGCATGGCGATTGGCCGCGCAATGGAGAGTTTCCTGAAAAACCTGCGCGCCGAGGACACACAGGCGGAAAAGACATCCCAGTCATCAACCTTTCGGGATATGCCGCTGGAGGCCGGAGATCGTCTGATGTTCAAGCTGGACAAGGATGAGATCATCGAGCTGCAAAACCATATCGGCATCGATTTCAACCCCGAAAAAGCGCATTTCAGTGACCCGTTGCCGACCCGGCAGGTCATTGTCGCCGAGGGCGTCGTTCCCCCGACCTCAAACTTTATCGGCCGCCGCATCAAAGATTTGCGCTTACGGCGGGCTTATGGCTGTTTCGTGATCGGGCTGCACCGCAAGGATAAAAACATCACAGGCGACCTCGCCCAGCATACGCTGCGCGAAGGCGACTCCCTGATCCTTGAAGGGCCGGAAGAAGAACTGGACAGGCTGTTTGATAATGAACAAATCATCAACGCATCCTATAGCCGGAACATGGAACTGGATCGCTCCAAAGCCCCCATCGCGCTTTTGACGATTGTCGCCGTGGTATCGCTCAGCGCCCTGAATATCATGCCGATCGCCGGGCTGGCGATGATCGGCGCCGTGGCCGTGATATTGACCGGATGCGTAACGCCGGAACGCGCTTACCGTACGATCGACTGGCGTATTTTGCTGCTGATTTTCGGCATGCTGGGGGTTGGCACGGCGATGAATAATACCGGCGCCGCCGAATTGATGGTGCAGCATGCTGTCGGCTTTGTCGGTAATCTGGGACCGATCTTTATTCTGGCCACGATTTACCTGATCACGTCTCTTTTGACCGAAATCGTCACCAACAACGCCGTTGCAATCTTGCTGACCCCGATTGTGATCGGCCTCGCCTATACGCTGGGCTACGACCCGCGCCCCTTTATCGTGGCAGTCATGTTCGCGGCCTCGGCCAGCTTCGCCACCCCGATCGGTTATCAAACCAATACGTTTGTCTATGCCGCCGGCGGGTATAAATTTGTCGATTTTCTAAAAATAGGCGTTCCGATGAACCTTCTGATGTGCGGGGTGGCCGTTACCGTGATCCCGATTTTCTGGCCTTTTTGACGCTATAAATTAAAGCCTTGTCTTATTTTTGACTGGCTCACATTCCGTCATCATACTTATGTTGCCATTGCCACCACACTCTCGTCATGCCCGCCTTGAGCGGGCATCCGGGAAAATGGCAGCAATGCGTGTGGATCCCCGCTGTTTAAGCCCGCCTTACGGCGTGCCGCGGGGATGACAAGGGGAAGAAGCAGACATGGCAATGGAGAGCCGATGAAGATCAACGCCAAAGAACATCCAGACTCAATATTTTGTAAAAGCCTGATTTTTTTGTATAATAGTGGTGATTCTGGGAAGTCTTCCTGAGTCTCGTTCCTTCCTCTTTTACCCCCTCCGACCCTTTGGTTGCTTTTTGATCCCCGTGTGTAAGGCGCATTATAACAACGCTTTTATTGATATTGGCAGGCCACGGCGCGTATGGTCGGTTTCCGCGATTCATGGAGAAGTCTCCCGGCTTGTCGCCGTCCATGATTACCTGATGGATGCGCTGGCGCCCGGCGACCGCATTATTTACCACGGAAATTACAGCGGCTATGGCGCGCAAAGCGCCTCAACCATTGATGAAATCCTGACATTCCGGCGGCTTGTTCTGGCCATGCCCGGCATGAAAGCCGGCGATCTCGTCTATCTGCGCGGCGGACAGGAAGAAATGCTGCAAAAACTGCTCTATCTGCAATATGCGCCAAAGCCGGTTGAGACCTTATTGTGGATGTTGGGTCACGGCATGAGCGCAACGCTGGAATCTTACGGCCACAGCCCGCATGAAGGCATTGTCGCAGCACAGGAAGGCATTATGCCGCTAGGGCGCTGGACGGCGAAAATCCGGGATTCGATCCGCCGCGCCGCCGGGCATGAGATTTTCAGCACACATTTACACCGCGCCGCCTATGTCATGCAGGATGACGCCATGCCGATCCTGTTCGTCAATGCCGGTATCGACCCGGCGCGCGCCCTTGATGAACAAGGGGATCATTTCTGGTGGACGGATCGTGACTTTAACGCCATAGACACCCCCTACAGCCCTTTTGAAAAAGTTATTCGCGGTTACGACCCGCGTCATCGCGGGCTGCACATCAATTGCGTAACGGCAACCATTGACGGTGGATGCGGCTTCGGCGGCAGGCTCGTCTGTGCCGGGTTTGGCCCTGACGGCGATGTCTTTGACGCGATCGAAGCGTAGGCGATATTTTATTTCAATTTGTGCGCCGCATAAGAAACTTTCTATCTTTGTTAAAAAACAACATCTCCCCGCGCATGATTCTGTGATCCGGCTGCGTACATCATGCGTACACAAAGGTGTAATTAATCATCAGGCAATAATGATGAAACCGTTACACGGAACGGATAAAAGGGGAACAGATATGTCTTATATTGATGACCGGCAGACCCAAAAAGCCAATCTGAGCTATATTCGCACAGCGATGGACGAGCCATTGCTGGAGCGCGCACATGAGATGGATCTCGCCCGCCGCTGGCGCGTGGACGGAGACGAAAAAGCCCTGCATGAGCTTGTCCGCTCTTACACGAGGCTTGTCGTTGCCATGGCATCCAAATTCCGCAATTACGGCCTGCCGATGGGCGACCTGATCCAGGAAGGCAATATCGGGCTGATGCAAGCCGCCAGCCGTTTTGAGTTTGACCGCAATGTCCGGTTTTCAACCTATGCGTCATGGTGGATCCGTGCCGCCATTCAGGACTATGTCCTGCGAAACTGGTCAATCGTCAGAACCGGCACAACGGCGGCACAAAAATCGCTTTTCTTTAACCTGCGCCGTCTGCGCGCCAAAATAGAGCGCGAAAATGAGCGTGAAGGGCTGGGCGAAAAAGGACGCCTGAAAATCGCTGAAAAACTCAACGTCAAAACCGGCGATGTCGAAGATATGGAAGCACGGCTGAGCGGCGGCGACCACTCACTTAATGCCCGCATCGGCGAAAATGGCGAAGATGAATGGCAATCGCTGCTGGCGGATGACGGCCCGAACCCCGAAGATGTGGTGATCGGGATGAAAGACGCGCAAACACGTTCGCAGTGGCTGAATGAAGCGCTGGGCAGCTTGTCCGACCGCGAGCAACTGATCATCCGCGAGCGCCATCTGGGCGAAGATATCGTCACGCTGGAACAGCTCGGTCAGGAACTGGGCGTCAGCAAAGAGCGCGTGCGCCAGCTTGAAGCCCGCGCCATGGACAAACTCAAGCTATCGCTTGAGGGCCATATCAAAACGCAGGAAGACGTACGGAATATCATTATGGAGGCCTGACCCACACAACGACCCTTAATGGCCTCTATTCCTGTGACCGGGCGGCGTCCCCCTCTCTCTCCCACGCCACCGGTCACTTTTTTTGCCTGAAACTCACGCGCCCGGCTTTTTCTCCACCCGGTTTTTCTCCATACGGAACAGGATCATATATTCGGTCATGAATTTGATAAGCTCCATCGGGTTTTGGAGATATTTTGTGTCGGTTGGGTCATATGGCAAAAACCCGTCACAAACCATGCGGCGCACCGACACGTCAAACCCTTCATTCCGGAAGGCCAGCGCAATATCCTGCAGGCTGTGAGTGACGGGAGACACAGGGGAAAAAGATGATACGGTTTCTTTCCAGCGCTCCCATAACGGATTTTCGGCATATTCCCCGATTGCGATATAATAAATGCCGCTCTCTTTCAGCCGCTGCTTGATATAGCGCGCATGCGCTTCCAGATCCGGCAGCAAATAGATAACCTCGTGCGAGAAGGCAAGATCAAATGCGTCATCCGGCGCCGTAAGTTCGTCAACATGCTTATACGTGACCGGAATATCGCCTTTGCGCCTTTCCGCGTCATCAAGCGATTGCACAGCGATATCAACCCCCACTCCGCGCTCAAAAGACCGCAGATCGTATAACAACCTTAAAAAGCCGCCCCGGTTGCATCCGTAATCGAGAACGCTCTTCCCGCACAGATCGCGTTCATCAATATGCTCGATCAGGGCGCGCCATGACGGCTCATGACCTTTTTCCATGTCGGCTTCGCCTTGATCGCTGTCCCATGTGGCGGGTCTTGCGGTGACTTGTTCTGTGCTCATTTATCTGGTTCCTTCTCAATTAAAAGCGCTGGCCGGGGGGCGTCAGTGAAATCCGCCGATAATCGCCCGGACGAATCCGATCCGGCAGCCGTCCATAGCTAACCTGCGGGGTGATGATATGTTCCGGCAAAACCCGGTCTGGGTCTATATCAATAGCGCCCCGCCCTTCATCAAGGCGTATCGCCTCGGAAAAACGGCGGCGCAGCTCTTGCTTGTCAAATCCGCCATAAAGCAATGATTCGATATGCGGCGACAGGCCGTCATTCGGGTCATGTCCGTCCGGCGTCCGCAACATCGCATCCGCGACCAGCGCAACGTCACGGGATGACATCTGGGGCAAGTCATCCTGCCCTGTAAAAACAGCATCATCCATCGGGAAGCCATCCGCCAGCGATTCAGCCCTGACCAGCCGCCGCGCCTTGTCATCACGGTAAACATCGCATGCTGTCGTAATGCCGGGATTGATCTGGTAAAGCGAGACAGGCTTGCCGGTCAGGAAGCACGATTCAAGATGAAATGTCCGCCATGCCAGTTCATTCATGAATTTATCGGTTGCATCGGCCATCAATCCGTATGTCGCGCGGCTGGCCGCCAGCGCCGACAAAGAAACAATCCGCAAGGATGGCATATGCCGATTAACCAGCAAGTCATACCCCATCGCCGTCATATTATAGACGAAATTAATCCGCCGGGCGGCGGCACGTTCAACCTCGGCGCTGTCTTCGCGGTACATTTCCTTAAAAGGCTCACCGTTATTCTGGGCAAAGGATTGATAAAGCGCCATGCGTATGTCGCTGACCGGCGCATGAATCGATAAATCACCCAGCGCATCGTAAAGTGCCGCCAAAATTTCGCGCCCGGCCAGATCACCCGTCACCACGCGCACATGATCGCCCAGCCCCTTGCTTTTTATGATATCTGCGACAAGATCAGGGTTTTTTGTATGAAGAACGACGCGCTCACCATCCTGTATCAGGCGTTCAAATATCGCCGCCGTATTATTGAGCAGGTATTTTTCATGCGCGCCCCCTGCATAAGCCGAAAAATCATGGCCGGGATGATCGCCATGAAGAGCGTGATCATAACGGGTAAAGCTGGCGCCGGTAACGATATAGACAGGCCGCGAATCAGCAGCATCCGGCCTGATATCGACCGGTATATCCGCAGGAATGCCGCGTTTTCTTAAAAAGGTAGGCAACCCTGTCAGAAAATCACGGCGTGCTTGCTCTGTTTCACGTTCCTGAACTGAACGCGCCTGCCTTTCTGTCATTATTTCCCCCTCTTATGTGCATAAAAAACCCCAACATGGAAATGAGAATAAATCTCATTTACGGTGCGTTTATGA
Organism: Alphaproteobacteria bacterium; assembly: GCA_007117665.1. Taxonomy (GTDB): domain Bacteria; phylum Pseudomonadota; class Alphaproteobacteria; order Micavibrionales; family Micavibrionaceae; genus UM-FILTER-47-13. Next base: position 6,515 of record SKGD01000125.1, read on the forward strand.
CATGCAAGATTGCCTTAATCAAGGATAAAAATGATTTGCAATTGCAAAAAATGATTGGGTGTGGATAAACAACCACTCGAGAGTGGGAATGACGGAAAAATCCTCAACTGTCATGCCCGCCCCTCCCCCAACTGTCATGCCCGCTTTATGCGGGCATCCAGAAAAATGGCGGCAACGTATATGGATCCCCGCTGATAAGCGCGGATTTTGCCGCGCCGCGGGGATGACAAAGGGAAGCTCAATTGTCATGCCCGCGGTGAGCCGTCAGGCGAACTTAAACAGCGGGCATCCAGAAAAGTGGCAGCAATACGTACGGATCCCCGCTCGGAGGCGGGGATGACGGAAAAAAGCTGGAGATGACAACATACAGAGATATCTCTGTCTTAAAATGATAACCGCGAGGCTTA
>SKGD01000077.1 GCA_007117665.1 Alphaproteobacteria bacterium
AAAGAAATTAGCATCATTTTTCCCGCTTGAATATGCTTTGGCATGTCCCGCGCGTGAAAAATTTGCTCCTTTCTTTTTGTTTTGTCACAGAATTGCATGAAAGCTGTGAGTTTTGACCCTAGCATATCATCCGTTATGCGGCGATGGACAGGTTTTTTGCGCTATAGCGCATCATGCCGCCGTCAATCGTATAGGCGCGATAACCGCGCCCGCGCAAATAGGTCGCATGGCGGCGGGTTTTCTCACCCACCGCACAAACCAGCAATAACGGGCGATCCTGCGGAAACGGGCTTTGCCCGTCAATCAGCTTTTCAAACATATCGACCGGGATGTTGACCGCCCCGCTAATCGCCTGCATGCGGTATGCGATCGGGGCGCGTATGTCGATAATCAAAGGCTCTTCCGCCGCGATAAAGTTATCCGTCTGTGCCGCCGGAATGATCATGTCCGGTGATGCGCCGTCACTGTCGAAATGATACAGGGAGTCGGGTTTTTCCGCTTCACCGAACAGTTCGGGCATGCGTTCCTTGATATAGGACAAATACCATTCCATCCGGTCGCATACGATAAAAACAGCCTTTTTTCGTTCACTCATGCCGCCGTCAATCGTTTTCAGATACGACACCGCGCCGGCAAAATTCGCACCGGCGGACGGGCCGCACAACAAGCCGGCCTTGCGATTGAGCATCAACATCCCTTCCAGCGCTTGCTGCTCGGTGATAACATGATGGTGTTCGTATTTGCCTTCCTGATACAGCCCTGATTCCCACATCTGGTCGAGCGAACGGATCCCCGGCACGGTCGCGCCGCTTTGCGTCACCAGCCCGACAGCTGTAAAGTCCTTCTTGATCTTTTGAAACGCGCGGATCAGCCCCAATGTCGAGCCGGTCGTGCCCAGCCCGCCAATCAGGTAATCAACCGCGCCAAGATCATCCAGAATTTCCTGCGCCGTGGTTTGTTCATGGATGTACGGGTTTTTCTCATTGGTAAATTGCGAGGTGAAATAAACCTTGCCGCCCGACTCGCGCACGGCTTTTTCGATCAGAAATTGCGGGTCGTTCGGGTCGCTGGGGTCGAAACAATCGCTGGCGGCGGCAAATTCCTCCAACTCCGCCCCCAAAAGATGCAGCACATCGCGCCCTTCCTGCACTTTCATCATCGCGCTGACCTGTTTGAACGGAATACCGTAAATTCCGCACAGCGCCGCGATTGCCTTGGCTGTGTTGCCGCTGGAATTCTCGAAAACCGTCTGGCCTTTGGCCTTGATGGCCTCCAGATCATCTTTCAGCATCGCCCATGCGACCCGATCCTTGACCGAGCCAAACGGATTCATCATCTCCAGCTTGCCGTACAAGTCGATATTTTCCAGTCCTGTCAAATGGGACGGAATTTTAAAAAGCGGCGTGCCGCCAATCAGATCGGTTATGTTTTCAACAATCATGCATTGTCCTTTTCCTGTTCGTCCGCCGCAATGACAGCCGGATTGTAAAGCGCATCCCTGTACCATCTGAAGCGCCCGTCTTTTCTCGTCACGGCGATTTTTTCGGCGATATTCTGATGCAATGTCCGGGATTCGACAAAATCCATGATATAAGGCGCGGTGTTGATGAATATGACCAGATCCCCTTCCTGCGGACAAAAATCAGGAAAGGTTTTGTTGTAGGTAATCATGTCGTATGACAGGCATAGATTGCCGGTATAATATACACCTTGCGGACAAGGCAGACGCGCTGCCCGGTCGCGAGTCAGGATGACAGGATCCGTCAGGAGTTTCTGATGCGTGCTGTGCATGTTGCTGCGGTTCATATCCAGCCCGACCAGCGTCTCACCATGCATTGAGGTTTTGTTGAAATTGACCCGCGCCACCGTTACGCCGAGTTGATCCAGAAGCGCCCGCCCCGGTTCGATATAAAGTGCCAGCAGACAATCGGCCAGAATTTGCGCTGCGCTCATCCCGTCAAACCCCGCCAACGGCTTGCAAAGATAAAAATCGAGATCATCCGCTCCCGTCCGGTCGATATGATGCGCCATAAAATTCGGCGCGCCCTTGATCAACCCGCCTTCATTGCGAAAGCCAAGGCCGCTATTATTCCAGTTCAGGGACTCGCCGCCATAATCGCGCAGCGACTCTTTCAACTGGTCAACATAGTCCAGCCATTCCTGTTTGTCCGCCGCGTAACAAATATCGAACCCGCCGCCAATATTAATGCCTTTGGGCGACAGGCCGCGCTGTCCGGCCTCGATCGTCAACGTCAAAAGCGTCTCTATGGCAATCAGCTTTTGTTCAGACACCGCAGCGTTGAAATGGAAGGAGAATCCCTGAAAATCGAGCGCATTCTTGTGATCTTCCAAAAACGTGAAAATGGCCGGCGCATCATCAACATGAATCCCGAACGTGCCGTCCTGCGGCGTGAATTTCATGCGCGCCGATGAAAAACCCGACAACCGCACAAAACAACGGACTTTGTCCGCGATGTTCAAAGCTTTACGAATTTGCAAAATCTGGTTCAGTTCCTGCATATTATCCGCATTGATCGTTGCACCCTGCTGGATTGCCAGCGCCAGGTAAGCCTTGTTTTTCGGCCCTGTGCATTCTATGCGTGACGGATGAAACCCTGCCTGCAACGCCGCTTTCAAAGACCCTTCCGAAGACACGTCCGCGCCGACATCCTGCAAGGCTGCCTGCCGGAGGATCGCTTGTGCCTTGTTGGGCTTGGTTGTGTAATAAATGCGACCCTGCAGATGATGTTTTTGATACACCGCCCGGAAAGCGGCGATATTTTCTTCGATAATCTGCGGAAAAATCATATTTAGCGGCGAGCCGAAAGCATCGACAAGATCAAAAATCTGCTGTTCCTGTGTGCGGATATAATCGGCGATGGTCGCGTGCACGCGCGGGCGCAGCGACAAAGGCCTGTCGCCGGGAACGTTTTGATTGACACATGCCTCATTCTTGCCCATGGTAACTCCGAAACACAGAATTGTTACATTATTACATTTGGTTCTGTAAAGTTTTTTTATGAAGGACAATAGCCGATGCACCAGCAATATGCCAATAATGTCTATCGTGAGGAAGAAATGCCCGATTATTTCGGGGATGTGATCGACCATGCGATCAGGCGCATCGATCATGGCCATGTCTGTGACCTTGGCGCCCATGCGATCGGCCATTACTGGGCGATGGGCTATATTGAGCGCGTCGAAAGCTATTCCTGCTATGATTTAAGCGCCGAAGCGCTGGATATTTTCAGCGAGAAAATAAAATGCTGGCAACCCGGCGATTTAATGAAAAAACATCCTGTCTATATGGCGTATCTTTACAAGCATAATGTCATCACACAGCCCCCCGAAGAGATTGAACGCCAGATCGTGCAAAAACTGGATCGGGTCAGGCAATTTGATTTCCTTAAAGACACGCCCGACCGCCAATATGATATTGTGCTGGCCAATGAATCGCTGCCGGTTGTCGATACGTATGATGATTTTGTAACGGCGCTCCGCACGGCTTATGGCTTGCTGAAGCCGGGCGGGCTTTTAATCTCGGTCTCAGGGCCCTTTACCGAAGAAACCGATGATGTCCGGGAAATGCAGGCCTATAAAATCGAAGGCAGGCTTTCCCCGACCGCGGATGTCTTTGAAAAAGCGATGAGCGCGTGCGGGTTCCGCGAGATTGACACCAAAACCTTCCCTGTCAAAAACTATGAAAATTACACGCGGCTGGATATCTGCACTGCGCGGCGCTAGCTGTTTCGCCCCAACGGTCATGCCCGCCTTGCCTGTCTCTCCGAAGTCTTGGTGTAGGAAGGGACATCCAGAAAAACGGCAGCAACGCGTGTAGACCCCCGCTCGGGGGCGGGGGTGACAAAGGAAGACCCTTAATTGTCATGCCCGCCTTGAGCAGGCATCCAGAAGAGTAGCGGCAACGAGCGCGGATCCCCGCATAAAGCAGGGATGACATGGGAATTGAGACGGGAATGACAAGGTTATGGCTGCTGTGAAGATGACGGGGAAAAAAGCCCCAACGGTCAAGCGGCCTTTTTGCGGCTTTCGTCTCGCAGATGCGCCGCATCGGCATAGCTGAAATCCGGGTCAATTTGCGCCATCATGTCGGTTTCATACAGCACATCACCCCAGCTTTTAGCAGCGCGTTCAAAGAAATGCAGGTTATTTGCCTGATACCGCGCCCAGTCTTTTTCCAGCCTGTCTGTCAGATTGCGGATTTTTTCCATCAGCGCCAGATTTTCAGGCTCCAGCACCATAATATCCTGACGGCGGCCTTTTTCTTGTGCCCGGACGAAATCCGATCGCGTTAAATGACCGATCAAAGCGTCACCGACTTTGGCGCGGATAAAATCCAGATCGTCCTGATCTTCGATCTTGTTGCCTATGACGAAAATCTCGATCCCGTATGGTGCGCCATATTCGCGGCACTGGTCGAACACGCCAACCGATTTTTCGGTCGGTTCAACCACCAGAAAAATCGCATCGAATTTCGATGCGAGCGCGCTGGCGAAGGGGTCAGCGCCCGCGCACATATCGCCGATAAAATACTCGCCTTCTCCGTCAATCAGATGATTGAGATAGGCGCCCATTTTATGCGTAAAGGAATGATAACATGTCGCGCCGACCTGTTCATCGGAATGGCCGCCCAGCGCGATAAAGCGCATCCCGTCCCCGCGCAGTTCATAGGCTGCGGAAACGTCATTATCATCATCGAAACAGAACAACCCCGAGCCTTTGCCGGGCGGCGTGTTTTCACAAATCAGATCGGGCGAAGCGATCCGTTCATTCGTGCCGCGCACAAAGCGATGCAATACGTCCGGCACAGCACCCATACGGGTCTGGCGCGCCAGATCTTCCGCCGCGAACCCCAGCGCATGACCAAGATGCTGGTTAATATCACCATCCATGACCAGAACAGGAAAGTTTTGACGCGCCATATAACGCGCAAACAAGCTGCACACCGTCGTTTTACCACTACCGCCTTTGCCACAGAAAGCGATTCTCATAGCCTGTTTCCTTTCCCGTTCTGGTTGGACATTTCACTTATACTGTAACAACATTACACTTGCAAGTGATTATCACCATCAATACGCCATATTTTACCCTCATGACTATGATGATGGTGATGTTCGTGATGATGATGGTGATGTTCGGGGTGATGGGGCTCGTCATGATCGCCATGATCGTGCCCCCCGGCAGCATTAATCGCAAAGGCAACGCCCAGCGCAATGACGCCTGCCACCGCCAGCCTTGCCTGTGAGATGCGCCGTCCCTGCAACCGGTCAAGCCCGGCAGCAGCCCCGACAGCAATCAAAGGACTGGTAACATACATGGTTGCTGCCATGAATGTATGAGACAGGCTGGCACCGAATGTCGCCGCCACCGCCGGAATGACAAAGCACCCGGCATGGCTGACCAGTGCACCGCCAATCCCGTCCCGCACCGTCCGCAAGCCGTTCCAAAAACGCGAAGGCGATGACGCGTCCGGGGACGCGCTCAATGACTGTGCTGCGACGGTTTCGGATGGCGCAACATCCTGCGTTAGCCCGTCCTTGCCTTTGCACATGATACAGTTGCTTTCTCCGCGCAAGCCCTTCCCTTGCGACAGATCACTTTCAGCGCTTTGGAAAAGCCGCGCCACAGAATGACGAAACATAACACGCAGCGCGTCCATAATGCCGGGCTGGCTTATAAAACGCTCGCACGCAGCACGGATCGGCTCATACGCCGCCATATCCGCCGGCAGATCATCCGCACTGATCAGGCGCAAATCACCGGTTGCGTATTCTCTGGTTCGGGGATCGTCATAACCGGCAAACAGATCGACCACAGCCCGATCCATAAACGGCCCGTTCTTACGCGGGTCGGCGGGCATGGATGCACAATGCCGATAGCCGTCTTTCGTGATCATATCCGGCACGCCCAACCCGGCAAGGTCAAGATCATGACCTTCCGCCGCTTTGTCCATCGCCGCGTGTAATAAGCCGATATGGTCATCACGATAGGCTTTGATCTCTGCCTCCGCGGTTGCCAGCCCCGACCGCGCAAATGCTGCTACAGCTTGCGGCGTGGCAAGCTCCTCTGGATTGAACCCGTCACATTCGTACATTTCGGGCATGGCCCATTCTTTTTGCTCGATCCGGAAATGCGCCATGGCCAGCAAAGCCACACAAAAACGCCCGGCATTGAAATCCCCTGTCACGGGGTCGGTTGCGATGTCTTTTGCGACATCTTTATGAAATTTGCACATTGTTTATTTTCTCCTGACACAATGTTGTGAAAAGCGTCTGTGGCAAAGCACAGAACCACCCGATTCAAATCATTTACGTCAGGGAAACAGGCGGGGCGCGAGGGCGGTTACTACTCTCCTGCGGCGCGGGGGAAAGCGGCGCGACAGGACGGATATAAAGCGCGGACACACGGTCATAAGGCACCGCCGGCAAAAGCGGCGTAACAATATCCTGTGCCAGAACCGGCGCATAAAGACATAAATCGGCGGCATGATCCGCGCCGTCATGGCGTCCGGGCGTTTCATAAGGCAGATCATCCGCATCCACCCAGACTATTTCAAATCCGAAGCTGGTGCAGATCTCGATCGCGATTTTTCCATCGGCGTCCGTCCCCGGCATAAAGCCAAAGGGAATCAGCGCCTTGGCCAGAAAGACCAAAGCCAGCGCCGCGCATAAAAGCCGCTTATAAGGTGATATGAATACGCCCATAACGAAAATCTTTATAAAAGCTGCGCGTATATTTGAAAAGAAAAAAGAAAAAAGAAAAAAGAAAAAAGAAAAAAGAAAAAAGAAAAAAGAAAAAAGAAAAAAGAAAAAAGAAAAAAGAAAAAAAAAAAAAAGACAAAAAGACAACAAT
>SKGD01000134.1 GCA_007117665.1 Alphaproteobacteria bacterium
CAAAATGGCCGCGGATTCATGCAATAAATCGAGGCGTTTCAGCCCCGCCACCGCAAGCAGGGTCGCATCAACCTGACCATCGCGCAGCTTGGCAATGCGCGTTGGAACATTTCCGCGAAACGGCACAATTTTCAGGTCAGGCCGCCGCGCCAGCAGAAAAGACTGGCGCCGCATGCTGGCCGTCCCGACCACCGCCCCGTGCGGCAAATCATCAAGAACGCCGCCCTGATTACACAAAAACGCATCACGCGGATCTTCGCGCGGCAGGATATGGTCGATCACCAACCCGTCCGGCAGAAAAGACGGCATGTCTTTCATCGAATGCACCCCGCAATCAATCACGCCGCTTGTCAGGGCATGTTCGATCTCGCGCGCGAACTGGCCTTTGCCGCCCTGCGCCTCGCTCAGGCGCTGCTCGCCCTGTGAGGGTTTCCAGTCGCCCGATGTCTTGATTTCGACAATCTCCGCTTCAACGGCGGCATCGGCGCGCTGTAACAAGTCCGCGAACAGCCGCGCCTGGAATAAAGCCAGAGCCGACCCGCGCGTGCCTATCTTTATCTTTGCGGCCATGAAAGACATATCCTTTTTGTCATTGGCTATATGAAACAAACCCTTTATATAACAAAATCATGAAAGTTCTAGGGATAGAAACATCTTGTGATGAAACGGCCGTTGCGATTGTGGATGACGCGCATCGCATCCACGCCAATCTTGTGCTTAGCCAGATCAGCGAACATAGCGTTTTCGGCGGGGTTGTACCGGAAATCGCCGCCCGCGCCCACATGGATCACCTCGACAAGCTAATCCGGGGAGCGCTGGATGATGCCGGTATGGCATGCGCCGATCTGGACGGGATCGCCGCCACATGCGGCCCCGGTTTGATCGGGGGGGTCATGGTCGGCATGATGGCCGGCAAGGCGCTGGCGCTGGCGCACGGTAAGCCTTTTATCGCGGTTAATCATCTGGAAGCGCACGCCCTGACGCCGCGCCTGACCGACCGGATCGATTTTCCTTATTTGCTGCTGCTGGTTTCGGGGGGGCATACGCAAATCCTGATGGTGCATGATGTTGGCCGCTATGAATTATGGGGCAGCACGATGGATGATGCGCTGGGCGAATGTTTCGACAAATCCGCAAAATTGATGGGGCTTCCCTTTCCCGGCGGGCCGCATCTGGAACAGGCCGCCCGCCTGTGCAGCGACCCCGATGCCGCCATCCAGCGCTTTCCATTGCCTGCCCCGTTAAAAGGGCGACCGGGGTGCGATTTTTCATTTTCCGGCCTGAAAACCGCCATTCGCGCCCATGTCGATAAATTGCCGCCGGGGCCGTTGCACATGGAGGATGTCAGCATGCTGGCCTGCGCGTTCGAGCAGACAATCTGTACGGTCGTGACGGATCGTTGCCGTCATGCGCTGGAAAAATTCACCGAAAAATCAGACCGGGGAATCACGCCGAAACTCGTTGTTTCCGGCGGCGTTGCAGCGAATTTGTTCTTGCGCGCGGCATTAAAGGACTTGACGAAAGCCTGCAATGCGGATTTTATTGCCCCACCCGTGGCGTTATGCGCCGATAATGGTGCTATGATCGCCTGGACGGGTATTGAACGGTTAAGGAGACAGATGACCGACAACCTTAATATCGCCGCCCGCCCGCGCTGGCCGCTTGATCCGGAAGCCGGGCAAGGCTTCAAAAGCGCCTGACGATGTCTTTGCGGGCTTTTTCCCTTACTGAACAAACTCATAAATCAAAGTAAACTGACAGAGGTATTGAATGCAACATATCGGTATTATTGGCGCAGGCGCATGGGGCACGGCACTGGCGCAATGTCTGGCGAATGGTGGCCGTGATGTCACGTTATGGGCGCGCGAGCCTGAAGTTGTCAGCGCCGTCAATGAAAAGCATGAAAACGAGATATTCCTGCCGGGTATTCCCCTGAGCCATTCAATCAAGGCAACGGAAAGCATATCGCGCATGGCTGCCTGCGACACGCTGCTGGTCGTTACCCCCGCCCAGCATGTCCGCAGTACGCTGGAATCGATCAAGGGCGATCTGGCCGAAGGCAAGCCGGTTGTCATTTGCGCCAAAGGCGTTGAAATCAAAACGGGGCTGTTAATGTCGCAAGTCGCCGCCGAAGAAGTGCCGAACGCAACGATTGCTGTGCTGACCGGCCCGACTTTTGCGTCCGAGATCGCGCGCGGCATGCCCAGCGCCGTAACCATTGCTGCGAAAGACAAGGATGTCGCGCAGGAAATCCGCGACGGGCTGGCCAGCAAGTCTCTGCGGCCTTACATCACCGATGATGTATTGGGGGCGCAGATTGGCGGCGCGGTCAAGAATGTGATTGCGATTGCCTGCGGCGTTGTTTACGGCCGCGGCATGGGCGAAAGCGCCCGGGCGGCGCTGATGACGCGCGGACTGGCGGAAATGGGGCGGCTGGCCTCGGCCATGGGCGCCAAAAAAGAAACATTAATGGGCATGTGCGGGGTTGGCGACCTTGTCCTGACATGCACATCGATGCAATCCCGTAACTATTCGCTCGGCGTGATGCTGGGGCAGGGAAAAAGCCTGCAGGATATTATGAATGAAAGACAGGGAAAGGCCGTCACCGAAGGAGTTCATACCGCCGCGGCAATGTTGACCATGGCGCAAAAGCACGCCGTTGACATGCCGATCTGTGAGGCCGTTCACCATTGCGTGGCCGAAGGCCGCCCGATTGACGATGTTATGGCGGATGTTCTGGAACGGCCGCTGCGGCAGGAAAAATTTTAGGAAACCCGCCCTCCCTCAAAGGATAAAAACATGGCTTACTGGCTGGTGAAATCGGAACCCTTCAAATGGTCGTGGGACGACCATGTCAAAAAAGGCGTCGAACATTGGGACGGTGTCCGCAATTATCAGGCATCGAACAATATGAAAGCCATGAAAAAAGGTGATCAGGCTTTTTTCTATCATTCCAATAAAGGGCTTGAGATTGTCGGTATTGTCGAAGTCGTCAAGGACTATTACCCCGATCATACCGATCCTTCGGGACGGTTTGGCATGGTTGATTTCAAGGCGGTCAAACCGTTGGCCGTGCCGGTAACGCTCGCGGCGATCAAGGCCAACCCCGCGCTGGAAAATATGGCGCTGGTGCGGCAATCGCGCCTGTCGGTTTCGCCGGTTACCGACGAAGAATGGCATATTATCATGGATATGGCGCAGCCCTGATGAAGGATATGCGTTTTGCGCTGCACAATAACTCGCCCCTCTACAATCAGCCCTGATTATGCTATGGAATCCTGAGACTCACAGAGCTATTCAGGGAGACAGATTATGAGCCAGCCAGCACATGCCAGCCAAAGCGCCGCAAATATTTTTGCGCCTTCCGCCGCCATCACCGAAAAAGCCCATATTACAGCCGAACAATATCAAAGCCTTTATCAGCGGTCGATTGATGATCCTGAAGGGTTCTGGGGCGATATGGCACAGCGTATTTCGTGGTTCAGGCAACCCACAAAAATAAAGAACGTCAATTTCCAGCCTGATGCCTTATCGATTCGCTGGTACGAGGATGGCGTTTTGAATGCCTGCTATAACTGTGTTGACCGTCACCTTCCCGCGCGCGCCGCACAAACCGCGCTGATCTTTGAAGGCGACGAACCGACCACCGATAAAAAAATCACTTATGCCACATTGAAAGACGAAGTGTGCCGCCTGGCCAATATCCTGAAAAGCCGGGGCGTCAAAAAAGGCGACCGGGTCACGATTTACATGCCCATGGTGTGCGAAGCCGTTTACGCGATGCTGGCCTGTGCGCGGATCGGCGCGGTTCACTCTGTTGTTTTCGGCGGGTTTTCGCCCGATTCCCTGCGCGACCGGATTCAGGATTGCGAATCCGACATCGTCATCACCGCCGATCAGGGCAAGCGCGGCGGCAAGATCATTCCGCTTAAGGACAATGTCGATGCGGCGCTGAAATCCTGCCCGAACGTGCATAGTGTTGTGGTGTTGAAACATACGGGCGGGGAGATCGCATGGACAAAAGAGCGCGATATCTGGTGGCATGAACTGGCCGCTTCCCAGAGCACCGATTGCCCGTGCGAGGAAATGAACGCCGAAGATCCGCTTTTCATCCTTTACACATCCGGATCGACCGGAAAACCAAAAGGCGTTCTGCACACAACCGGCGGCTATATGGTTTATACATCGCTGACCCACCAATGGGTGTTTGATTATCATGAAGGCGATATTTACTGGTGTACGGCCGATGTCGGCTGGGTCACGGGACACAGCTATATCGTCTATGGCCCGCTGGCGAACGGCGCGACAACGCTGGTGTTTGAAGGCGTGCCGAATTATCCGGATATTTCGCGGTTCTGGCAGATTGTCGAAAAGCACAAGGTCAATATTTTCTATACCGCGCCGACCGCCATTCGCGCCTTGTTGAAAGACGGTAACGCGCCGGTCGAAAAAACCGATCGCAGCTCTTTAAGGATTTTGGGAACGGTCGGGGAGCCAATTAATCACGAAGCATGGATGTGGTATCACGATATTGTCGGCGAAGGCCGATGCCCGATTGTGGACACATGGTGGCAGACCGAAACAGGCGGGCATTTGCTGACGCCTTTGCCGGGGGCAATCCCGACCAAGCCGGGATCGGCGACCAAGCCGTTTTTCGGGATCAAGCCGGCCATTGTCGACCATGACGGTCATATTCTGGAAGGCGCATGTGAAGGCGCTTTGGTGATGCTGGATAGCTGGCCCGGACAAATGCGGACGGTTTACAAGGATCATGAACGCTTTGCCATGACCTATTTCACCCATTTCCCCGGGCGGTATTTCACCGGCGACGGGGCGCGGCGCGATGAAGACGGTTATTACTGGATCACCGGCCGTGTTGATGATGTGCTCAATGTGTCCGGCCATCGTCTGGGAACCGCCGAAATTGAAAGCGCAATCGACGAGCATGAGGCCGTTGCCGAATCTGCCGTCGTGGGGTATCCGCACGATCTGAAAGGACAGGGCGTTTATGCTTTTGTCACGCTCAATAGCGGTGTTGCCGAAAACGAGCAAATAAAGGCAGAGATTAATGATGTCGTGCGCCGGGTGATCGGGCCGATCGCAAAATGCGATAAAATCCAGTTTGCGCCCGGTTTGCCGAAAACCCGTTCGGGCAAGATCATGCGGCGTATTTTACGCAAGATCGCCACCAACGAGATTGACACTCTGGGCGACACATCAACACTAGCTGACCCGTCAGTTGTCGATGATCTGGTGAAAAACAGGCTGTAAAGCGCTTTTGCTCGCTCGTTATAATACTCGTTATAATGGTGCGTCAGGCGGCGTTTGCCTGCGGGCTTTGGAATTTGTGATGTTCGATCGCGTGCATGCCCGCATCGCAAACCGTTTTCATCCCCATGAACAAAACCAGCACCCATAAATGGATGTCGGGGGTTCCGTCTGCCAATGTCGCATGGGGGTCGCCGGACATCTCCGTCACCAAAAGACTGCCGAAAATAATCGTCATATGCATCGGAATAACCCGTAAATAAGGATAAAACATCACCGTGCCGATATTGGGTTTTACATCTTTGAAATCGCGCGTCCGGTTATATAAAAACGAATAAAAATGACCGGCCAGAAACCCCGCAATACAGACCCCCAGCAACACCGTATCCACGCCCGCCTGCACGTGCAAAGGCCACATATCCGTCAGGAACATCGCATAGACCAGATGAAAAAATCCGTAATGAAACAGGAAAAAAAGCGCCATGCTGTATTTTGTGGCCTGTGTCTCCGTAACCGGACGATCATTCATCTTGACGCCTTTGACGCAAAATTCCCTGAGCGTTATCATCCGCACAAAATTCATAATGCCGATCACAATGCTTTGCGCCCAGAAAATCCATAAAATCTCGCCAAGGCTCCATTCCCGGGAACAGGCCATCACGACCGTCAGGACATTACCCAGCAAAATCGCCAGTAATGACGGGTCTTTATAAAGATGGAATGCTATCCGACCCATGACAGGCGTTTTTCCCCGTAAATATCAGAAGCCAGCGCAAAAGCCGACCGTGCGTTGATCCTGCCATGGGTAATTTTAACAACCGCGCTGGTCGCCCACATCCACAACAGGACAAAAGTGAACAGATCGTCCTGATCGTGACTTTTGCGGATCAGCCGCGCCTGCTCGGCCTCATTAGCAGCTTCGACAGCGCGCATACGACGCATAATGGCCGTGCGGCTTTCTTCATCTTCACGATCCTGCATCTCCAGCAAGCGCGCCTGCATCGCACTGCGGGCGCTGTCCAGCATATCCAGCGCCACTTCGGTCATCGGATCGTTCGGGCCGTTCCCGTTAACCAGATTTTGGTGCTGGGCGACCGCATCGACATAGTTTTTCAGCAATATATCCAGAATCGGATCAATCCGCGCCAGCGCTTCTACCCGGCTCAACGGCTCAGCCGCTGTGTACCGGTCGGCGGGATCTATCATATCCAGCCTTTGTACCAGCTTTTTCAGGATCGAATCGAGTGATTCTTGTTGCATTTTCGTTATAAAACCCCACACAGAATGAAACTTTTTTGTTTCGTTATTTACCTGCATGATAACGCCGCAACAGTAAAAATACGGTTAATTATCACAAATGATGCCGTAGCATATGATGGCGTCCGATCATGGCGGGAACAATGTCACCCTCGCTCTATAAAATATTTTTCATAATTTAATAAAGTTGCACCTTTTCCTCAAAAGGTGAGATAATGAGACTGGGAAAGGATTTCTGCATGGATGAAAATAGTAAATCCAGAACTTTTGAATTAAAGCAGCGTTTACTCAGAAGAGCCTGGGACGGAGAATCG
>SKGD01000049.1 GCA_007117665.1 Alphaproteobacteria bacterium
GCGGACGCTTCCGCATGCGGATCCGCAACCGGCGTCATACGGGTCATCGCCAACTGGCCGTCCCGGATGATCACCTGACGCAATGCCCCGCTTTGATGCTGCCCCATAAAGATAACCCAGCGCGCCGGAACAGACTCTTTACCAGCCGCCTTCTTGGAAAGCTCCAGAACCATATCCGACGCTTCGACCGGCAACAGAACAAAGCCGGCAACCGATGCCATGGACTGGCGGACGGCCGCCATCGTTTTGACAACAGGTTCGGAAACCGGAACAGCGGCAAACAGGTACAGCCCGCCCCCGCCCTTAATCGTTTTAGCAGCCCCCTGCGCTGGTTTCTTTTTAGACTTATCTTCCTTTACCGGCAACGCGCCGCGAATCTGGTAATTCGGAAACGCAACCTGCAACTTTCGTTTTAAAATGCTTGATTTATCGGCAAAACCAGCTTTGGGCAAACGCTGACCGCCTTTGAAATGCTGATCAGTCATGTCGTTCAAAACAAGAACCGACTTCCCTCCGCACTGCTTGCGGATATAATCACTGACCACATCTTCAAAGCCGTCAGTCTGCCAGGGAACCGTATCAATCAGCTTACTCGTCCGCGACGTCACGCTGTAAACCGACAAAGCATCATCGCCAATCAGCAAGACAGTGCGGGAGGGAGAAAGAAATGAGAGGGACATCCTGATTAACCAATTCTAGAATAAATTCTCAAAGCTGGAGTAAATTGGGCCAAAGACAGCGACCGCGATCCACAATATGATAACACCAAGAATAGCGGTAAGGGAAGGCTCAATCATTGTAATCATGCCCTCAACCGATTCATCAACATCATTTGTGTAAAATTCAGCGACCTGATCAAGAACAACAGTGATGTTACCGGATTCCTCACCGACTTTTAACATGCGAACCACGAGGCTGGGAAACTCGCCTGACGCATTAAACGAATCAGACAGGGGGCTTCCCGCTTTCACTTGCTCCTGCACACCTTCCAGAGCTTCGGAAATCGCAAGGTTGTTGACTGTCCGGCGCGAGGCTTCCAGCGCACCCAGAACATCAATGCCACTGGCATAAAGCGCGCCGAATGTCTGCGCAAAGCGGGCAATATTGATCTTACGAACCAAAGGCCCGAAAACAGGCATGCTCAGGAACCAAAGATCAAAACGATAGGCGATCTCGTCCGATGATTTCCTCAGAACCTTATACAAAATGAACAATACGATCGGGGTTGCAAAAACAGCCCACCAATATTCAACAAAGAAGTCAGAGGTGGACATCAGAGCCGTTGTATAAAACGGGACGTCCTGATCGAGATTCTCGATAAAACCGACAATCTGCGGCACGACAAACCCCATCATCACCGTAATCGTCAAGACAACAACAGCCAGAACAACCATCGGGTAACGCGTAGCCTTGCGCACCTTGGCCTGCATTTTGTCGACCCATTTCAGATATTTGATCAACTGGCGATAGGATGCTGTCAGATCTCCCGTTTCCTCGCCTGAGGAAATAAGCGAGATATAGAGATTATGAAACACTTTCGGATGCCGCGCCATTGCCTCGGACAAAGAGCTGCCTTCCGACACATCACGGCAAATTTCGGACATCATATCCCGTAACATATCATGATCGGTCGTATCGCGAATATCGCCGAGCGCATCAAGCAACGGCACACCGGCGCTTTGCATCTGATCCATATGCATAAAAAGTTGGATCAGGTCACGCACAACAACTTTTTTCCCGAAACTGATCCCGCCCAGAAACCCTGACTTTTTAATTAATGGCGCACACTGGACAAGTTCCAGCCCGACAGATTGAAGCTGATTGTGCAAATCCACTTCATTCGCCGCCGAAACCACCCCCCGGATAGGGCGGCCTTTGCTGTTGATAGCTCTGTATTTATATCGTTCCATGATATTTCAGACCATATAAGAAAGAAGCAAGGCGGCGGGGACAACGTCTATTTATGAATGGCGACAACCTTGGCCAGCGCCTCAACCGTCGTAAGCCCTTCAAGAATCTTCACAATGCCATCATCTTTCATACTTTTAAAGCCCTTTTCCACAGCGCGGGTCTTGATCTCAGCCTTCGAGCCGTTCCGCGCAAGAATTTCATCAAGCTCCTCATCGAACGCCAGAATTTCAACCACCGCAACACGCCCTTTATAGCCCAGCCCCTCACAAGTCTGGCATCCGCCATGCCGTGCGCGATATACCGTTGGCGGCGCGGCCGGATCAACACCCAGAATATTGCACTCGGCCTCATCCGGCTGATATGGCTCCCGGCATTCCTGACAAACACGGCGCACGAGACGCTGGGCGAAAACAGCGATAATCGCGCCGGCGACCATGCCCGGCTTCAACCCCATATCAAGCAAACGCGGGATCGCGCCGAACGAATCATTCGTGTGCAATGTCGTGTAAACTTGGTGCCCCGTCATGGCCGCTTTCAAAGCCATGCCGGCTGTTGTCTGGTCACGGATCTCACCAATAAAAATAATATCCGGATCCTGACGCAACAATGCCTTGATCCCGTCCGCGAACTCCAACACACCTTCCCGCACATGAGTCTGGCGAATCATCGGCAACGAATATTCAACAGGGTCTTCCAATGTCTGGATATTTACCTCGACATTATTGATCTCGTTCAGCATCGAGTAAAGCGACGTTGTCTTACCGCTGCCGGTCGGGCCGGTGACGATAACAATCCCTTCCGGCCTTGATTGCGCCTCTTTAATCAGCTTCAGATTATGCTCGCTAAAACCGAGCTTTTCCATCGGCATGATGCTCTGACTCTGGTCCAGAACCCGCAGGACAATATTCTCGCCATGCACGGTCGGCAAGGACGAAACACGGAAATCAGCTTCACGGCCACCGACATTCATATGAAAACGGCCATCCTGCGGCGATAATTTGTCCGCAATATTCATGTTAGACATGATTTTCAGGCGCTGGGATATCGGATTCCAGTGCTGCTTATGCAGCGTCTGCGCTGTAAACAAAACGCCATCTTTACGATAACGCAGACGGACGAAATTCTCTTCCGGCTCGAAGTGAAGATCCGAAACCCCCAACTTCACCGCATCAAAAACCAGCGCATTCACAAGCCTGACGATCGGGTGCGAATAAGCCTCTTCCTCACTTAATGTCGAAAGGTCGGTTGATTTCGTGCCTTCTTCAAGCTCTTTCAAAATTGCATTGATCGAACTAGCGTAGCCATAAGCCGCATCAATCGCCTCGCTCAAGACAGACGGGGTCGATACAATCGGACGAATCGTATGGTTTTTCGGCAGGTAACGCCGCAACGCATCCATCGCCAGAACATCATACGGATCGGACATCGCTACAATGACCTCGCCATCAGACGTAATAGAAACCGGCAATATCTGGTGTTTGACGGCCACGGGCTTTTCGACCAGCGCCAAAGCCTCAGCATCGAGGATTGTGTGCTTGGGGTCAAAAACTTCAAAGCCGGACGTTTCGGCCAAAAACGCCGTTAATGTTTCATCATCGATAAAACCGAGATCAACCAGAACCTCGCCCAACAGCTTTCCGGAAACTTTTTTCTCCTGCAAGGCGACATTTAACTGATCTTCATTGATAAGACCGCGCGCCACCAGCTTGTCGCCAATCCGGCCGCTGCCATCGCCACCCTGCCCCACGCCATCGCGCCCGCGACTGACATCCCGTCCCTGACGCAAAGCAATCTCACGGCTTTCGGCCTGGCTTTTCTCTTGTGCAGAGCCGCTCTCCTGAACCGTCACAACCTCTTCTTCGGCTGCTTTTTTATCCTGATCGTCATCCGGCTCTAACATGAATGTCTCGGTATTATTCTGATCCAATTATTGTCTCCTGATACACCTTTGGCTACTCTTTACGGCACCGCCCGCACCGATAATAAAAGCATTGCACTCTATCACCGGGAACTATCACATAATAATTAGTAACTTAAAATACTAAAGAAAAGCTTAACCTGTTATGGCATATAGGCGTTTGGCGCAACATTTGTGAAGAATGCGAACGAAACAAAATCAATACAATATTCGTTCGCGTTTGAAATTCGTTGTTTTTTGGGAAGCTATGGCGCGCCCGGGAAGACTCGAACTCCCAACCTTCTGATCCGTAGTCAGACGCTCTATCCATTGAGCTACGGGCGCATCTCGCGAAAAGCGAAACGCACCATAAGCGATATCTGTGCATTTTTCAACTAGTTTTATGTCTTGTACTTGACACTTATTGTGCTTTAATGTGTGCTAGGATTCTAAGGGTCATTAAAGATGAATGACTTTGTTAGTTGCCGTGCGTTTGTGAGACGGATATAACTTCTTAAAAAAACCCGATACAACAAAGATTGGTCATGAAGAATACAGCTATGAAAAAACGCCTTTTGCGCTCCTGCGCCTATTGTCTTGTCTGCGTGGGGATTGGAACTGCCCTGCTGAGCATAAGCGCAGAATCGCTGGCGCGTGCCCCGTCACCGTCAACGCCGGCATTAACCATCTCTAACGATCCCCTGCCTCCGGCACTGAGAAATCAGATCTATAGCCGCCCGAGCGTTGCGCCGCATATTGATGCGCGCCAGATTTCCGGCGCAGCCTATTACGGGACGGCGGGCGAACAAACGATTGTCGGACGCAAAGTCGGAACGCTGGTGAACCAGCTTTCGTCGCTCCAGTCGGATGTTTCAAGCCTATCGGCTCAATTGGTCGAACTGCAAAGAACCGGACAGGCACAGGCCGCCGAATATTACGCAAGCGTTGCTACCATCAGCACACAGCTTCAATCCGGTACAACGCCGGGCAACCCGCGTCTGATTAACCGGCTGGACATTGCGCGTGATAATCTGGAACGCCTATCAGGCAATATCTCCCGCCTGAACAATCTGGCTGTTTCGGTATCCGGGGCGGCTTCCGTGTCGGCCTATTTGCTGGAATCAACACGGGCAACATACGGGCTTTCCGGTGCGATCGAGGAAGATCATGCCCGTCTGGCACAGCTTGAAGATTCGATTAACAGCACTGTCGTCATCATTGACCGTCTTTTGAATAATGTTAACGATGACATCACCAGAACAAACGCTTATCTGGCGAGCGAGCGCGACAATCTCCGTACGCTGGCGCTGGCGATCAACACAGGCGGCATGTTCGGGAAGAGCCTTTCAAACAGGCCCTTTTCCAATGTCCGTCAAAGTGGATTTACCCCTGCGGCAGCGTCTTCTTACGGCATCCCTAACGGTATGTCTGAAGATGCGTCTTCCTACCACAGGCCTGTCTCCATGCATGGCGGTGTCCCCGGCGGGCCCCGTCCACTGGTAAAGATACGCTTTGACCGTCCGAACGTTTCTTATCAACAGCCTATGTATATGGCTGTTAATGAAGCGCTTAAGAAATATCCTTCGGCACGCTTTGAACTGGTCGCCGTTCACCCCAGCACCGGAAACGCTGCTGAAGTTGCTATCGAGAGCACGAAATCACGCCGCAATGCTGAACGTGTTTTGAGAACGCTGACAGAAATGGGGCTTTCGACCGATAAGGTTGATCTTTCCTATACGCCCAGCGCGCAGGCAACAACGAACGAAGTCCATCTTTACGTTCATTAAGGGACGAGATCTCGCTTCTCAAATAAAGTTTTTATGAACCGGCTGGAAGATTCGTTCTGCGGGCGTCTACCCTTAATCAATATTGTTGAAAAGGCGCGGCGGGTCTTCAATCTCACCTCGTCCCCGATAGCGATATATGACATTCGCGCCTTGTTCGCCGTTTTGGCTGCGCAGACCGGCACCATAGCCCATCAGGTTATTGATTCGATCCTGCTGACCGGCCTGCTGGCGTGATCGCCCCGCACCTCGTTCGTCCATGCCTTCCTGATAAGCGCGCATAACTTCAGTCCCAATTGCCTGGCCTCTTTCCGCGGGCGCTATATTCTGATTTCTCGCGCTGTAATCAACTGTACTTGACGGCTGACCTCCTATGATGATCGGCTCTGATGACTGCGTTGTCACTGTTGTTCTTTGCGCCAGCGCTGCATGAGAGGTCAGCGTAAAGACGGCAAACAGCGCGCCGGATACAAAAAAGAGAGGTGCTTTACCGGAGACCAAAAACATTTTTCAACCTTTCTTCATGATTCACGAGGGCTTCATGGACAAAGTAAAGCACAAGCCAGCCCGTGTCAAAAGCCCGCCTAAATAACAACAAAAGACCACCGCCGTCAGTTACGATCTCCGTGCTTTTCGATTGCCTTTAGCAAGACACCTTTCAGTTCTTCCGCTCTAGGCTCATCTTCGGCTTTGATCTTTTCCTTCAGCGCAATCCGCATAACATCGATATGCGCCTGCACTATTGTGAGGTGAGCTGGTAATATCGGATCCATTTTTTCAGAAAAGTCGCGCAAAGATTTGCTGAAATAGGCCATGATCTCATAACCGTACGTCGATGCCATATCCTTAATTCTGTTGGTATAAATGCCTATATCATACACAGCCTTATGATCACCGCTTTTCGCTGCGCTCCACGCATTGCAAAGATCTGCAAAACAGCGCCCCGCCTCATCAACATAGGAATCTTGCGTGTCCGAGATAACTTTTCCCGCACGCCGAACCGCCTCAGGATCAATATAGCCCTCCCCCATGGCAACGCCACCGGTCGACACTTTCTTTTTGAGCCTGTTCACACGATGAATAATCTCGATTTCGTCCTTAGATA
>SKGD01000057.1 GCA_007117665.1 Alphaproteobacteria bacterium
TCAAGCGATGGCGCGGCATTGCTACACGATATGCAAAAAACACCGCTTCATTCCTCGCTGCCGTCCAAATCCGTTGTATCGCTCTTTGGGCAAAAATCTCGTGACTACGCTATCTAGCCATGTCAAAAACATCTGTTATTCTGCCGCGAACGCGCTTTGATTCATCATGCGGCGAGATGATTGACGGCTGGCTGACCGATGAATTTCTGAGACACGGCGCCGGCGGACAAATCATTCGTGAAAACTTGCCGCTCCCGAACACAGACAGCATAAGCACCCGTTTTATAAAATTCCCCGGATCGGACAAACACGCTTTTCCGAAAGGACTTGAAGAACTCGGGCAGATCGCCGCAGACCATCAATATCGCTCCAGCCCCGTTGCCAGAGAAAAAGCCTGTATTATGATCTATAGAAAGTCTGTCCTTGAAACAGACGTCGACATCTCTGCAAGTGAATGGCACGGGCATGCCGTACCGAAAGAAAAAGAAACCATTCTGAAAATGGCGGCCTTTGCGCTCGCCCTAAAGCAGTTTTCGTTTCGGCCATCCCTGTTTTCCCTGAACTTTAATATGGCGATGACCGAATATCTGTTCACAAACATCGAGCCGACTTTTTATCAGGCGCAAGCCGCCGATGAAGACCTTAACGTTGCGCGCGCGCCGCATGCCCTGATACCGGACAACATAAAGGCAATACCGGTTGCCCGCGCACCGGAAAATTCCTTGCTGTTTATAACCTCACGGGTTTTTCATCGCGCCCCCACCGCACAGGATATATCCCCCGACAACATGGGCAAAGAACGGTATTTTGCCAGTATTGGCTATATCCCCACAAACAAATCCGAACGAAAGCTCAAAGCTCTGCAGCGCGCGATGTAAGGATATTCTCAGGCCCCCGCAACAAAATGGCGGCAATCAGCGTAGATCCCCGCTGTTTAAGCCCGCCTGACGGCGTGCCGCGGGGATGACAAAAACCCTTCCCCCCTGTCATGCCCGCTTTCCCTTATTGCCATGCCTCCCTCCAACTGTCATGCCCGCCTTGAGCGGGCATCCAGAAATGTGGCAGAAATCAGGCTGGATCCCCGCATAAAGCGGGGATGACGAGGGTATATGGTACGGGGATGACGAGGGTGTGGTACGAGGATGCCGGGGGAACGTCGCGCGAGGAGTGAAATGTACAACCCCGTACATGAGCGAACGAAGCAACACAGTCACGGTTGAAAGAAAAAAGCGCTAGGATCAGACCTCATTCATTTCGTAAAGTTCTGATCCTAATCAATCCAGAATATCTTTCAGGAAAGCGGCGCCCGACTCGATGCCTGACGGGTCGATCCCGTGCCCCAGCCCGGCGCTGACACCGCCGGAAGCCGGAAATCCGGCTGCCTCCAGCGCCGTTCTTGCGTGATGATAGGCGGAAACAGGCACAACATCGTCCGCATCGCCGTGAACCAGATGCACCGGGATTTTGTGGATATCATCCCCGGCCAGCGTGTCACCACCGATAAGCGCGCCGGAATATCCCAAAACGCCGCCTAGCTTTGCCAGATAACGCGGGGCAACATACAGGCTCATCATCGTTCCCTGCGAAAACCCGATCAATGCCGTTTTTTCAGGAGGAACCTCGAATTTTTCGATCTGTCCGGTGATGAAGTTGTCCAGAATCGGCTCGGCTTTCTCTACGCCGGACAGCATCGCTTCCGGGTCACGATTTTGCAGGCTGAACCATTGATAGCCATAAGGCGCCATGTCGCACGGAAACGGTGCGTCCGGCGCGACAAAAACAGCATCGGGCAACGCCTTGGCGAAATAAGGCGCCAGACCGATCAGATCCTGACCATCCGCACCAAGCCCATGAAGCAAAATCACAATCTGGCGCGGAGGATGTCCGCTTTCAGGGTCGTAAATATAGTTTTTCAAATCAGTTATCATCATTGTTGGCGTTTTCGAAGCAAAGTGCCGTAAAGACATGTATATTGCTACAATGAATCGTACCAAAAGGAAATAGCCGCCGGCATGATTGTCACTCGTTTTGCTCCCTCGCCCACAGGCCGGCTGCATCCCGGCCATGCCTATGCGGCGTTATTTGCCTTTCAGCAGGCCATGGCCGCAAAGGGACGCTTTTTGCTGCGGATCGAGGATATCGACCCTATACGCTGCCACCGTGACCATGAAGACGGTATTTTTGAAGATCTGGCATGGCTGGGGCTGGTGTGGGAACAACCTGTCCGGCGGCAATCCGAACACATGGATGAATACCAGTCATATCTTGATGTTCTGTCAAAAAAAGAGCTTTTATATCCCTGTTTTTGCACAAGAAAGGAAATTCGAGATGAGGTTTCGCGCGCCGGTCATGCGCCACATGGCCCTGAAGGCTTACTTTACCCCGGCACATGCAAAAACCTGCCCGCATCACAGCGTGAAGAACTGATCGAAGCCGATGCCCCCTATGCGCTGCGCCTGGATATGACGCAAGCACTGGTGCAGGCTGGTCAGGGGTTAGAGTTTCATGAGCGCAGCCAAGGGAAAATGCAAGCCGCGCCGGATGTTCTGGGTGATGTCGTTCTGGCACGCAAAGACATCCCGACCAGCTATCACCTGAGCGTGACCATTGACGACCACCTGCAGGGCGTAACCCTTGTCACCCGCAGCAAAGACCTGCTTTACGCCACGCACCTGCACCGGCTTCTACAGGCATTGCTGGATCTGGACGTGCCGGAATGGCACCATCATGACATTATCAACGATGAAAACGGCGAGCGCTTTGCCAAGCGCAACGCCGCGACAACCCTGCAACATTACCGCGAGCAAGAACATAAAACGCCGCGCGATATCATGGCCATAATCGGTTACGGGCTGTGCCTTGTTCTACTCCTGACCGGCCTCGCTTTTTTTGCGCCCGGTGCCATGGCCGCGCTGCCGGATAACGCCGAGCCGGACATTGCCCCAAACACCAAAGAAGACACGGAAGAAAACGCGCGTGAAGACGCAATGCCGGATATCGAAACGCTGGCCAGCGACTATATAAAGAAGTCAGATAAAAGACGATTTCTAACCCTTTCTATTGAAAACGATTCTTTGGGTCGCGGGACGGACAGACATTATACAAGCGGTGTTCGCCTGACCTATCTTAATGTCAACACCCAAGTACCTGATTTCATTAAAGAGATATCCGGCCATATTCCGACATTCCGGATTAACCCGACCACCAGCATTGCCTATTCGGTCGGGCAAAATCTCTATACGCCGGATGATCTGAGCCGCCGGGAACAAGCCTCCGATGATCGTCCGTGGGCGGGGTGGCTCTATGCGTCGGCAGGGTTGTCAACCATCACGCGCAATCATGTGGATGAGCTGGAACTGACGCTCGGGATGGTCGGGCCCGCGGCACTGGGGAAAGGCACACAGAAATTCGTTCATAACCTGATCGACTCCCCCAACCCGAAAGGATGGGATAATCAGTTACGTAACGAGCCGGGTGTGATTATTTCATGGCTGCGCCGCTGGCCTTATGCTGCCGGTTTCGAGGCCGGGTCTCTGCGCGGCGGTATCGAGCCGAACATAAACCTCACTCTGGGCAACATCTACAGCTATGCCGGGACAGGACTGACTTTTCGGCTGGGGCCGCAAACCATCCTGTTTCAGGATCATCCGCCCCGCGTACGCCCGGCCATGCCCGGAAGCGGTTATTACGACATCCCCCCAAGCGGACTGGGCTGGTATTTATTCGCCGGCATTGACGGGCGCGCCGTCGGACGCAATATTTTTCTGGATGGCAACACGTTCCGCAACAGCCACAGCATCGACAAGAAATATTTCGTCATGGACGCCAATGCCGGGATCGCCCTGACGCTGGGTCAAGCGCGTATGTCATATAGCGCAATTTACCGCACCAAGGAATTTCGCGGCCAGAACCGTAACGACCTGTTCGGATCAGTCAGCTTAAGCTGGCGCTATTAAACCGGATCAGACAAAATCTTTCCGGCGGGGCTGTTCAAAACCATGCGAAAGAGATATAATGTCGCTATTCGCAACCCTTGCTTCCTGAGGGGATTATCAGACAATGAATCACGATCTTTTGCACATTCAGGGCAAACCCTATGTTCTCGTACCGCTGCACGAATATCGCGCACTGAATAACGACGCCACACCCGGCGATGCGGATCTGCCGCAAGACATAGTGGATGCGCTTTACACCGGAAAAACCAATCCGGTACGGCTGTTGCGGCACTATCGCGGCATGACGCAAGGCGACCTTGCGGCGGCGGCGGATTTGTCGCGCCCCTATCTGGCGGAAATCGAAGGCGGTAAAAAAGCGGGTTCAGTGGCGGCACTTCGGCAAATCGCCGCGGCACTGGCCGTCCCCGCCGGTCTGTTGGTCGCCTGACCGCCAAAACCTTGCCTGATTGATTGGCCGGACTCACTTTCCGTCACTCTGTCTTCTTTTTTCTGTCATCCCCGCGGCACGCCGTAAGGCGGGCTTAAACAGCGGGGATCCACCACTCATTGCCGCCACATTTCCCGATGCCCGCACAGGGCGGGCATGACAGCTGAGGGTAAGCAGATTTTCTCTAACCCGCGATAATATCGAGCGTCATCTCACGATCATGCGTCAATGACGGAATAGCCTGCCGGGCGCGCGCCACAGCATCCATATCCAAAGATGCGACAATATAGCCGGGTTCGTCTTCAGCTTCGACAATCACATCGCCCCACGGACCAATAATCATCGCATGGCCGTAAGTCTGGCGGCCGCCATGATGCGTGCCGCATTGCGCCGGCGCCAGCACATAGCTGCCGGTTTCGATAGCGCGCGCGCGGAGCAGACTTTCCCAGTGCGCCATGCCGGTCGGCACGGTAAAAGCCGAAGGCACAGCCATAATCGTCGCGCCATGTTGTGCCATCATCCGGTAAAGCGCAGGAAAACGCACATCGTAACAGATGCTCATCCCCAAAACAGCGCCTTTCCACGGCAGGCCGCATATAACCGCCCGCCCGCCGCCACGGACAAGATCACTCTCGCGATGGGACTCGCCGGTCGGCAAATCAACATCAAACAAGTGAATCTTGTCATAGAACGCAACCATCTCGCCGTGATCGGAAAATAAATATGACCGGTTCGCAATTTTGTCATCGGCGACCCTGACGGAAAACGACCCCGCCAAAAGCCATATACCAAGCTCCTGCGCCAGGTCGGAAAAAAGCGGCAGGCCGGGATGATGTTCCTCCGGGGGGCTGCTTTCCAGCTTGGCAGACTGCGGCGTGCGCATGTGGCACGTATTTTCCGGCGTCAGGATCATCTCCGCGCCTTCTGCGGCAGCTTCGCGGATCAACGCCGCGCAAACCGCCAGATTATCGGCAATGTCCGGGCCGCTGTTAAGCTGGATGCAGGCCGTTTTTACGAGATGTGTCATGATCGTCCGTTCCTAAAATCCCGTCCAGTTTTCCTTCGGCATCGAGCGCATGAATATCGTCACAACCGCCCAGATGAACGTCTTCGACAAAAATCTGCGGAACGCTGCGCTTGCCGCCCGTCCGCAGCGCCATTTTATCGCGCTTGTCCTCATCGCCATCGATCTTATATTCAGTGTAGGCTGCGCCTTTTGACTCAAGCAACGCCTTGGCACGCTGGCAATAAGGGCAATGCTGCCATGTATATATTTCTATTTTTTTCATTGTCTCTTTACCTTTCTCACACAACAGAATATTACGAAATGAATGAGTTCTGATCATAAATACAGGAAGCATAGCATGCCGCGCAAGATGCCGTCTGATAAAACCATTGCCCTGATCCTTCTGGTCATGATCGCCATCACGGCGGGGCTGCTGCATTATATCAACGCCGTCAACTCGCAGACCGCACAGGATCCACCAGCCGAGTATGAGGCCGCACATGAAGACTGACCCGCGCGCACCAGATCCCCGGCCATATGATGTCATCATTAGTGGCGGCGGCATTGCGGGACTGGCGCTGGCTTGCCTGCTGGGCGATGCCGGGTTGGAGATTTGTCTGGCGGACCCCGCCCCCCCGCAAGAGCCGTCTAAAATCAAGCCAAGTGGCCGCACAGCGGCATTGATGGAAGGATCACTGAACATCCTTAAAGCCTGCGGCCTTTATGATGCGTGTGCGCCACACGGGGCTGATCTGGTCACCATGCGGATCGTCATGGATATGCCGGATACGCCGCCCCATCAGGCACAGCACGATTTTCACGCCCGCGATATCGGTCAGGCACGTTTCGGGCGCAACCTGCCGCTTGCGATGGTGCGGGCATATTTGTGGCAGCGCGCCGCGCATATCCCCGCTATTCACCTGATCCCCGCGCCTTTCTCCCGCATCGTGCCGGAAACAAACGGTTTTATCACCGCTTTTTGCGCGGACGGCACAGCGCACCGGGCGGCGCTGCTGGTCGGCGCGGATGGCCGCCATTCGCCCGTTCGTGCCGCCGCCGCCATCAAAACCCGTACGCATGATTTCGGCCAGAGCGCAATAACGTGCCTGATCCGCCACAGCAAGCCACATAACAATATATCGACTGAATTCCAGCGCAAAGGAGGGCCGTTTACATTGGTGCCGATGCCGGATCTCTCCTCGGCGCTGGTCTGGGTCGAAGAGACAAAAGATGCCACGCGCTTTATGGAGATGAGCCGCCACGCTTTTGAACGCGCTATTCAGGACAGGACAAAAGGATGTCTGGGAGAGATCAGCCTTGTCGATGCCCCGTCATGCCGGCCTTTAAATAGCCTGTTGGCGGAAAAACTCTGCGCGCCGCGCATGGTGCTGGCAGCCGAAGCTGCTCATATTATTCATCCGATGGGCGCGCAAGGGCTGAATCTCAGCTTGCGCGATGTTGCCGCACTGGCCGAGATCATTGTTGATACGCGGCGTCTGGGGCTGGATATCGGCAGCATGACAACACTGAACGCCTATGAATCCGCACGCCGGCATGACATACGCAGCCGGGTCGCCGGGACAGCGCGGCTTGTCAGCCTGACGCGGGACGAGCATTTCCCCGCGCGGTTTGTACGCCACACGGCCTTTCGCGCGCTGGAGCGTTTTCACGGCCTGAAGCAAAGCGTCATGAAACACGGCATGGCGCCGGGGCAAGATGACAGCCGCTTGTTGCGGGGATGACGGGGGCTATGGTGACGGGATGGACGGAAAAAAGTAGCAGGCGATCAAGAACCCTTCCCTATCATGTTCGCACCACCCGCGCGATTGTCAGGATGCTGACTTTCGTCACCCCGGCCTGTAACAAGGCGCGCGTACATTCATTAACAGTAGCGCCGGTTGTATAAACATCATCGACCAGAACCACCGCTTTGCCGGCCAGTGCCGCCCTGTGCTTTTCCTTGGCCGCGAACGCCTTGCGGACATTTTTTTGTCTGTCACGAAAATCCAGATGCCCCTGCGTCTTGGTCGCGCGCTTACGGATCAGTCCATCCGCCAGCATCGGCACACCGCTTTCTTCGGCCAGAAGACCGGCAAGCAGGGCGGCCTGATTATAGCGCCGCCGCATCAGGCGAAACGGATGCAAAGGAATCGGCACAAGATAATCGGCATCCGCAAGACAGGCCGCACCCACCCGTTTCATCCACGGGATAAAGACCGCGGCAGCGTGAGGTTGATCGCCATGTTTGAATTTCAGGATCATGTCGCGGCTGGCATCATCATAGACCAGCGCCGCCCGCGCTTTTTCATAGGGCGGCCGGTGCGCCAGACACGTCCCGCACACCATATGATCCTGCGCCCCGAACGGAAACGGAAAGCCGCAACAATCACATAATGGCGCCGATATAAATTGCAAATCGCGCCAGATATGCGGCGCAATGACTCCCTGATGGCTGACGATGGCGCCGCTGACGAAACAACGCGGCGGCAGGATAAAATCGACCGCACCGGAAACAAGCCCGGATGAAAGTGCCGCCAGTCTTTTGTAAACCCTTTGCTTCACAGCTTATTTTCTTGATTGAGAATTGTTTTCAATTTAATATCCATAAAATACAAAAATTCAAGCAGGATAACGCATTTTAATGTATGATCGGAATCTGATCCTGTGCAAAAATGGTAATTATGGGCAAGAAAAGTCTCAAAAAAGGTCTTCGTAAGATCCTTGATAAGACCACGCAGCCGCAGGCAGCGCACCGGCCGGTCAACGAGATGCTGGAAAATTATTACAAGCATCACGAAGAACTGCGCGGAATCCCCAAAGACATCATAAGAAAAGCATGGTTCAACATGGCGCATTTATTGCTGGCGCCCGGCTCTCAGGTCGCCGACATGGCCAGCAATGACGGCATAACAACGTATGTGATGGCTGTGCTGAACCCCGAACTGCATTTTACGGGCATTGATATCGACAAAAAAGCCGTATCCGAAGCCAAAAAGAACTATCAGCGCGCCAATCTCGAATTCAGGGTCGATGATATGTCGGCTATCAAGACATTCAAGGAAAACAGCCTTGACGCCGTAGTCAATTCCTTTTGCCTGCACGAAACCTATTCCCACGGGAAATACCATGACTATCCGGTTCTGGACACGCTGGAGCACCAGTTTTCGCTACTGAAGCCCGATGGCATGATGCTGGTTCGTGATTACGCATTATTATCGCCGGATGATTTTGTATTGATGGAAATGCCTGATATTGACAGTCCTGACGATACGATCGCCCGCATGTCGGAAGTTGATTTGCTGATCTGGTATTCAGAAAACGCCAAGCCGATTGACGAGAAAAGCTGCCACGGTTTTTTCCTTGAAGAGCTGCCGCCGCGCCTGCCCGGCACGCGTTTGTTCCGCCTGCCCTATAAATGGGCTTATGAATTTATTCTGCGGAAAGACGACCGTAAAAACTGGGAACGGGAAATCGCCAAGGAATATACGTTTTTCACCCAGCGTGAACACCGTAAATACCTGCGCGCGATGGGGGCGCGCGTGCTTTATACCGCACCGCACTGGGACGATGCGGTCATTTCACATTGCTATGATGGGCATTTTCGCCTGTTTCGTGATGACGGCACCCCGATTGGTGCGCCTCCTACCAGCTTTATCGCCATTGCCCAGAAAAAGGATGAGCGTAAAAGCCTGCGCCTGCATGAGCGCCGCCCGTCACACAGCCCCGACCAGTCAATCCGCGTTCAGGCCATGCGGAATGAACTGACCGGCGATATTATCGACATTGTCCGGCGCGATATAAATATTACTGAAATCCTGCCCTATCGCATCACCGAAGATGGCGCTTTGCATGTCTATGTCAATGACAGCGTCCCGCGCGGAATCGTCAACGCCGTCCCCCGTGCAGGCAAGGAACTGGACGATAAACGGTGGTCAGGACACATGGTCGAGCCGCTTTCCCTGCCATCCGAGATCGTCCGGCAGATTGACGAGCGCGCCCATAAGGATGTCGTCCTGTTCGCCCGCGATTATCTGGGGATGAAACCGGCTGCGGGCAGCTTGCTTGAAAAAGCGCCGGCCTTTCTTCCCGCCCCGGATTTTATCGATGAAGTCATCGAAACCCGCTATCTGCGGGTTCTCGAACATGATGGGCCGGTGCAGCCGAAGCATCTGCCTGATGATGTCAAAGGCTTTACCACCGGGGGGACGATCCGCGAAATCAACGCCCAGAAACTGTTGAACGCGATTGCGGTCGGGTTCATTCCCAATGCGCGGCTTGAGATGCAGATTATGAATCTGTATGAAAAATGCGGGCTGAAAGCCGAAACATGGAGCGATTGTCCCCTTGCCCTTAATGAAGGCAAGCCCCGGCAATCTCTGGACGTGCAAAAATACCTGAACACCATCGCCAATGATGACAAGCGATTCAAGGATATCAAGGGGTCAGCCGGCAAAGCGCGCCCGATCAAATCAATCTTTGTCGATGAGGGATGGAGCGAAGGCGGTATTGAAGGGCTGGCGGCTAGGGATGTCGATTTTGTCATTTCCGATGATATGACCATTAACAAGGCTGTTGTCCTGCCTTTGACAAAAGACGCCGCATCAGACGAAATTCTGGCCGGGATTGTAACCGAATATCTGCCGGTTCCCCAGCGCCACAAAGGCAACGGTATGACAATCCGCGCGCCCAGCTTTAACTTCCCCAAGGAAGTCACCAATATCGATCAGGCCAAAAAATATGTCGCCGAACAATTTAACACCACGCCGGACAAAGTCGCGCGACTGGGTGAAAGCTATTTCTGTCATATCGGCATGACGCCTGTACGCCTGTTTCCGTTTGTTGTGGCGACAATGGGCGAAAGCGCTGGACCGATTGGCGGGCCGGTGCAATATGCGCCGATTGTCGAGCTTTATGACATGCTGTTCAAAGTATGGTGCTGGGACATTGATATCGTTTTCCTGTGGAAGGTTAAATCAACCTATGTCAATCTTGCGCAAGGAAGTGAATTAAGCCTTGGGATTTCCCCATCACTGGAACAGCGCAGCCAGTATAATTTGCTGCGGGACAAGCCTGTCCCCAAGCTCAAGGAAGTCGCCGCGCCGGAAGATAAACCCACCGCATCGTCATCAGGCGTTCGGCGCGCTTCAAAAGCCAAAAATCGCGGGCGTGACAATGACACAACATCCCTGTC
Source organism: Alphaproteobacteria bacterium (assembly GCA_007117665.1). Classification (GTDB taxonomy): domain Bacteria; phylum Pseudomonadota; class Alphaproteobacteria; order Micavibrionales; family Micavibrionaceae; genus UM-FILTER-47-13. The sequence goes on from SKGD01000057.1 coordinate 10,581, forward strand.
ATCGGTTACATCTAGTCCTGATTTTGTCGATATTCGCCATGGTGTTGATACATCGTTCCGTACACCGCGCCCCGATCGCACCAAAGAGCATAAGCCGCAGCGCGACAAGGAAAAAAATTAACGCCTTTTGAAAAACCTGAATGGGGTGCTACCATTGCCCTTGATGCGTCATTATCCTGTCATCACCTTGTCCCCCCTATGCGCCAGCCATGTCTTTTCCAGCACACCACATCCCCCGGATCTTTAACCGCCACCATTTGCGGCACCAGCGCAATCGTGCGGTCAAACGGCTGGCCGATCATGATTTTTTGCTGGATACCGTGCATCAGAGCATGCTTGACCGGCTGGATGATATCCGGCGGACATTCCCCGTATCATGGGTCGCGGGCGCACGGGCATGCGAGAAATATATTCCTGCCTTGCGGACAAAAACTGCCTGTGAGCATCTGATTGTAACGGACATTGCCGAACATAGCCTGCCCGCATCCCAAAGCGCCGCACTTTGCCTGCAGGCAGATGACGAGATGCTGCCCTTCGCCCCGCATAGTTTCGATCTCGCGCTGAGCATCATAGCACTGCACAGCGTCAATGACCTGCCCGGCGCATTGATCCAGATCAAACGCAGCCTGAAGCCGGACGGGTTATTTTTGGGGGCGATGATCGGCGGTGAAACACTTTACGAATTGCGCCGTTGCCTGACCGAGGCTGAAATGACCCTGCGCCGTGGCGCCAGCCCTCGCATTTTTCCCTTTGCCGATAAACAGCAAATGGGCGGCTTGCTGCAACGGGCGGGCTATACCCTGCCGGTGGTTGATTCGGACATCATCACGGCAGCCTATAAAGACATACGGCATTTAATGCGCGACTTACAGGGCATGGGTGAAGGCAACATTATCCACGACCGTTATCGCGGCCTGAGCAAGGCCGCGCTTTTTGACCGCGCCGAACAACTTTATCGCGCATATTTTCCCGCGCCTGACGGGACGTTGACGGCAACCTTTGAAATTATATATCTGATCGGGTGGGCGCCGCATGAAAGCCAGCAAAAGCCGCTGCAACCGGGGAGCGCCCAAACCCGCCTTGCCGAAGCGCTGGGTGCCCGTGAGACAAAAATCTGAGACAAAAAAGGAAAGCATTGTGAGCACCATAACGATTATTCCGGTTCTGAAGGACAATTACAGCTATGTCCTGACGACAGGCGATGGCGTGACAGCCGTCATCGACCCCGGTGAAGCCGCGCCTGTCATTGACTATCTCGATAAACACAATCTCTCATGCGCTTATATACTCAACACGCATCACCATGGCGACCATATTGCCGGAAATCAGGCGATCAAAGACGCATTCGGCGCTACGCTGATCGCCCCGGACGCCGAAAAAGACAAAATAGGCGGGGTTGACCGCCCCGTCAAAGACGGTGAACGCCTGCGGATCGGCGATGAAGACATCCATGTTATCGCCACGCCCGGCCATACATCCGGCCATGTCGTCTTTTACCTGCCGCGCAGCAACATACTTTTTTCGGGTGATACGTTATTTTCCATGGGCTGCGGGCGTTTGTTCGAAGGCACGCCGGACGAGATGTGGCGTTCGCTGGAGGCGCTTATGGCGCTGCCCGACGAAACACAGATTTACTGCGGCCATGAATATACGTTAAGCAATGCGGCTTTTTGCCGGACGATCGAACCGGACAATCCTGCCCTACTCGCACGGATACAACAGGCCGAAGCATGCCGCGCTGAAAACAAGCCCACAATCCCTGTCTCTCTTGCCACGGAAAAAGCGACCAATATTTTCCTGCGCGCCCGCAATGCCGCCCATTTTGCCGATCTGCGCCGCCAGAAAGACAGTGCTTAAGAGCAACGCGCTTTCCCGAAGATGCCCGCTAATTGCTGCTATTTTCCTGGATGCTTCCTACGCCCAGATGCTTTAATCGCCTGACGGTTTTCCGCCACCGCCACCCGGTGCACGGCGACGGCGCGCCTGACGGGCGCTGCTGCCTTGATCCGATGATGATATCGACAATTTGCCGCTATTATCATCTGTGGGCTGGCCTTTATTACCGCGATTATCATCATCACCGTTATGAGCGGCAGCATCATCGCCGGAAGATTGTTTTCTTTTGGAACGATGGGAAGGAATAGGAATAGGCTTGGAAGCCATCTGGTCGCGCTCGCTGATGGCGATTTCAATCTCCATCCGGGCGGCGACTTTTCGCAATTCATGCACGGCATCCATCAGGCTTTCACGGGCGGCGCTGTCTTTTTTATTGCCGATCCACGCATCATGCGCTATCAGACATTGCTCGGTTGCCTCTTTCAGCCTTTTATTAACATCTTCCATCGCCGCACTCCTTCAATAAACACAAATCACGATACCATAGCCTGCCCGCATGCAAAGCGCAAGAAGCGCCCTTTTATGAGGCACCGAAAACGTTATTAATCTGCTGGGTCACCCGGACAAATGTCGTACGTTTTGACAGCTCTTTCAACCGCACCGCGCCGACATAGGTACAAGCCGAACGCAACCCGCCCAGAATATCCTGTAACGTGCGGGCAATATCGCCCCGATAAGGAACGCGCACGGTCTTGCCTTCGCTGGCGCGATATTCCGCCACCCCGCCCGCATGTTTATCCATCGCGGTGTCGCTGCTCATACCATAAAAGGTGATATATTTTTTGCCGGAATCTTTATCCGTTTCGACCTCACCCTCGCATTGGTCATGACCGGCCAGCATCCCGCCCAGCATAACAAAATCCGCGCCGCCGCCAAAAGCCTTGGCAATATCGCCCGGAACGGTACAGCCGCCATCCGAACAAACCAGCCCTTTCAGCCCATGTGCGGCATCCGCGCATTCTATAATCGCCGAAAGCTGAGGATAGCCGACACCGGTCATTTTACGAGTTGTGCAGACACTGCCCGGCCCGATTCCGACTTTCACGACATCCGCGCCGCCTAAAATCAGTTCTTCGACCATTTCACCGGTCACAACATTCCCGGCCATAATCGTCACATCGGGCAATTTATCGCGCATGCGTTTGACAAAATCCGCAAATGTCTCGCTATAGCCATTCGCCACATCAATACACAGCTTGTCTATGCCCAGCCCTTCCTTTTGTACGGGGCTGGCCAGAAACGCGTCCAGCTTTTCCTCGTCACGCTCGGAAACGCCGATACTGTACCAAACATTGCGGTTGCCTTCCTTTTTATAAAAATCCAGCAGCACATCCAGCGGATAATGCTTGGTCAGGGCGGCTGTCAGGCCACCACCTTCAGCAGCAAAAGCGCGCGCCATCGACAATGTGCCGACCCCATCCATATTGGCGGCGATAATCGGTATGCCGTCAAATGTGCGCTCGCTCCATTTAAACTGGTAAGACCGCGCAATATCAACCTCGCGGCGGCTCGACAAGGTCGAACGCTTCGGACGGATCAAGACATCCTTGAAATCCAGCTTTACATCTTCTTCGATACGCATATTTTTCGGCTTTCCTTGCTTGACGAGCCGGCTTTAAGTCCTGAAAACGGAATCGGCAGCCTGCATCACGCTTTTCTTTTTTTCGATATCGGCTTTTGCCCGGATAATTTCCTGCTCCAGCTCTGTCACATAATGTTCTATCTCCGCGACGGACATTTTTTCAAGATCGCGCGGGAAAGTCTGGTTTTGTTTCTTTTTCGGTAAATCTTCGTCAAACATTCTTATCACCTCTTGCGCCCGTAACAGGAGGGGCTAACATTAAGATGCGGAGTGTAAAAAAGCAACCATGATGAAAGCCGTTGAAATTATCGCGCCGGGTGATGCCGCCATGCTGAAAAGCGTTATGCTCCCGCGACCGGAGCCTCAGGAAAACGATGTTTTGATCGCCGTGCATGCCGCCGGACTCAACCGCCCCGATATTCTGCAAAGACAAGGACATTACCCGCCGCCGCCCGGCGCGAGTGATCTTCCCGGGCTGGAAGTCGCCGGCGAGATTGTCGAATCCCGCGCGCCGGGCTGGCGTAAAGGCGACCCGGTTTGTGCGCTGCTGGCCGGGGGCGGCTATGCTGAATATGTCACCGCCCCCGCCGGGCAATGCCTGCCCGTCCCGCCCGGCCTGAGTATGAACGAAGCTGCCGCCCTGCCCGAAGCTGTCTTTACCGTGTGGAACAATCTGTTTTACCGCGGAAGGCTGGCGCGCGGCGAAACAGTATTAATCCACGGCGGGGCATCAGGAATCGGCACAACCGCCATCCAGATGTCAAAACAGGCCGGTGCCACGCCGATCATCACCGCCGGAAGCGCTGAAAAATGCGCGGCCTGCATCAAGCTGGGCGCTTCCATAGCCATTCATTACAAAACGCATGATTTTGAAACAATCATCAGGGAGTCCTGCCCCGACGGAGTCGATATTATTCTGGATATGGTCGGCGGCGATTATGTTCCGCGCAATCTGGCGCTGTTAAAAACCGATGGACGCCATGTCAGCATCGCCTTTCTGCGCGGGGCGAAAACCACCATAAACTTACAAACCATCATGCAAAAACGCATCATTATGACCGGGTCGACCCTGCGCCCGCGCCCGATACGTGAAAAAGAACGGCTGCGCGATCAAATTCTGGAACATGTCTGGCCGCATGTCGCAGCAGGAAAAATCAGGCCGGTTCTGTATCGCACATTCCCGCTTGATCAGGCCGCAAGCGCCCATGAAACGCTTGAATCAGGGACGCATATCGGAAAAATCGTCCTGACGGTTCGATAGGCATCAACATCGCCGATTTTTTTCTGGCCATGCGGCTTGAAAGACTTTATAAAGAACTCTGTTTTCCCCGACAGCCCTAGCGCTTCGACCGTTGACCTGCGGAACATAAGGTCAGCAGCAAGGGGATATTTGAACGTTACCGAAGGAGATAAAAATGGCGAATGCAAAACTGGAAGCGACCGGACTGTTAATGCCCAAGGCAACAGCGGTATGGCTGGTTGAAAATACAGCGCTGACATTTGAGCAGATTGCCGGTTTCACGGGTCTGCACGCGATCGAGGTACAGGCGCTGGCCGATGAGGAAGTCGGGCGCGGTATTGTCGGGCGCAACCCTCTGGATCACGGCGAACTGGCACAGGACGAACTGGATAAGGCCGAAAAAGACCAGAATTATATTATGAAGCTGTCCCGCCCTGATTTGCCGGCTGTCAAGATCCGCGCCAAAGGCCCCAAATACACGCCGGTTTCCAAGCGCGGCGACAAGCCGGATGCAATCTCTTATCTGCTCAAGCACCACCCGGAAATCACGGACGCCCAGATTTCAAAGCTCATCGGCACGACCAAGCCGACCATTGCCAGCGTCCGCGACCGCAGCCACCCAACGGCATCAACCATTCGTCCGCGTCACCCGGTTGATCTGGGGCTTTGCACCTATGCCGAGTTGGAAGCCGCATCCCGCAAAGGATTAAAAGCGCAAGGCAAGAATGAGGAAGAAATTCAAGAGCATAAAAACAAAGCTTTGTCGGATCAGGAAAACCAGTCTTTTGCGCCGAGCAGACAAAAAGACGATAGTGACAGCTTTGATTTTTCAAACTTCATGAAGGCCGGTCTGGCGGAAAGCAGCGATTCCGAAAGCGATAAATTCTGAGGATCATCCGGCCACAGGATAAAAATAAAAACCGGTTACAAAAACGGGGCTTCACAGCCCCGTTTCTTTTTTTCGCAAGCTGCCTTTTCAAAGCCAAGATCGCCCGCCCATAAAGAATCAACATCAATGAAGTTTTTTACGTCGCTCTGCCTCAATCTGTTCTTTCACTTTCAATTTTTGCAATTTCAGCTTTTTCAAAAGCGTTTCTCTGGCCGCCGGATATTTAAGCTCTCTTTCTATGCGCTCCTCAATATCGGCATGCTTGCCGCACAGCGCTCTCAACCGATTGTTACCCGCCAGCTCTTTTTCATTCAGATTTTGCATTTTTTCCCCATTTTCAAACAGTGATTGAAACGACACTCAGGCTTTGCGCCCTTAAAAACCCACATAAAAACGAAGCCTCGCCCGTCAAGGGAGGAGGCTTTATTTTTTCCTATGATGGTCTGTCGTGCATCTTTTAAGTCTGGCACAAGGTTCTTTAACAAGACTTTAACAAAATGCGGCTTTGCACAAAAAAAGCAACCGTGGACGGAGCCACGGTTGAGCAGGTGTTGCGTGTGAGGAGGAACAATAAATTCCTTATACTTAAATTTTTACATAATAATGGTTAATGGCGGTTAAATTTTAGATAAAATCCAACCTAATTTATCAGACCGCCTTTCAAACACCCGACAGGGCAAAAAACAGCAATACCCTGAAGCGTGGTCTGACAAACCAAAGCCGCCTTTAGGGTCAGACCCTAAATGTCGAATTTAACGCCCTGTGCCAACGGCAATTCCGTTGAATAATTGACGGTCTGGGTCTGGCGACGCATATAGGATTTCCATGAATCGGAGCCGCTTTCACGGCCGCCGCCCGTATCTTTTTCGCCGCCGAACGCCCCGCCTATTTCAGCGCCGCTGGGGCCTATATTCACATTGGCGATCCCGCAATCGCTGCCTTGTGACGATAAAAACAGCTCGGCTTCGCGAATATCGGTCGTGAAAATACAGGATGATAATCCCTGCGGCACGTCATTTTGAAGCGCGATTGCCTCTTCCAGCGCCTGATATCTCATCACATATAATATCGGCGCGAATGTTTCATGCCTGACAATTGCGCTTTGCCCCGGCATCGAGATAATTGCCGGCTGCACGTAATAGCCGCCATCGGGCACGGATTTATCAACCCGGCCGCCGCCTGTCTCGACCTTGCCGCCTTGCTGCTTGGCCTGTGCGATTGCGTCCTGCATGGCGTTGAAAGATGCCTCGTCAATCAACGGCCCCACCAGCGTGCCATCCTCCAGCGGATTACCAATTGTGACGTTTTCATAGACAGGCACAAGCCGCGCCAGCAGTTTTTCCGCCACGCTGTCATGAACAATCAAACGCCGTAATGTCGTGCAACGCTGGCCGCACGTGCCCACCGCGCCAAAGACAATCGCCCTTACGGCCATATCCAGATCGGCATGGGGCGTGACAATCATCGCGTTATTCCCGCCCAGCTCCAGCAATGATTTCCCCAGCCTTGCCGAAACGCGTTCGCTGACGGTGCGTCCCATGGCGGTGCTGCCGGTGGCGCTGACCAGCTTCACTGACGGATCATCCACCAGCACCTGTCCAACATCGCGCCCGCCGATCAAAACCTCCAAAATGCCGTCCGGCATGTGATGGCCTGCCTCTTTAAAACGCAGTTGCGCGCGCTTGAAAATCTCGGCGCAGGCCAGCGCCGTCAGAGGCGTTTTTTCAGACGGCTTCCATATAACCGCATTACCGCACACCAGCGCCAAAGCGGCATTCCACGCCCAGACCGCCACCGGGAAATTAAAAGCGGTAATAACACCCACAACCCCCAACGGATGCCATGTTTCGCGCATGTGGTGACCGGGGCGTTCCGAGGCAATCGTCAGCCCATATAGCTGGCGCGACAACCCCACAGCGAAATCGCATATATCGATCATTTCCTGCACTTCGCCAAGCCCTTCGGAGAAAATCTTGCCGGATTCCAGACTGACCAGCCGCCCCAGCGCCTCTTTTGAATGTCTTAGCTCCTCCCCCAGCAACCGCACAAACTCACCACGCACCGGTGCCGGAACGGCACGCCATGCGGTGAAAGCCTCATGCGACCGTGCCACAATCCCGGCCACATCGGCGGCGCTATCCTGGCGAACCACGGCGATTTGACGCCCGTGAACCGGCGACATAACCGCCAGATCCCCGCCCAGACGCGGATGATCGTGCAAATGCGCCGCGCGCAATATATTGTCGCTATCGATAACGGCTTGTGACCCGGTATTTTGCATGGCTGATTGTGCTGACATTCTTTTGCTCCCGAACGATTATTCTTGTGTTGTTATCTTTGCGATTCATAGCATATTCCGCCTGCGAAGAAAATGACAGGCCGTGTAAAAACCGCACCACCGGCTTGTCAGGACTCTTTCTTTTTATGGGACTTCAAAGGCCCGGAGCGCAACTGTCCGGCTTCTTCCATGATGGGGTATGCAATCGACACCATATAGCTGTTGATCCGGCGGTAATCACGGATAATATCCAGATGAAGAGAACTGGTGGCGATTGTTTCGGGAATGCCCTCCCGGATGCGGGCAAGGTGGTTTTCCATGGTCTGCTTTTCCTGCTTGCGGATCTTCTCCTTGCTTTCGATCAGCCGACGCGCCAGCATTTCATCGCCCGATACGAACACGCTTTGCGCCAGACGCATCGTTTCCATCACAAAGCTGTGAATTTCCTGAATTTCCTGCCAGCCCTGCTTCGAGAAATGCGACTTGTCCTTGATTTTCTTGCCGGCCATCTCCATCAGGCTTTTATCAATCGTATCCCCGACATTTTCAAGATTGGATGAAAAGCTCAATATCTGGACATATTGCCGCGAATCGTCAGGATCCAGAGAGCCGCGCGTGATCTTCGCCATATACATTTTCAGGGCGCTGTAGAGGCTGTCGACGATATTGTCTTTTTTCCTGATTTTGGCGACCAGCGCCGGGTCGTTATCTTTCAACGCCGTCAGGGTATCTTCCAGCATGGACTGGGTGACGTCGGCAATCCGTAATGTCTCACGCATCGCCGCCGACAACGCAATGGCCGGTGAATCCAGTTCCTTGTCATTCAGGTAACGCGGGCGGGCGGGGTCATCGCCACCGGCTTTTGACGGGAAAATCCTGATGACCAGCCGCGCCAGAGGCTCCGTAAAGAACAAGAAGAATGACGCGATCAACACATTAAAAGCCAGATGAAAATCAACCAGAATACGGGCATCTTCGCTGCCCATCTCATGCAGTAACGCCTCAACCGCCGGCACAAAAGGCAGCAAAATGATAATGCCGCTCAAGCGCATCATGACATTCGCTAATGGCACTCTTGCCGCTTCGGGGCTGTCTTTCAACGTCGCCACCAACGGCACAATCGCCCCGCCCAGATTCGCCCCCAGCACCATCATCATGCCCAGATAAACCGGCAGCACATCGGTCTGCACCAGCGTCACAAGCAGCAAAACCATTGCCAGAGACGAATGCATCACCCATGTGATAAGGGCGCTGACCAGAATTCCAAATAACGGGTCAGATGAAAGTGAGGCAAGGACAAGCTCCAGCGTTTCCGATTCATTCATCGGCGATGCGGCTGTCCTGATCCACATCAGCGCAAACAGCATAAGCCCAAGGCCAATCAGAACCCGGCCGATATGAGCCGTCTTAACCGCATTTTCACGGCAGAGGGCAAATAACATATACCCGACCAGAATCAACATCGGTGCCAGCCATGATAAGTCAAAGGATAAAATCTGTGCCAGCAACGCCGTTGCGACATCTGCTCCCAATATAACGGCGATCCCGGCGGCAACGCTCATCATGCCCTGACCGCAAAAAGACGATATAATCAAGGCCGTTGCCGTTGAGCTTTGCACCAGTGCCGTCACCCCGACACCGGACAAAAACGCCTTTGGCCGCGAACTTGTCCCCGCGGCGATGATATAGTGCAAATCTGCGCCGAATGCTCGCGACACGCCATTACGAACGGTTCGCAGTCCCCACAAAAGAAGACAGACGCCCCCGAGAATATTAATAATGACAATCGTCGGCGTAATCGCCTTTCTCCTTTTTGTGAGCCGTCAAGACGGAAGACACCACCACCAAGCGGTAGCCATTATCATGGCTTGAAGCCGTTGCGGCGCGCAATAAATAAAAGCTGTGTGGCTTGGATTGCCAGGCTCAGACCCTAGAACCCTGCGGCGGGATCCGCCAGATAAACCAGCTCTTCCGGGGTGCTCTCGCGCCCCAATATCTTGTTGCGGTGCGGAAATCTTCCAAATTTATCAATCACTTCATAATGCCGCAGAGCATAATCATAAGCAAGCGGTTCTTCATTTTTGATTGCTTCAAACAACGCAACGGATTTTTTCTGGTCAGTAATTTCTTCGCTATGTTCGTAAGGCAGATACAAAAATGTTCTTTCCACCGGCGTCAACAGCGTATCAAATCCGCGTGCAACAGCATGCCTGGCCACAAGCAACGCTTTTTCATCCGTTGCAAAAGCGCGCGGCGTATCACGAAACATATTGCGGGGCATCTGGTCAAGCAATATACACAAGGCAAGGCAACCCTTGGCGTCGTCTTTCCAGCTATCGCACAAACCGCCCGCAGCCATTTCATAGCTCATCAAAAAGCGCGTACGGATCAGGTCATCAAAGGCAGGATTTTTCTGAAACCATTGCGCCGGCTGTGTTTCATTAAACCAAAATAAAAGGACTTCGCGCCGTGTATCTCTGACCATGCTGCCCTATCCGGGGGTTATTGTTTTTTCTTCCCTGCAGAGCTACTAGTGTCCTGATGAAACAAGCGCATGAACTTCTTTTCAGCACGCGCCGCCATCATCGACAAAATTGCCGCAGGCACAAAAGGCAGAAAGATCATAGCGACAAGATCCGGTCGACGCAACGACGACCAAAAATGACCCTCAATATGACTAAGATACAAGAAAACAAAGATAAAGACGCCAAGACAAGCAAACACAAGCCCTGAAAAACGGTAAATGCGGGAACGAAGCAGGAGTTCCCTTGCTTTCAAGCGAGTCTTATTATCCATGACTATACTCTTCTTGCAGGCTCTGTCGGTGCCGTTAGTGCTGATCAGCCCATATCCGGCGCTTCACACCATACATAACCAGCGTAAAGGCAAGCAGAAACAAAAACGCCATAATACCAGTCTGCTTGCGTTTTTCCATGTGTGGCTCAGCCGCCCATGCCAGAAAATGAGTCACGTCACGTGCATATTGCGACATGGTTTCAGGCGCGCCATCCTCATAATTAATCATACCATCTGCAAGGGGGGGAGCCATAGAAATAATGTGACCGGGCATATAGCGGTTCCAATACTGGCCGGGAAGCAATGTCTCGCCTTCCGGCGCCTCTTCATACCCGGTCAGCAAAGCATAAAGATAATCCGCGCCGTAATGACGTGCCTTGGCAATCAAAGACATGTCGGGCGGGTATGCGCCGTTATTGGCGAACGCCGCTGCCTGCGGGTTCTCATAAGGGTTAACGAAGCGATCCGATGCGCGGGCGGGGCGTTCATACATATCGCCTTCATCATTCGGCCCGTCAATAACGATATAGTCCGCCGCGATATTATTAATCTGCGCTTCGGTATAGCCCAGCGCTTCAAGATTGCGATAGGACAGCAAGCTCATGGAATGGCAAGCCGCGCAGACCTGTTTATAAA
>SKGD01000086.1 GCA_007117665.1 Alphaproteobacteria bacterium
ACTCAAAGACTGGCGGCGCGTAGCAACACGATACGATAAACTCGCCAGAAACTTCTTCGCTGCCATCTGCCTCGCTTCACTCTTATGCTTCTGGATTTAAGCTGTGAGTCTGGACCCTAGGTATAGTGACGGGGATGGACAAAAGAGAGAATCCTCCAAATGTCATAGCTGACAAGAAAGATACCCTTTGGCAAAAAACCTGTTACTTGATTTTATTGCCGCGATAAACGCGCCCTTCGCGGACTTCGCGGCGCTTGCGTTCGATAACGCCGCGCTGAATCGATGTTTCCTGAAAAGTCGGGATCGAAGCAACTTCAATAATGTTATTTTGAGATTTCCAGACCGATGCCAAACCGATTGATAAAATCAAAGGCCTGCAAATATCCAAAGGATGTTCCGCCATAATTTTTTCATAGGTCACATCGACCGATGGTGTCCGCAAGGGAGCAGCATTATATATTTTCTGGCGCCACTGTCCGAGTGGAGACTCGCCAAAATCGGGATCGACCGCCACGGCAATAACCTCACTTGCCCGCCGCCCGTCCGGGCTTCCGTCAGGAAAATCATAATCCGCAAACAAGGCGGCAAGATCCCCGACCCTGACCCGCGCATCATGCGGCAGCTCTTCCTCCGGCGTCATGCGGCATTCTATCTCACAGCGGCGAATTTGGTGGACAACCCGGTTGATGAAAGGCGTTACAAACTCATCATGATCATGGGACGATAAGCGATATTTATCCCGTGCGCTGACGGATTTATATATATCCGTTATATCCCCCAGCCGGATGAATCGGTCGTCATCCAGACCGTTCAGCAAGGAGTCATTGCTATATTGGTCGTAATGATAAGATTCTTTTGCGTAATCACGGTAACGATCCAGCCTGCTATGTCTGGCTTCGGCAAAAAAACGGAATAGCCCGGCAATCAGCCCCATAATAATATTCCCTGTTTCATACTTTATTTTTTATTTATGTCTCTTTTGTAAGGCCGTTGGCAAAAAATGTCAAAAAACTGTTTTACCAAGGACAATCCGGCGCTTCACCATGCCTCAATATCATTGCTTTTTTTGCAAAGCCGCCTTATGTTTGCGCGGCACAGCATATAAAACGGAAAAACATGACCAAGCCCTTATCGGAAATACGCAATTTTGCGATTATCGCCCATATCGACCACGGCAAAAGCACGCTGGCTGACCGCCTGATCCAGCATTGCGGCGGGCTGACCGACCGCGAGATGAAAGAGCAGGTTCTGGATAATATGGAACTTGAGCGCGAGCGCGGCATTACCATCAAAGCGCAGACTGTTCGTCTGGTTTACACCGCCGATGACGGTGTTGAATATCAGCTGAACCTGATGGACACGCCCGGCCATGTCGACTTTTCCTACGAAGTATCGCGCTCGCTGGCATCGTGCGAAGGCTCGATTTTGGTTGTTGATGCGTCTCAAGGGGTCGAAGCGCAAACACTGGCCAATGTCTATCAGGCGATTGATAATAATCATGAAATCGTGCCGGTTATCAACAAAATCGACCTGCCGGCTGCCGATCCGGAAAAAGTCCGTCAGGAAATCGAAGATGTGATCGGCATTCCCGCCGATGATGCTGTTCTGGCCTCGGCCAAAACCGGTCAGGGCATAGAAACGCTGCTGAACGCGGTTTGCAAGCGCCTCCCCCCACCGCATGAAGGCAGCGCGGACTCACCGACCAAAGCCTTGCTGGTCGATAGCTGGTACGATCCTTATCTGGGTGTTGTCATTTTGGTGCGGGTGATTGACGGTTACCTTAAACCCGGCATGAAGGCCTATTTCATGGGCACAAAAGCTGCCCGCGAGATTGACCGGGTCGGAATATTCACCCCCAAGAAGGTCGAGATGCCAGCGCTCGGGCCGGGTGAGATGGGCTTTATCACCGCCGGCATCAAGGATATTTCGGAAACGCTGGTCGGGGATACCATCACCGAAGAGCGCCGCCGCTGTGACAAGCCTCTGGCCGGATTCAAACCCAGCGTACCGATGGTGTTTTGCTCGCTGTTCCCGGTTGATAACGGCGAATACGAAAAATTGCGCGATTCCATCGGCAAGCTCAAACTCAACGATGCCGCCCTGCATTACGAACCTGAAAACTCCCAAGCATTGGGCATGGGATTTCGTTGCGGGTTTTTGGGGCTGTTGCACATGGAAATTATCCAGGAACGGCTGGAACGTGAATTTGACCTTGACCTGATCCCCACCGCCCCCAGCGTTGTTTATCATGTCTATAAGACCAAAGGCGATATGATAGAATTATATAATCCTGTCGATATGCCTGAACCTGTCTCTATCGAACATATTGAAGAGCCATGGATCACCGCAACGATCCTGACGCCGGATGAGTACTTGGGCGGGCTTTTGCAGCTTTGCGAAGAACGGCGCGGGATCCAGAAAGAGCTGACCTATGCCGGGGATCGCGCCATGCTGATCTATCGCCTGCCTTTGAACGAAGTTGTCTTTGATTTTTACGACCGGCTGAAATCAATCAGCCGCGGCTATGCCAGCTTTGACTACGCGCTGGATGGCTATGAAAAAGGCGATCTGGTCAAGATGGAGATTCTGGTCAATGGCGAGCCGGTCGATGCGCTGGCAATGATCGTGCCGCGCGGACAGGCTGAACGACGCGGGCGCCAGCTTTGCGAAAGGCTGAAAGACCTGATCCCGCGCCAGATGTTCAAAATTGCTGTACAGGCTGCGCTCGGCGGCAAGGTCATTGCCCGTGAAACAATCTCGGCCTTGCGAAAAGACGTGACCGCCAAATGTTACGGCGGCGATGTCAGCCGTAAGAGAAAATTGCTGGAGAAGCAGAAAAAAGGCAAAGCCAAAATGCGCCAGTATGGCAATGTCGAGATCCCGCAAAGCGCCTTTATCGCCGCGCTGAAAATGGGTGACGACAAATAGGGTCTGACCTCATTCATTTTTATCGTCCGCCTTGCTGTCATGGCGAATCTGCACTATTTTAAAGAAATTGCGTAAATATCGCCCGTCCCGAACATGAAGGAGTTATGCCATGAACCCTGTGCTGCGTTTTGCTTCCGCGCTGGCGGTTACCATTGTCATTTTTGGTGCGATGCCGGCCATTGCCCAGAACCAGTTTGACCTGAGCGCCCTGAAAGAGGGCGAAATTCTGGTCAATCTGGACGCCACAAGCCAGCGCGAGGTTGAGCAGGACATGCTGGTCGCGCATGTGCAATATACAGCGCAGGGAACAGACAAAACCGCCCTGCAAAATGAGGTTAATCAGGCCATTTCACGCGCCGTTCAAAAAATAGAACAGGCAAATGCCGATGATATGTCATTCAGCACGACACGCTATCATGTCTATATCCACGACCAGCGGCGGAACCGTGACGGCACGCCCGCCGGCGGGGATGTCACATGGCGCGCCCAGCAAGGCATCGAAATGCGCGGTGAAAACAGCGCCGCCATTTTGGAGATTGTCGGACAGTTACAGGCTGACGGGCTGCATGTAACGGGGCTGAATTTCACATTATCCAGTCGCCGTTTTGCCAATGTTACGGATGTGTTGATCAGTGACGCGCTGGACAAGCTGACCGCCCGCGCGAACCGGATTGCTGCCGATCTTGGGAAATCATCCGCCGCCCTTGTCGAAGTCAATGTCAGTACCAACCAGCATTACCAGCCTCGCATGATGCGGGCAGAGATGAGCATGGCATCATCTGATGCAGCTATGGCGCCGCCGGCGGCTGTGCCGGGACAAACGGATGTGTCCCTGACCGTCTCGGCGCGTGCTTTACTAAAGCCCTGACCGGGCAGGCGACCGTACAAAACAAGAAAGGCTGTGATATGACAGACAGGATTTTGCCGTTACTGGCGCTGGGGGTGATGGTTTCCAGCGTAATATTTCCGCCCGTTGCCACAGCCGAAATAATCGGGCAGGAAACCGCCGCCGAACAGGAAACACACGAAACCGCCCCCTCCGCACCGCTGGGAAACCCGTTAATATTGCCTGATGGCACGATGCTTCATCCGCTTTGCCTTCGCAGTGAAGGAGTCGATGAACGTCATGTTTTTCCTGCCTCTGGCTGTGTGGATGAAACGATTATCCTGACCGATGAGATTGACCGCGCCAATCATTATGTCAGCGTCCCTTATCAACGGTCTTTTGCTTTTAACGGCGATGCGCCGGACTATGTCGAGCGCGGCTATGTCGGTTATCACTATGCCGGGCCTTATCAGGGACAGCTTTTGATCGGCACGGTTGAAAGCACCGGCGGAACCGGTTTTTTGAGCGCGCTGGGCTTATATACAGTACAGGAAAGCCGGGGGCGTTATGCGCTGGAGCGCACACGGGTGCTGGCCGGGGGTGACCGCTGTAACGGCGGAATTGCCGCATTCGGCCTGAATGAACAAAATCTGATCACCCATGCCACACACGTTACGGCGCTGGCGCTTATGACTCTTGGCGGCAGCGACACAGGCAGCACTCCTGATGCTTATGACACGCCGTTCGATCGTCATATCGTTGATTGCGCGGCTTGCTGTTACGGCATTGCATCCTTTGAAAACGGCCTGTTTCAGGAAGTCAGCCTCAGCCCCACCCTGTATCAGGATATTCAAGAACGCGAGCAACATGGTACGCCGCAGGACTGCATGGATGGCATGATACTGGATTTGTTTGAACAGGGACGGACAAAGCTGGATCGGGATGCGCTGGCGCAATTTACCGAAAAAGTTGAACAACGCTGTCTTTCCGCTAACCCACAACAAGAATGATACGCCCCGGCAATGATCCGTAAACATCCCGTCATTATTCTATCCGTTATTCTGTGCGTCCTGATCGGGCTTTATGCCGTATCAGTTCTGGCGCCTTTTCTATCGACACCGTCACAGGAGCATGCCGGCAGCGGCTTTGATGCCGGAACGCTGAGCCTTGAAGACCCGCCGGAAATTCTTTCATTTGTACTGCCGGATCATTTCAAGATAGACGGACAATATGCTTATCCTCACTGTTTCATGTCTTTCCGGGGCGATTTGAAAATCGATTTGCGGGCCTGTGGCGATCGGTTGCGCGCATTACATGATGCGCCTTACGAAGATGGTGCGTTCATCCGCATGGATTACTCGCTTTTACCGACGCGCCATCGGGGAATTGACATACCGGATGACCCCGCACATCATTTTTTCATCCGTTACAAATATGTCGGGCCGCATGAAGACGGACATGTGATTTATGTCGAAAGCAACATGGAAACACGGCACGATGACAACCGCGCGCCGGCGACAAGGCTTTTCCTGATCGAGCATGACAGCCATAATGATATGCTGTCTGTCGCGCGGATATACGGCTTTGGCACGCAATGCAATGGCGGTATATCATACGCCCATATCACAGCGGATCATGACCTGGAATATGGCGTTTATGTCACGCCAAATGGGTTGCAGAACATGCCGGGATGTCCGGCTCCTGTTTTCGACCCCCGGCTTGATTCATGCCCTGATTGCTGCCTTGGCCTGTCCCATTTTCGTAATGACGCGCTGCGCTATGTCGAGCTCACCGTCACCGCGCAGGAACTTACCGCGATCAACAAAGAAACGCCGGATCTAAGACCCCAGCAAAAATGCTTTAACGAACAAATGATCGCCTTTTTATCGCGTTATGAGCCTGTGATGGTTCTCGATCATGTCACTGCGTTCATGACCGGCATTCATAACCGATGTGAGCCGCCTGACGACTTTGACCGGGACGAATTTCTCAGCGAAGAAGAACGGTCTTACCTGATACCTTAAAACAGCTTCACCAAGAACACCGGACAAGAACATGATTGAAATACATCCTTATGACGCGCTGGGGCATCATGATTTCGGATGGCTGAATGCCCGTTATCATTTCAGTTTTGCCGACTATCAGGATCGCAACCGCATGCATTTTGGCGTCCTGCGGGTTGTGAATGACGATATCGTCAAGTCCGGCGCCGGTTTTGCCCCTCACCCGCATAACGATATGGAGATCATCACCTATGTCCGCACAGGTGCTATTTCGCACCGGGACAGTCTGGGTAATGAAGGCCGCACCGCCGCCGGCGATGTGCAGGTCATGAGCGCCGGCAGCGGCATCACCCACGAAGAATTCAAGCCGAACAACAAGACACGAAACTGTATCAAATATGGATTTATCCGCGGGAAAAAAACATTGCGCCGCGCTGGGACAGCCGCCAGTTTCCTAAAGAGCCGGTGGATGATGCGCTGCATTTGCTGGTGTCCGGACGCCCGGAAGACCAGGATAAAAACGCGCTTTACATCCACCAATATGCCGCCATTTACGGCGGCGTTATCGCGCAGGGAAAAACAATTCACCACCCGGTCAAGGATCAGGCTTATTTACTGATTTCTGCGGGAGCCGCCACCATCAACGGCAAAGAGGTACAAACGGGTGATGCCGTACAAGTGACCGATGAGACACAGATCAAAATCTCGGCACAACAAGCAACGGAAATTCTGGTCATCGACGTGCCGCCGCTAAGGTAAAAAAGAACGGAAGTGATCCCGCCCAATCCTGATCTTTATCGCACGGATGATTACTTCACATACAGATAGTGCCCTGCCACGGTCAGCAGGAACAAAAGAAATAGCGAAAAAC
>SKGD01000118.1 GCA_007117665.1 Alphaproteobacteria bacterium
ATAAGGAAATATATAGAGTATCAGGGGAAAGAAGATAGCGGGCAAGCGCAGCTTGACCTGTCGTGACCAAAGGTCACGCGCGAAGCGGTGATACCACGGGGCTTGCCCCGTGGAGCTTCACTTTCCCCGGCTTAAAACCAGTGCCGGACATTGCCGATCCGGTGGCCTTTCATTGCGCGGGGCAGGCCTTTGGCCAGCCGGAACAGGATATAAGCCACAACCGGCGCGGCGGCGATCAGCGTGCCATTGATAAAGACCCGCATATTATCCTGTATAAACCGATCCAGACAGGGGCGGATCGCCTGTTCCAGCCCGGTCAGATCCATCATGTTCATGGCGACATCATCAACGCATCTGTGGATGGCGGCGGGATTGAAATTCTGGATGACATAGCCGGCGGCGATCAGGGTCGTGACAAAAGCGAATAAAGAGGCGATCCAGATTGTACGAATGATAAAGGTGGCATGGTTACAGGTCAGGGACGTCTCATCGGCTCTGGCGCGTAATATATAGGCGGCAACCAACACCCCCGCAAACATCAGGGCAGCCAGCCCGGCAGCCTCGATCATCGGCATGAAAGACAGGATCAGTGAGACGCTGAAAGCAGCGTAAAGATTGGTGATTGTCCTTTTTTCCCTGTCAAAAGCCATCGCTGAACAATCCTTTTTCTATCGCCTGCCAAACAGCTTTTCAATATCACTTAATTTTAACGCAACCCATGTCGGTCGTCCATGATTGCATTGCCCGGCATGCGGGGTTTCTTCCATCTGGCGCAACAGGGCGTTCATTTCGGTGGCGTTCAGCCGCCGTCCCGACCGGACGGAGCCGTGACAGGCCATGGTGGAAAGAATATGGTTTATTTTTTCTTCCAGCCCGTCGCTGCGACCGCTTTCGGTCAGCTCATCCGCCAGATCGCGGATCAATCCCTGTATATTGGTCTTGCTTCCCAAAATCGCCGGAATGCTGTGAACGGCCAGCGCGTCCGCGCCGAAGGCTTCGATCTCCAGCCCCAGCTTGCTGAAAGACTCCCGGTGCGCCAGCATTCGCGCGGCTTCGCTTTCTTCGAGCGTGACGATTTCGGGGCTGAGCAAGCCCTGTGTCTCGACGCCCTGCGTGGCAAGCTGTGCCTTGAACCGTTCATAGACCAGCCGTTCATGGGCGGCATGCTGGTCGACAATCACCAGCCCGTCACCGGTCTGGGCGACAATATAATTTTCATGAATTTGGGCGCGGGCAACGCCCAGCGGATAATCATCATGCAACGGGTCGGGGGCGGGATGATCTTCAACGCGTGCGGAGGGCGCATGGTCGCCAAAGGGTGCGTAGGCTTGATGGATGGCTTCGGCCAGACCGTTTGCCGGCCTGTATGACGCGGCGCGGCCATACGGCAAGGCAGGCGCATGACTTGTTATTTGCTGCGGGGACATGGCGCCGAGCGCCTGTGAAGAGATTGTCCGGGATGTTTGCAGCCCGTTTTCATGCAGCGCATGTTTCAGGGCGCTGACGATTAATCCGCGCACCAGACCGGCATCACGGAATCTGACCTCGGCTTTGGCCGGGTGGACATTCACATCGACATAAGCCGGGTCAATTTCCAGATACAGCGCCAGAACCGGATGGCGATCACGAGGCAGCAAGTCCATATAGGCACCGCGAATCGCGCCGGTGATCAGGCGGTCTTTGACAGGACGCCCGTTCACGAACATATATTGATGGGCGGCTGTGCCGCGGCTATAGGTCGGCAGCCCGGCATAGCCGTGAAGCCGGATATCATCACGTTCCGCCGCGATCCGCAGGGCATTATCGGGAAAATCACGCCCTAAAATGGCGGCCAGCCGGTCATTCGCTGTCGCACAGGCCGGTAAATTCAGCCCGCCCGCATCATTATGCGTCATGGTAAAGGCAACATGGGGAAAAGCCATGGCCAGCCGCGTCAGCGTTTCCTTGACGGCCATATATTCGGCACGGTCGGATTTCAGGAATTTCAGCCGCGCCGGTGTGGCATAAAATAAATCGCGTACGTCTATTTGTGTGCCTTTGGCGCGATCCGAAGGGCGCATATCGGATTGTTTCCCGCCTTCGATTGTGACCTGCCATCCGCATTCTTCGTCCGGCGCGCGGCTGCTGATGGTCATACGGCTGACGGCAGCGATCGACGGCAGGGCTTCGCCGCGAAATCCCAAAAAGCGAATAGTGGACAAATCTTCTTCGGGGAGCTTCGAGGTTGCGTGGCGTTGTAATGACAGCGCCAGTTCGGCACGATTCATGCCATGACCGTTATCATTGATACGGATCAGCGATTTACCGCCATTTTGCAGGGTAACGTCAATTCTGTCCGCCCCGGCATCAACGGCATTTTCAACCAGCTCCCTGACGGCGGCGGCGGGGCGCTCAATGACCTCGCCGGCGGCGATCTGGTTGATCAGCGTTTCTGGAAGCTGTTTAATGCGCATAAAGCGCACTATAAAGGACGGGGTCATACCTTGTGAATGGCTTTTAAGAATTTATCCCGTTTAATCCCTGATCGCGTCATTCATCATGGTGCCTTCTATATCGGCGCCGGTCAGTTTCGCGCCGCGCAGATCCGCCCGCCGTAAATCAGCATTGGTCAAAATCGCGTAAGATAAATCGGCATCGCGGAGAATCGCATCATGCAGGATAGCGCCGCTCAGCACGGCATAGCGGAGATTAGCACCGGACAGATCCATTTTTTGCAGCCGTTCAGTGCCGTCATGATTGGAAAAAAGCAGCGGTGCCATATTGGCACCGGTCAGATCCGCCCGCGTCAGCAGGGCGTTTTTCAGCGAGGATCCCCTGATATCGCTGTAGCCAAGCCTTCCGTCACGCAAATCTGCTTCGTCCAGCAGCGCACTTTGCATTTCGATCCCTTCCATATTCTGGCCGAGAAAATTTGCCCCGCGCGCTTTGATCGCCGTCAGGGGATAATCACGCAATTTTTCAACATCGCGCAAATCATAACCGCTCAGGTCAAGGCGCGTGCCGTTTTCACCGGCGGTGGCGATCCATGCGGTGTGCGCTTCCAGCATGTCGGGCAATGTCTGTTCGGGGTTTTCAAGGCGAGGCCCCAGCGTTTCTTCGGTGATGGCGTCATCTAGATTCGCACCGGCTGTTTCGGTCATCTCCATAATTGCGCTGGTCATGATCGACGCCTTGAAATTGGCGTGGGTGACGTCTGACCCGGTAAAATCGGCATGGCTGAGATTCGCGCCTTCCATATTAGCGCCTGACAAGTTGGCGTTTTTCAAGGTGACGCCGGTTAGATCCGCATCCGAAAAATCGGCTGTCATGGCACGGGAGCCGGATAAGTCCGTCTCATTCAGCTTGGCGCCCCTGAAGATGGTTTTTTGCAAGGCGCCGGTACGGCCGGGAAAAGGCTTGTCCTCCAGAATGCCGCGATAGCCTCTTTGCATGATTTTGCCTTCACGCAGATCGGCGGAATGCAAATTCGCGCCGGTCAGGTTTGCGCCCGCGACATAAGCGCCGCGAAAATCGGCGCGCGCCAGATTGGCATTTTCAAAATTGGCATTATTCAGGTCACAGGCGAAAAAAGAGACGCCGATATAAGTGCCGCCCTGCAACCGGGCTTCACGCATGACAGAGCCGGTAAAATCAGCTTGCGAGAGATCGCTTTTGCGAAAATCCAGCCCGGACAGATCCTTATATTGCAGGACACAGCGCGCCCCACCGCGGATGCCTTTGAGGAAAGTCTTGTGCTTTTTGATAATCCCATCCAGTTCTTGCTGGGATATTTTTTCAAGCCCGGTTTTGTCAAAAGGTGCTTCTGCACGCATCTGTTTATATCCTTGTAAGTGCCGAACATGGTTGTCGGAACGCCAGTTTGTTCCGCACATCATCCGGCGAAGATTTCATCATATCTCAAATGAAGCTAAAATTTTATGAAGAATTTACGTCATCCCAGCAGAACCCGGATCAGGGCGGCGGTCGATGAATCCCGCGCGGTGTCTTTTCCGGACAAGATCTGCGCTGCCAGCGTCTTTCCCAGCTCCACGCCCCACTGGTCAAAGCTGTTAATGTCCCATATTGCGCCCTGAACAAAGATTTTATGCTCGTACAGCGCGAGAATCATACCCAGATGATAAGCATCAAGGCGCGGGATGATGATGGTTGTTGAGGGCTTGTTTCCGGCAAAGGCGCGGTGTGGATTATTGTCTGTCTGAGTGGAAAGATTCCCTTCCATCAGCGCCTGAGACTGGGCGATCATGTGCGCGTTCAGAATACGATGGTGTTCGTCATGATTCCACGCGCTGTCCCGGACGCCGATAAAATCACAGGGGATGAGAGATGTTCCTTGATGGATAAGCTGGTAAAAAGCATGCTGGCCGTTCGTACCGGGCTGGCCGAACACAACAGACCCGGTGGCATGCGAGACAGCCGCCCCGCCCCGTGTCACGCTTTTGCCGTTTGATTCCATATCGAGCTGTTGCAGCCAAAGCGGCAATAAGGCGAGATCCTGAGCGTAGGGCAGGATGGCATAGCTTTCCGCATCCCAGAAATTGCGATACCAGACCCCCAGCAACCCGGCCATGACTGGCATATTTTTCTCTAACGGCGCAGTGCGGAAATGACGATCCATAGCGTGCGCCCCGTCAAGCAAAGCGCGAAAAACATCAAAGCCGCACCCCAGCGCAATAGAAAGCCCGATCGCCGACCACAGGCTGTATCGGCCGCCGACCCAATCGTCAAACCCGAACATCATATCCGGGGCGATCCCGAACTCTTTTACGGCCTGCGCATTGGTCGACAGCGCCGCAAAATGCGCGCCGACTGCTTGTTCATTGCCGAGCTCCCCGATAAGCCATTGCCGTGCCGTATGGGCATTGGTCATGGTTTCCTGGGTGGTGAATGTTTTGGACGCCACCAGAAATAACGTCTGATCTGCGGGAAAATCCTGTAGTGCAGCGTTGATATCCGCCGCATCAACATTCGATACGAAACGAACCGATACATCTTTTTTGTGAAATGGTTTCAACGCTTTATAGACCATGCGCGGCCCCAGATCAGACCCGCCAATGCCGATATTGACAATGTGACGAATGGGTTTGCCGCTATAGCCTTTATGGTTTCCGTCATGAATGGCCTGTGCGAAATCCGCCATTTTTTCAAGCGTCTGATGGATCATCGGCACGATATTATGGCCGTCCGCGAGGATGGTGGCATCACGGGGGGCGCGCAGCGCCGTATGCAGGACAGCGCGGTTTTCGGTCTGATTGATTTTGTCGCCGGCCATCATCCGGTCGCGTTGTTCTTCGACATTACGCGCGCGCGCCAGCGCTGTCAGTAAGGCGATGGTTTCGGGTGTGATGCGGTGTTTTGAATAATCGCATAACATATCGCCGCAAGTGATGTTGAATTTGTCAAAACGTTGTGGATCCTGCGCGAACATATCCCGCATGTGAAGCGGCTCGATTATTTTTTTGTGAGCGGCCAGTGCGCGCCATTCCGGCAGATCATTCAACATGGGGCAGTGTCTCGATGATCACCGAAGGCGTTATATTGCCGGGACGCCCGACCAAAATCGTTGTCAAAGCATCCGGGGCGAGCATCTTGCGGGCGATATACTGAACGTCCTGTACCGTCACGGCGTCGAGTTTTGCCGCCCGGCGGTCAAGATAATCCGGCGGCAGGTGATCAAGCTGCATATTCTGGATCAGTCCCGCAATGCTGTCAGTTGACGCCAGACGCAACGGCAGAGAACCGATCAGATAGGCCTTGGCGTCGGCAACTTCTTCTTTTGCCGGTTCTGTGTCCCGCATCATGTCGATTTCCGCACGGATCAGCGTCAGCATATCAGCAACATTGTCATTTTGGGTCGATGTGGAAATCTGAAACGCCTTGGCGTGTTCCAGATTGAAAAAGCCGGAAGAGATACCATATGTCAGGCCGCGCTTTTCGCGGATTTCCTCGGTCAGGCGCGAACCAAAACCCGACCCGCCTAATATGAAATTCATAATGGCCGCCTTGTAATAATCGGGATCATCGCGGGCAATGCCGGGCTGGATGATCTGAATGATCGTCTGGGGGATATCATGTTCATATAAAACGGTTTTACCCTGATTTTGCAGCTTTATCGTCTCTGCCGGGGTCAGTTCCGCCTGCGCCGGTAAGTCTCCGAACAACGCATCCAGCCTGTCTTTGACCTCGTCCGCCGAGATTGCCCCGACAATGCTGATCACCAGATTGTCACGCCCCAGCCGTTTTTCCACGACATCCCGCATGGCGGCATCGTCGATCCGGCCGATTGTCTGCAACGTCCCACCGGCATTGAGCGCATAAGGATGACCGTCAAAAACCGTATCATTCATGATGCGCGCCGCGATCCAGCGGGGGTTGGAGAGGGAATTGCGAATCCGCGAAAGCGCCGCGTTACGCATTCTTTCCAACGGTTCTTCATCAAAGCGCGGCTTGGTTAAGGCAAGGCGGAGCAAGTCAAAGGCGAGATCCTGATGATGACGCAGCATCTTCAGGCTGCCGCCGAAATCATCACGTCCGGCGCCGAATCCCAGTGTAATATTATGATCGTCTAAAAGAAGCTGGAACGTCTGGCTGTCATAGTCACCGGCGCCCTGATCGAGCATGGTCGCGACCATGTTCGATAATCCCTGCTTGTCGGCGGGGTCGCCTGCCGCGCCTGCGCCGGTAAAGGAAAAGCGCATCGCAATGATCGGCAGGGAATGGTCTTCAACCAGCCATGCGGTGATGCCCTGATCGCTGGTGACTTGCTGAATATCAAGAATCCGGCCATCGGTATTAATTTCCGCGCGCAGGGTGGCCGGAGAAGAGATCAGGATGAAAGCAAAGCAAAGAAAAATATAACGGATCATTCTGCTTGCTCCTCCGGCGCGGGTGCGGGCGGCGGCGTATCTTGTGCGCCGGACTGGTTGGCAGGCAGTAAATAACCTGTCACATAGGGGCGGCGCTTCATGTTGTCGGGGTCCAGATAACGGGCGGCGACGTCATGAATTTGTGACGCGGTGACACCGGCAATGTCACGCTGCCAATATTCGACATCATCAATCGTTCCTCCCGTCACCAGCGTGTAACCGAAAATCATCGCCGGGCCGGTCAGGCTGTCGCGTGAGAAAATAGCCGCATCAATCAATCGTGTCCGGGCGCTTTGCAATTCTTCATCCGTGATGCCGTCGCGGATCAGGCTGCGTAATTCTTCTTCCATGGCGGCTTCGACGGCTTCCGGCGATATGCCTTCCAATGGCGTTGCGCTCATCACGACACGTCCGTCATCCCATGCCGTTCCGCCATAGCCAAATCCGGCGCTGCTGGCCAGTCTTTGTTCAATGACCAGTGACCGGTAAAAGCGCGCATTCATGCCATCGCCCAAAATGCTGGCCAGAACGGTCAGCGCCAGCGAATCGTCTTTATCCTGACGCGCGCTTGGCACGCGATAGGCGCGCCGGACAAGCGGCTGGCGGATGGAATCGTGATGCAGGACAAGCCGTTGCGTTCCCAAAAGCGGGGGCACTGCCGTCCAGTTTCGTTCAGGAACAGCACGCGCCGGAATATCGCCGTAAATCGCCATCGCCATGGGATAAAGCTCTTCGGCGGTGATGTCGCCCGCCACCACTAATATTGCATTATTGGGCGCGTAATGGGTGTTGTAAAAAGCAATGGCGTCATCGCGGCTGAGCGCTTCGACTTCATGCAGCCAGCCAATGGTCGGGTGCTGGTAGGGATGATTGACGAACAAGGCCGCATTCATTTGTTCGAAAAAATAACCGCGTGGATCATTTTCCGTCACTTGGCGGCGCTCTTCAATCACGACCAGCCGCTCGGAATCAACATCGTCAGGCGGGAATATCAAGCCGCGCATCCGGTCGGCCTCAAGCCGCATCATGGTTTCCAGATGCTCTTTGGCGACAGATTGGTGATAGGCTGTGAAATCCTGTCCGGTCATGGCGTTGTGATTCCCGCCTAGCTGCCGGACAATGCGGGAAAACTCCCCGACCGGGTAAGCGTCCGTTCCCTTAAACATTAAATGTTCGACAAAATGGGCGATGCCGGACTTGCCGCGCGGTTCGTCCGCTGCCCCGACCTTGTACCAGACCATGTGCGTGACAACCGGCGCGCGGTGAGCAGGAATGACGACCGCTTTCATTCCGTTGGGCAGGGTAAAGCTTTCCGCCCCGAAGATTTTTTCGTCATAGGGTGCTTTACCTGTTGCGGCTTTCTTTAGTTCGTCCGTGTGCGCGGCGGTGACATCCGACCGTTTTTGTATGGCCAGATTAAATGCCGCCGCCAAAACGGTGACAATGAAAATCGACAGGGCTATATAGGCGATCCGGCGCATGCCGATAATGTAAATCACCATCCCGCCTTCATCAAGGCCATACTTGCCGGATATGACAGGATTCGCCCTAAAAGCGCAATGCGCTTAGTCCTTGACGGAAGGCGTGTTGCCGGTGGTGACCGGTTTTCCGGCTTCGATATTGTCACGCAGGCGCGCCGCTTCAGCTTCAGCATCGACAATGTCGGCCGGCGGGGGCTGATCGCCGCCGCGTCTGGTCCATCCCAAAAGCCGTTCGGCAACCGGGCGTTCACGGGGGCCGATTGCGGCGGTTTCGCGGTCGATTGTCTGGCGTATATCAGGCGTGGCGATCTCGGCACCGGCAGCCTGCAACAATGCGGATTCTCCGGATCTTATATCGCCGGATCGGGGCGCGGCTTCCCCGAATAATGTTGTTTCGGCCTGACGCGCTGCGCCGATTTCCTGTGGCCGTGCTGCGCCGGGTGATGGCGGCTGTAACTGGTAATTGGGCGGATATTCCAGCGGCGCGCGCTGGACAACGGCGAATTCATCCGGTGCCGTGCGATTCATGCCCAGCGTTTCACGGGCGCTGTCGCAGGCTCCCAGAGCCAATAGACAAATCATTGCGGCGAGAGACGTTTTAAGACCGTTTTTCATCACGTTGCGAACCCTTCCTTTTCGGTTCCCGTATTATACTGTCGAACAAAATGAAGGCAATCCCCAGCACAATCGCTGAATCGGCAATATTAAAGGCCGGGTAATGCCATCCAAAGGCGTGAAAATCGAGAAAATCAATGACCGCGCCGTGAATGATGCGGTCGATGATGTTCCCGATGGCACCGCCAATCACCGCGCAGATTGCCAGAAAAAGAGGCTTGTCGTCAATTCTTGTCAGCCACCATAATAATCCTGCTGTAATAAATAGTGACAGTGCAATCAGAACATAAGGCGTCAGGTCATTGCCATCGCTGAACATGCCGAAACTGACCCCGCGATTCCATACCAGAACCAGATTGAAAAACGGCAGGACAGCGATATTCCCGCCTTGCAGCGCGAACAGCGCCAGATATTTGGTGATCTGGTCGGCGACAAAAAGACCGCCGCCCAGCAGCGCCCCCGGAATGATCAGCTCTTTTTTCATGCGGCTTTCCGGTTTTTCAGGTGCCAGCGCACCGCGTCGGCATCACGTGCGGAGAGGTCGGGATAATCGGGATCGGTGCCAACATCGGGCAGGATCTTCCAGCAGCGCTGGCATTTCTTGCCTTCGGCTTTTTGGAAGACAACACCCAGCCCGTCATATTTTTCAACGGTAAATGCGTCCGGGGGTGGTGTCTGGTTTTTGACGGTCGCCTGCGAGGTAATGCATAATTCCGCGACATCGATATGTTCCAGCGCCGCGGCATAACGATCATCGACATAAATCACCGGATGGGCTTCCAGCGACGATCCGATATCCTTGTTCTGGCGGTAAGGCTCCAGCGTCCGCAGCACGACATCGCGCACATGCGCCGTCATCGCCCATTTCGCGGCCAGCGCATCGTCCCGCCAGACATCCGGGATGGCGGGGAATGTCCGCAAATGGACACTTTCTTCATCGCCGAACACGCCTTTGGGGCGATAGCTCCAGACCTCTTCGGTGGTGAAGCATAAAAGCGGGGCAAACCACGTGACGAGACAGTCAAAAATATGTGCCATGACGGTGCGGGTCGCGCGGCGCTCGAACTGGTCGGGGCGGTCGCAATAAAGCCGGTCTTTACGAATGTCGAAATAAAAGGCGGATAGCTCATTGGCGCAGAAATTATGCAGCTTGTGCGCCAGCCGCCCGAAATCATACTGGTCGATCGCCCCGCGCACGAACTCATCCATCTCTGCGAGCTGGTGCAGGACAAGCCGTTCCGGCTCCGGCATGGTTTTATAATCTTCGGCGCGGATTTTTTCGGTTTCGCTAAACCCGTCCAGCGCCCCCAGCAAAAAGCGGAACGTGTTGCGGATGCGGCGATATAAATCGCTTGTCGATTTCAACGTATCCTTGCCGATGCGGATATCTTCGGCGTAATCCGAGGTCAGCGCCCAAAGCCGTAATATATCCGCGCCATGTTCGTTCATCACGTCCAGCGGCGAAACGACATTGCCGGCGGATTTCGACATTTTATAGCCCTTATCATCAAGGACAAAACCGTGCGTCAGGACAGCCTTATAAGGCGCATGGCCTTTTGTCCCGCAGCTTTCCAGCAAGGAGGAGTGAAACCAGCCGCGATGCTGGTCGGATCCTTCGAGATACAGGTCAGCCTGCCGGACGCCTTCATAGGACGGCCATGTCCGGGTGTCACCCAGCACAAAAGCATGGGTCGAGCCGGATTCAAACCAGACATCAACGATATCGAAAATCTGTTCGTAATCATCGGGGCTGTATTCGTTACCCAGAAAATCCGAGGCCGGGCGCGCCCACCATGCGTCTGCGCCTTCTTCCTCAAAAATATCCCCGATACGCGCCAGCACGGCATCATCATCCAGCACAGCGCCGGTTTTTTTATCGACAAACAGCGCAATCGGCACGCCCCATGCGCGTTGGCGGCTGATGCACCAGTCCGGGCGGTTTTCAATCATTGAACGGATACGCGCTTCGCCCTTGGCGGGGATCCAGCGCGTTTGCCCGATCGCCGCAAGCGTCTTGTCGCGCAGGCCGGTTTTGTCATCCATCGCGATGAACCATTGCGGCGTGGTGCGAAAGATCAGCGGCGCTTTCGACCGCCAGCTATGCGGGTATTCATGGCGCATGCTGCCTTTGGCTAGCAAAGCGCCGGCTTCGTTCAGTTCCTTGAGCACGGCAAAATTCCCCGCGCCTGTTTCGCCCTTGGCGGTGTAAATTTCCTCTCCGCCAAAAAGCGGCACATCATCGCGGAACTTGCCGTCATCTGTGACATTGTCGGTGATCTCCAGCCCGTTAGCCTGCCCCAGATAAAAATCATCCTCGCCGTGGGACGGGGCGATATGAACAAAGCCCGTTCCGGCTTCCTCCGTCACATGTGCCCCGTACAAAAGCGGTACGTTATGATCATACCCTTTGCCGTGCAAAGGGTGGCGGCATTTTATGTCCTCAAAACAAGACCCCCATAAGCCATGAGAAATGATTTCAGTCCATTCTTTAATTTGCGCCTGCTTTTTGACATCTTCAGCCAAACTTTTTGCCAAGACTATTTTATCGCCAACTTTAGCACGGCTATGGTCTGTTACTTCGTCAATTCGATACACACCATAGCTACCCGATTCTTTGTATGCAATTGCGCGGTTAGACGGTAATGTCCACGGCGTTGTCGTCCAGATGACGATGGATGCATCTTTAAGGGCGTCTTTTTCATTTGGTTCCAAATCACTGGGTATCGTCTTTTCAATGATTGGAAACTTCACCCATACTGTGATGGATTTATGTTCTTTATATTCGACTTCGGCTTCGGCCAGTGCGGTTTTTTCAACCACTGACCACAAAACCGGCTTGGCGCCGCGATATAACAGACCGTTTTTCACGAATTTGTGAATTTCGCGGGCGATTTTTCCCTCGGCGCGGTTCGTCATGGTCAGGTATGGATTGTCCCAGTCCCCGACCGCGCCCAGCCGTTGGAATTCGGCTGATTGCACATCGACCCATTTCTTGGCGAATGCGCGGCATTCGGCACGGAAATCAAGCGGTGGCACGGTATCTTTATCAAGGCCTTCCGTGCGGTATTTCTCTTCGATCTTCCATTCGATCGGCAGGCCGTGACAATCCCATCCCGGCACGTAAGGCGCGTCATAGCCGGCCATCTGGCGCGCCCGGCACACAACATCCTTTAAGACTTTGTTGACCGCATGGCCGATATGGATATGGCCGTTCGCATAGGGCGGTCCGTCATGCAGCACAAATTTCTCCCGCCCCTTTGCGGCGGCGCGCATCTTGCCGTAAAGATCGATATCCTGCCATTTTTTGACGATTTCCGGCTCTTTTTCCGCCAGCCCGCCGCGCATCGGAAAATCCGTTTTTGGCAGAAAAACCGTTTCTTTGTAAAAATCGGCATTTTGCTGTGTGGTTTTGTTGCTGCTCATGGCGCTCTCTTTATCATGAAATTCAGGCGGAAACTATGGCTTTTCCGGGGGCATAAATCAAGCGTTTCCTGGGGTCTGACCCTAAAATAACAAGGACATAATAAGCGGGATATACAGCAAGGCAAAAAATGTTGATAGCAGCACGGCCATCGCGGCCTCGCCGGCGGGAAGCTTCAGATTCCCGGCATAGGCCACCGTGTTGGCCGCCAGCGGCGCGAGGCCGATCAGCATCATCATCATATGCACAGAATCGTCATAAAGGCCGAAGATTGTCCGGTCGGCGACGATCAGTGCAAAAGCCAGAAGCGGCCAGACAACAAATTTGAATCCGAATAGCCAGCATAAAAGAACCGGGTTGGGTCTGAGTGTTTCCATCTTGGTCAGCGCCACGCCGATCAGCATCATGCCGATAATCACCCATGCCCCCACAAAATAGTTCCAGTACGTATCGAATATATCGGGAGCCGTTACGCCGCCTGCATTAAGCGCTAGCCCCAAAAAAGCGGCAGGCAACGCCGGAAGGCGGGATAGTTTTTTGATGCTGTCGCGGATTGTGAAATGGCCGCGCGCGCCGACATAATAACCATAGGTCAATTCATTCATCAAGACAGCCAGATTCATCAGCATGTAAATGCCGGCGGCTTCAGGCCCCAGCAGTGCCAGCACCAGCGGCAGCCCGAAATAGCCGGTATTGCCGACACCGCTGGTCAGGCCGATCAGGTTCGCGCGCCGGTCTTTCAGGACAGCACCGGCGCTTTTATAGGCGATAAAGGTGATCGTGACGCAAACCCCGTAAATAATCACCGGCAGTAAAAAATAGGCGGGGTTGAGGTCAAGCTTCATCAGCGCCCCGCAGACAACGACCGGCGAGATGATATAGATGGCCACCGTCGCCAGAGAATGCAAATTCACATCCATATAGCGCCCGGCGATATAACCCAGCGCGATAAGGATATAAAGCGGCAATAAGCTGGTGACCAGTATCGCAATCATTTTTTCAGGATCTTCCTGACTTGTGCGCAATCGGCGGCGATTTGCCCGATCAGCGCATCCAGCGAATCGAACTTGGCTTCGCCCCGTAATTTTTGCACGGGGCGGACACGCAGGATCTTGCCGTAAATATCACGGTCGAAATCCAGAATATGGGCTTCAAGCTGTCCGGTTTTTAACGCAAACATCGGGCGGATGCCGATATTGACCGCCGCCCGCATCCATGGGGCGTCCGTCCCGTCATCGGCGATCTGCACATAGGCCGCATAAACGCCATAGGCCGGATGCAGCGTATCATGCAGGGCAATATTGGCGGTGGGGTAGCCTAGCTCACGCCCGCGCCGGTCGCCTTGTACGACGCATCCCTGTATTTCCCACGGCCAGCCCAGCAAGTCACCCGCCCCGGCAAGGTCGCCATGGCGCAGAGCCTGCCGGATGGCGCTGGAGGAAATGCGCGTCTGGTGGTCATTCGCGATATTATCGGCGATTGTTACATCAAATCCGGCTTGTTCCAGTGTTTGCGGCGTGCCTTTGCGAAGCTGGCCAAAGCAAAAATCAGCACCGACGACAATATGGGCGGGCGCAAGACCGTCCTCAAGCACATGCCGGACAAAATCTGCGGCGCTTTGGCTGGCAAAATCCCAGTCAAATGTCAGGGAAAACAGGATATCGACACCGCTCTGCCGGATTTTCTGCTCCTTGAGCGCAGGCGGCGTGATGCGAAATGGCGGGTCGTCAGGACGGAAAAGATGGCGCGGGTGCGGCTCGAATGTCAGAACCCCGCACGGAAGGTTCTTTTGCTGTGCGATCGCGCGCGTGCGGGCGATCAAAGCCTGATGCCCGCGATGCATGCCGTCGAAATTCCCGATGGCAATGACGCATCCTTTGTCGTCCGGGGTCAGGTTATGCAGCGTTTTAATTATTTTCATGGCGCTCAATATGATCTAGGCTAAGGCGAAAGTTAGGATCAAAACTCATTTATTTCGTAAATTCTGCGCGAGAAAATTTACCGCGCCCTTACGGGTTGCCAATGATAAATGCATCTACGGCGTCAAGCAAGCTTACCGTAGGCGCCGCTACGCTTTCACTTGCTTTTCTGGTATCTGCTTTTATCATTGGCAACAGAATTTTACGAAATGAATAAGGTCTGATTCTAAGGAAAAAATGAAAGAAGAATTTGAATATATCGCCAAGGGAGCCGCGCCGGACAAGGCGCAAAAACTGGTGATCCTGCTGCATGGCTATGGGTTTAACGCTTATGCGATGGAAAAGCTGGCGGATCTTGTCGTTGCGAAAGTGCCGCAGGCACAGCTTATTATGCCGCATGCGCCGGAGTCTTATGATAACCCGTCCGTGGATGAGGCGGGCTTGTTACAGGTGCCGCAAATTTTACGCGATGAAACCAATATGGTTGATGACCCGCGCCAGTGGTTTTCCATTCAAGGAAAGACTTTGCCTGATTATGCGAAGGCGCTGTCTGATCTGGCCGTGCGCATGAACGACTTTATTGACAAAAAACGCGATGAGGCCGGCATCACCGATCGGGATATTGCGATTATGGGGTTTTCGATGGGAGGCGCGGTAGCGCTTTACACGGCCTATTTACGCGCCGATGAGGTTGCCTGCGTCGTTGGCCACAGCACAGTGTTCGGTGGCGGCGAGAATTTGCGCACTAAGCCCAGCACATTATTTATTTATGGCGGTGCCGATGAAGAGTTTTCGGTGGCACGTTATCAGGATGTTATTGCCGCGCTGCAATCTTACGGCGTTGACTTGAGCACGCATTATATCCCGGATTTATCACACCGCACCAGCCACGAGTCACGCCTGTTTACGGCTGATTTTATCGCCCGGCACATATCTCCCTGACAGCGATCAAAATGTCATTGACCATGGCAGCGTGTCATGCCCCAACCCCAGCGGCAGCGGTGTCAGCGTTCCTTCAGGGGTCTGGGTTGCGGAAAGCGTCTGCGGCGTTTTTTGTAAGGTGAAGGTGCGGTCGGGCACAGGCAGGTCGTAATAAGCGCGACCATTATCGCATAGAAATCTTTTGAAAATTTCCTGTCCCTGCGCGTTTGACAGGTCGACACCGGCTTGTTCAAACCCTTCGGCGTAAAGTTGCGGGGCAATGTCACCGGTAAAACATCCTGCAGCACAGCCGCAGGCTGTGGCTTTGACGGTATGGGGCGCGCTGTCGGTTCCGGCGAAGAATTTTTTGTTATTGTCATTTGTGACAGCGCGGCGCAAGGCATCACGGTCGGTGGCGAATTTTAGCAAAGGCAGGCAATAAAGATGGTATTTGCAGCCCTGTAACAGGTCGCCGATCGTATAGAGAAGATGTTGCGGCGTGATGGTTGCCGCCACATTGTCACCGGCCTGATCGACAAAGGCTGCGGCGGTGCGGGTCGTGATATGCTCACAGACCAACCGCAGTCCCGGATATTGGTCGAGCAGTTGTGGTACGCGCGTGCGATAGAAAAAATCTTCGGCATTGCCGCCTTCGCCGAAATAATCTTCCCCGCCCAGACCGTGTTCTTCACCGTGAATGCACAGCGTCACGCCGTGATCAACCATGGCGGCGAAGATGTCTGTTTTCATCAGCTCTTCCAGCGGGACGCCGAAATCGGCGCCGGTCGTGCCGTGCGGGGGGTAATATTTACAGGCGCGCAGCAAGCCTGATCTTGCGCCATCTTCGATCATGGCAGGGGTTGTATCTTTGGTCAGGTAAAGCGGCGTAATGATTGATGTAAAATCATTTCCGCCGGCGTCCATGATCATGGCACGGTATTCTTCGATGCTCCAATATGGCAGGTCATCGGCACGTCTGATTTTGGCGACAGGCGGCTTTGTGTTCGGCATCGCCAGAAAGCCCGCGCAACCCATGTTTTTTAAAGACTTTATAACCGGTTCCAGCAAGCCATCCTGCCGGACATGTGTATGCAGATCATACCAAAGGGGAAGCGAAAATTTGATAGCCATTACAATAAATCAACCATTTAGGAGAGGTGGCATTTTTTTATATTCGGAGTGTATACGGACAGGCGCAAAAAACAAGACCCGGCAAAGCCAGATCTTAATAGATAAGGTAATGGTACACTCTATGATACTGTGCCAGAAGTCAATTTTTTCAATTAAAATCAAGTGGTTGCTAGGGAAGCGTTGATAAATACTAAAATTTTAAACTTTTTCATAGTAGGGTTATAAAAGGGGTCATCTTACCGTGTGAAATCGACTGGCCGGTAAGTGGGAAAGCCAGCATGTTTGATTCTTTTTTTATCACAGGAGCGCTTCCGCCGGATGTGGCTACGGGTCACTATGTTCCGGCGTTTGTTGTTTTGTCTTATATTGTCGCGGTCTTTGGGTCTTATACGGGTCTGAAACTGGCGCTTGACATGTTGCGCGCCGACACGGCAGCGCTGCGTACGGCTTTTCACTGGGGCGGGGCGGTTGCGTTGGGTGCGGGGATATGGTCGATGCATTTTATCGGCATGCTGGCCTATAGCATGGAAATGGCGCTCGATTACGATTTATTGCTGACAATATTATCAATGATTTTTGCCGTTATTGCGGCTTATGGTGCGCTGTGGGTTGCACGCCGGAAACGTTTAACGGTTGTTTCGGTGCTGCTGGGCGCGCTTTTGCTGGGGCTGGCTATTTGCATCATGCATTATCTGGGTATGGCGGCGATGCGTATGGACGCCGATTTGCGTTATCGCCCGCTTTTGTTTTTTGCATCGGTCATTATCGCGATCGTTGCATCCGGCGCGGCGTTTTTGATCATTGTTGCCATGGAAAAGAAGCCGGCACTTCAAAAGCCGCTATGGTTGATGGCGGCGGCACTTGTCATGGGCTGCGCGATTTGCGGCATGCATTATACCGCTATGGCGGCGGCGGTTTTTATTCCTTATGCCGAATGCCGCCTTGATCCGGATCAAAGTTTTGCCATGATGGCGCTTGTCATTGCGGCTGTGACCGGCCTTATTTTTGCGTTACTGCTGGCGGCGGCGGTTTATCACAAGCAAAAATCTCTGGAAGAAAGAGATCGGGAACATATCTTTCCAGAGAAGCTTTTGATCGCGGCATTATTATTGACGGTCATTTACGTTTTGTCCGCGGGCATAGGCAGTGTGTTTATGTACCGGACAATCACACATAATATGGCGCAGGATACCCATCTTGCAGGGATGGCGAATGATTTGACCCGGCTGGATGGTATTTTGACGGAATCCACCCGTATGGCTTCCGTCACAGGACATAAAAAATGGGAGGAAAGATTTAGGGCGCATGAGGTGATGCTGGATCAGGTGCTGGTCGATCTGACACATTCTGTGGCTGCGGACAGCGTGGTTGTCGCGCATATAGAGGCAATTGACCGCGTTAACCAATCTTTGATCGCACTTGAAAACCAGGTCTTTGCGCTGGTACGACAGGGCAGGCTTGATGAGGCGCAGGCTATCGCGGAAAGTGAGGCATATGATCGTTATAAAAGATCATATTCCGGGCATATCACACATCTGATCGACCGGATTTACGAATTGTCGAAAAGCCGTGATACGTTTTTGGTCAATCTGGTCTATTTCAGTGTTTATCCTGTTATTTTTGTTATATCAGTTTTGTGCGTCATCTGGTTTTTTACCTTGCGCGGGATCAGGCGCTGGCGGACGGAGCTGGCGCGCGCCCGTACCTATCTGGAAATTGAAAAGGAAAGAGCCGAGCAGGCCAATCAGGCGAAAAGCGACTTTCTTGCCAATATGAGTCATGAAATCCGGACACCGCTAAACGGCATTTTGGGCTTGACGCGGCTTTTGTCTGAAAGCGAGATGGAAGAAGAGCATGCGGAAACTGTAGGCGCAATTTTGCGATCCGGGGAATCGCTGCTGTTTCTGCTTAACGATATTCTCGATTTTTCCAAAATCGAGATGGGCGAAGTGACACTGGAAAAAAGCGCTTTTAACCTGAAAGACGGACTTGGCGGAGTGGTTAGCCTGATGTCCGGCCTTGCCAGCAAAAAGGGCATTACGCTGGAATATACATACGAAGAAAGCGTGCCTGAATATGTGGTTGGTGATTTGCTGCGTATCAACCAGATTGTCACAAATCTGGTCGGGAATGCGGTCAAGTTCACTGATAAAGGGAAAGTGACATTGCGGGTTTCCAGTATTTTCCTGCCACAGCATAATCATTATCTGTTCAAGATAGAGGTTATGGATACGGGGGTCGGCATTTCCCCCGCCTTGCAAAGCACGATATTCCAGAAATTTTCTCAGGGTGATATGTCTACAAGCCGTAAATATGGCGGTACCGGGCTGGGGCTGGCTATATCACAGCGGCTTGCCGAGCTGATGGGAGGCGAGATTACATTTGTCAGCGAACCTGACACAGGATCCATCTTTACCCTGACGATTCCTTTGAAAAAGTCAGATCGTGATATTGTTGAAGAAAAAGCGGAAAAAGCCCGCAAGGTCATTGCGCATGAGCAAAGCGATTTTGCGCCATTCAGGGTATTGGTGGTTGATGATCATAATGTAAACATGTTATTCGCTCTCAAGCTTTTGAAAAAAATGGGATTTTCTGATGTTGATCAGGCCGGTAACGGGCGTGAGGCTTTGGAAAAGGTGACACAGGAAGAAGGGATTCCTTATGATTTGATCCTGATGGATTGCCAGATGCCTGAAATGGACGGGTTTGAAGCGTGCCAGCGTATCAGGCTGTGGGAAAGCGAAAGACGCAAACCTCATATACCGATTATCGCCATGACAGCGCATGCGATGGAAGGTGATCGGGATCTATGCTTGCAAATCGGTATGGATGATTATATCAGCAAGCCGATTAACCCTGACAAGCTTCACGATGTTTTGCGGTTTTGGCTGTTGGGAGGGGATGATGAGACAGCCACGCCGGACGTGCCTGTTGCGCCTGCGGATCAGGCGTTGATTGATCTGGATCATTTAATGCTGTTTACCGATGGCGATCCGGATCAGGAAACAATAATTACGGATGCTTTTTTCGCCGGTGCTGATGAATCGCTTGCCGTCATGGAGCGTCACCTGACAGGGGATGCTTCATCGATCGATTGGCAGAGAGCCGCCCACAAGCTCAAAGGCTCTGCGGCACAGATCGGCGCACAACAAATGTCATTTCTCTGCGCCCGCGCGGAAGAAAAAGAAGACGTGTCCATTGAGGAAAAACGCGCCTGCTTTGAAGAGATAAAGGCAGCGCATGTCAAACTTATTGCATTTTTTGCAAATCGCTGAAGACCTGGGAGGTATCGGGATGTGTTTTTTTAAGAGTCTTTGTCATTGTAAGGATAAAATAATGGTTATATGCTGCGCCAACAAGAACATTATACTTTTGGATAACCCCTTTGGATGACAAAAATGGCTGCGAGTAAAATAGTTTTGGTGATTGACGATGACGATGTTGTGCGTTTGACGATGCAAAATGTCCTTAAAAAAGGCGGATACATTGTTTATGTCGCGGAAAATGGCGCAGTGGGACTAGCCGCTTTTAAAAAGCAAAAACCCGATATTGTCATCACGGATATGCTGATGCCGGACAAGGAAGGTCTGCAAACGATCTCTGAAATCAGGGAGATTGATAAAGACGTTAAAATTATTGCGATGTCGGGCGGCGGCCGTTCGCAAAATATGTCATTTCTGGAGCTTGCCCGGAAAATCGGCGCAGACCGTCTTTTGGTCAAGCCGGTCAAGCCGGATCAATTGCTTGCTGCGGTCGATACATTGTTCTGATCCGGATTTTGGCTCGAACTCTGACCCGGTTTTTGCAAGAAACGTCTATGCCGCGGCGCGGTTAATAAAAGCAAGGATAAAGGATAGTCATCCGTATGTTTAAAAGGCCTGACATGTCATTTGCCTCCGCTCGTCGTTTTTTCCTGACGGCGCGCCGGATTTTTGCACAGGCCGGAAGCAGGATATTTCCCGGGCGACGGCTCCAGCCGGTGAAGTCACGTCCCGTATTGTCGGAAAAGAAGCGTAAGGAACTTTTCGCGCTTTGTAAGCAGCTTTTGAAAAATAAAGCGGTTGTCGCCTCGGGAAAATTACAGTTTATCGGGCTTGAAAATGTGAAAAAAAGGCTGGGAAAACGGTGGCCCGGATTACGGCGCGTGGTTTATGAAATTGTCGATGACATCATCGAAAAGCATATAGATGACAGCGATATCTATTTTCTGTACGAAGAAGAAAGTTACCTGATCATTTTCGCGCAAAAATCTCTGGAAGACGGAAAAAAGACCGTTGCGAATATTGTTACGGAGGTCAGGGAGCGATTATTTGCGCTGGATGAAAAGGAGCTGAGACGCCTGGAGATACAGGAAACTGCCGGGCGTTTTGATGTCGGGTCGTTCATGGATCTTGCTTTCCCGGAAATGGAGCAGGATTCTTTTAGCGGCGCATGGGTTTATAAAAAGCAAAAAATCGACCATGATGATGCGCCGATTACCCCGGAGGATAAATCCCAATTATATACTTTACAAACCAAAATCCTTATGTTATTCTTTAATTATAAGGAGTTAAGATATGGGTTTGCTAAATAAAAGATACTTCACCAGCGAGAGATATGCCTTCAAATATTTGGAAAGCATTCTGTGGCCTGATGGCCCTGTATGCCCCAAATGCGGAAGCTGCACCAAGCCTTATGACTTGGCGAAAACTCGCGTGGGTTTGAAAAAGTGCCGTGATTGCAAAAAGCAGTTTACCGTTAAAGTGGGAACTGTATTTGAAAGTAGTCATATTGCACTGCACAAATGGATGCAAGC
Organism: Alphaproteobacteria bacterium; assembly: GCA_007117665.1. GTDB lineage: Bacteria > Pseudomonadota > Alphaproteobacteria > Micavibrionales > Micavibrionaceae > UM-FILTER-47-13. Next base: position 21,147 of record SKGD01000118.1, read on the forward strand.
AGTTTATCTTATGTGTTCCAGTAAAAAGGGGATAAGTGCACACCAGCTACATAGAACACTGGAAGTGACATACAAAACTGCGTGGTTTATGTGTCATCGTATCCGCGTGGCTATGGAAGAGGGTACATTGCCCCCTGTTGGCGGCGAAGGCGAGAGCGTTCAGGTCGATGAAACATATTTCGGTAAGAAAGCTGTTATCACCAGGCGCACAAAGCGCGGGAAGGCTTCTCATTCCTCTAAAATGTCCGTTATTACACTTATTTCTGGCGGTAAATCCCGCACCTTCCACGTTGACCGTGCGGACACCGCTATCGTGCGCCAGATACTTGTTGAAAACGTAAAACTGGAAAGTGAACTTCACACTGACGAGAGCCGTTTATACACAAGAATTGGTAAGGAATTTGCAAAGCATGAAACCGTCAAGCATAGTGCTGGCGAATATTACCGTGATGGGGTTCACACAAACAAATGTGAAAACTATTTCAGTATATTAGACCTGTTGCAAAAGTCTTCAGGATTCACAGAGAATCCGTGATGTGATTCAATGATGAAAGAGCGTTGGAGGCTCTTTCATCATGGCAAAGTTTAATGCATCCAATCTTTTACGCAA
>SKGD01000072.1 GCA_007117665.1 Alphaproteobacteria bacterium
CTCAAGGACTGGCGTAGGATTGCCATGCGCTATGACCGATGTGCCCATACTTTCTTCTCGGCGATCTGTATCGCTGCAACCGTTATTTTTTATCTCAATTAATGAGTCCTGAGCCTAGATGCTCAGGCTGTCTTCCAGAAAGGCGCGCTTGGGCTTGATGTAATCCTGCGTGCCGGTGCGGATGACATGATCGCCGTCAATAAGGTCAAAAGGCAGATATTCCACGGCTTGCTCTTGTCCTTCGACTCCTTTGAAACTTTCATACATGGGGCTGAAATCGGTATTGACGGCCTGATCGAAAAGATCCTCGAAGCTGTCGATGACAAAATAGCAGGGCTGGAAATCATTGATATAAACACGCGTCCGCATGCAACGTTCCAGATCAAACCGTATATGGTGCGCGGAGGGGTCGTCCAGACAATAGCGCGCCTCGCCGAAAGAGGAACAAAGCCCCGCACCGTATAGTTTCAAACCGTCTTCTTTTTGGATCAGCCCGAATTCGATTGTCCACCAGTTCAGCCGTGCGAGATTCTTGGTGGTCTTATATGCTAGCGCCCGCGCTCCGCCCTTGCCGTATTCGTGCATATAGGCGGCGTAGGCCGGGTTGGATAAAAGCGGAATATGGCCGAACAGATCGTGGAAAATATCCGGTTCTTCCAGATAATCAAGCTGGTCTTTATCGCGGATGAAATTGCCGGATGGAAATTTGCGATCGGTCAGCATGTCAAAAAACGGCTTTGATTTGATCAGGCCGCGCGTGGCGACAATTTCCCATCCGGTCATGGCGCGCAATCGTTCATTAACCGCATCGAAATTCGGAATTTTACCGGCTGTAAAGCCGAGCGCCTGCTGGGCTTCGAGATATTCAGGACAAACGCGCGGACGCAATATGTCCATCTGGCGGTCATACAGCATATTCCAACATTCATGATTGTCGGGCGTGTAATCATTCCACCCTTGATCAATAATCAGGCTGTCATAACTCCGTGTTTCGGTGCTCATGGGATACCTCACGTTTTTTTAACTACGTTTTCTCTCGCAGCAAAGGCGCATCGGGGCCGTGAATGGGCGGCAGGTCGTCCGGTGCGTCGGGCTGGGTTTCCGGTGCGGCCTTTTGGAATGCGGCGTGTGCGATACAATGTTTTTCAATCCGGCAGCAGAGCGGGAAATCATCGGTCGGCAGGTTAAAACGCCGCAGGCTGTACATTTGCGGAATAATACATAAATCGGCGACACTCGGCTGGTCGTCGCCCAGTGCGAAATTTCCGGCCTTGCCGTAACGGCGCAGCATGTCCTCAACGGCGCGCAGGCCGGAAAGCGTCCAGTGCGCGTACCAGTCTTTTTTGGCGGCATCGTCCGCGCCAAATTCTTCGCCCAGATATTTTTGCGCTTTGAGATTGATCAGGGGGTGGATATCGGTGGCAATGGCAAGAGCAACCTGACGGGCAAAGGCCTGATCGTGAAAGTCACCCGGCGCAAGGGATGGTTCGGGCGCAATATTATCGATATAGTTCAAAATCGCCAGCGATTGCGTGACGATAAAATCGCCGTCCTGTAACGCCGGGACACCGCTCAGCGGGTTGATTTTCAGGAAGCTTTCCGATCGTTGCTCACCCTTCAGGAGATTGACGGGAACGGTCTGAAAAGGCAGGTTTTTCAGATGCAGGCCAATGCGTACCCGATAGGCAGTCGAGGAGCGGAAATAGCTGTAAAGTTTAAGCATAGATTTTTTTCGCACCGGTTTTTTCATCATAGGCATAAGGGGCGACTTTTTGCTCGATCGCGCCAAAGACGGAATGACCCTGATCATCCAGTATCTCGATCCGCACCGTATCGCCATATTTGAGGAACGGCGTTTTCATCTCGCCCTGTTCGATTTTTTCAATCATGCGAATTTCCGCCAGACAGCTTATGCCTTTGCTGCGGTCGCTGTTGGACACCGTGCCGGAACCGATAATCGTCCCCGCGCCAAGCGGGCGGGTTCTCGCGGCATGGGCGATCAGCGCCGGAAAATCGAATTGCATTTCAACGCCGGCATCGGGGCGTCCCATTTCATGGCCGTTCACATGACTGATGACCGGCAGGTTGAGTTTGCCGCCTGCCCATTTATCACCCAGCTCATCCGTCGTGACGGCGACCGGCGTAAAGGCGCTGGGCGGTTTTGACTGGAAAAACCCGAAGCCCTTGCCCAGCTCGTTCGGGATCAGGTTCCGCAGTGACACGTCATTCATCAACATGACCAGCTTGATATGGCGTTCGGCATCCTGTGCCGTTACGCCCATCGGCACATCATCGGTGATGACGGCAATTTCTGCTTCGTAATCAATGCCATAAGATTCATCCGGCACGTTTATCGGGTCATAAGGTGCCAGAATAATATCGGATACGGCCTGATAGATCAGCGGATCATGCAAAAATTCGGGCGGCATCTCGGCACCGCGCGCCTTGCGTACCAGCATGACATGATTGAGGTAAGCGCTGCCGTCGGCGATCTGGTAAGCGCGCGGCAGGGGCGCGGCGCATTGGCGCGGGTCGAACGGCTTTGCATCGGTGATTTTGCCGCCTTCGAGCGCGGCATAAATGTCGCGCAGTTGCGGGACGACATGCGCCCAGTCATCAAGCGCCGCTTGCATGGTCGGTGCGACCGAACCGGCTGCGACGTATTTTTTCAAATGCCGGTCAACGACAATCAATGTTCCGTCACGCCCGTTTTTGAGTGATGCCAGTTTCATCGCATGGCTCCTTTAATGTCTGTGTGTTTCTTATGCTTTGGCTTTGTTTTCATCATCCAGAACGCCGCGGCGGATCTGGTCAAGTTCGATGGATTCAAATAATGCCTGAAAATTACCTTCCCCGAATCCTTCATTGCCTTTGCGCTGGATAATCTCGAAAAAGACCGGGCCGATTTCATCCTGTGTGAAAATTTGCAACAGCAATCCCTGCCCTTCGGTGGGGGCGCCGTCCAGCAGGATGCTGAGGCGGCGAAGCTCGGCGGTGTTTTCACCATGACCCTGAACGCGCCCGTCCAGCTTTTCATAGTATGTATCGGGTGTGGACTGGAACGGGACGCCGTTTGCGCGCATCAATTCGACCGTTTTGAAAATATCGTCCGTGCCCAGCGCGATATGCTGGATTCCCTCGCCGTTGAACCGTTTCAGAAACTCCTCGATTTGTGATTTATCGTCCGAGGATTCATTAAGCGGGATGCGGATCTTGCCGCAGGGTGACGTCATGGCGCGACTTTTCAGCCCGGTCAGCTTGCCTTCAATGTCGAAATAGCGAATTTCGCGGAAGTTGAAAAGATCTTCGTAAAACCCTGCCCATTTATCCATGTTGCCGCGGAAAACATTGTGCGTGAGGTGATCGATATAGGTCAGCCCCACGCCGGGTCCGGCAATGGCCAGCCCTTCAAACTCATCGTCATAAACGGTTTCGCTGTCGATCAGGTATAAAAGCGTGCCGCCAATGCCCCTGATGGCGGGCATGGTCATAGAGCCGCCATGATCTTCGACAATCTCTGCGCCGCGTTTTGCGGCTTCGGCCAAGGCGAACGTCGCATCGGCAACCTTGAACGCCATCGCACTTGCACCGCCATTATGTTCTTCGGCAAAAGCGGCGGCCTGCCCTGTTTTTTCGCGGTTCAGCAGGAATTTGATATTGTGTTGCTGGTACAGGGTGATGTCTTTGTTTTTGTGCCGGGCAACGGCCGTGAAGCCAAAATCTTTCATCAGCTTTTCAAGCTGGGGGATGTCTTTACCGGTATATTCGACAAACTCAAACCCGTCAGTTTTTAAGGGGTTTTCAAAAAGATCAGCCATTTTACGGTCTCCTGCCTGTTACGTCGTTTTTATTATCATTACGCTGCCCCATAGAGTAAGAAATCAGCTGTCAAAAGTCCATGTCGGATTTTCATCATGCCGTTTCATGTTTTTTAAAGGATCGGCATTGTAAAATTTACGAGTGAGGTCGTGTAAAGGAACATTTTATGAAAGTCAGATTGTCGGATTTTGAGCCGGTTGATCCCGATAGCCGCATGAAAAAAAAGATCGCAAAAATAATGCGGGGCAGTGCATTGCTGATCGGGTCAGGGGTGGGGTTGTTGATCTTGTTGGTGGCGGTGGCGCCGTTTTTGGGTGTACATGAAACAGCTGAGGCCGCGATCGCTGTTTTTGCGTGGTGTCTTGTGGCTCACGGCATCTTACTGATTTTGACATTCATGTTCCATCGGAAATTACTGCCGGTCATGAGCTTTCTGATGAGTTGGTTCGTCATGCCGACTATACTTTTTTATCTGGTGATTGATCTGCTTTGAAAAGAGACGCGTTTTATAGTGCGGCGCAGTATAAAGAGTTGCTGTTTCATGCTGCTTCATCCCTTGCCGTCCGGATGATTTGCGCTTAGTCTGATAGCTATGCGTAACCATTAAAATGACGGTCGTCATGCAGCACCCTCTGATTGAAAAAACCAAGACATTCCTTCCCGCGCGGCTTGATCCCGACACAGCGATCTTGTTGGATGCGTTTACAGCCCATGTCCCGCGTGAGGATGCCGATATGATCGACCCGCAAATGCTGGCGGAAACGGTCAGGACGCATATGGCGATGGCCGGAGCGAGAAAGCCGGGGGCGCCGGCGATTGAAATCTCGCTACGTACCCATGATTCGGATGAGAGCTGGGAGCTGGGCAGCACTGTTATTGATATCGTCAATGACGATATGGCGTTTTTGGTAGATTCCGTGGCGGCGCTTTTGACCCGTAAATACAAGCTGATCCATATATTGCTGCATCCGATTGTGATGCTGTCCGGCCACAAGGCCGGGCGCGGCGGGATGTTTTTGCCGAACGGTAAGGCGGATGTCGACACCCCTGTTGTTCGTCAGTCCCACATTCATATTGAGCTGCAAGGCACGTTGCCGCCCGACCAGAGCGATGCGTTGCATGATGATTTGCAGGCCGTGTTGTCCGATGTGCGTCATGCGACGCGGGACTGGCGCGAAATGCGCGCCCGCGTCAAATCCTGTGAACGCCACCTGCGCAAAGCGCCCGAGAAGAAATATCCGCAGGATGAAATCGCCGAATATCTGTCTTTCCTCGATTATCTTTATAATGACAATTTTACCTTGCTCGGATATCGCGAATACAGCTTTACAAAAAAAGACGATCGCATCGTCAGCCGCATCGTCAAAGGCCGCAGCCTTGGCTTGCTCCATGATGAGGTCAGCCCCGTTTACATTACAGAGGATGACCACGCGCTGCCGGACAAGCTGCAGAAGCTGCGTTATGACCTGCCGGCGCTCAGCGTGACAAAAATCAATAAAAAATCAACCGTTCACCGCGCCGTGCCGCTGGACGGGATCGCTGTAAAGCATTTTGATGATAACGGCAATATTACCGGGGAAAGCCTGTTTATCGGGTTGTTTACCTCGGTCACCTATTCCCGCAGTATTCAGGACGTTCCGCTGCTGCGCCGTAAGGCCGCCAATATAACGGCGGCATCGGGTTTTGCCGCGGGCAGTCATGACTACAAGGCGCTGCGCCATGTTCTGGAGAAATATCCCCGCGATGAATTTTTCCAGACGGATGATAAGATGTTGCTGGAGACCTGTGCCAGCATCATGCGTTTGCAGGAACGCCAGCGTATAGCGCTTTATACCCGGCTTGACCCTTTCAAGCGTTATGTGTCGTGTCTGGTTTACGTTCCGCGCGATCGCTATGACACGAATTTGCGGGTCAGGCTGCAGACGATTCTGGAAGAGGAATTTGACGGCACGATCGGCGATTTTTATACAACGCTCGATGATTCACCTCTGGCGCGGGTGATGTATGTTATTTATCTCAATCCTAAAAAACGACGTTCTTATGATCTGGCAGCGATCGAGCGCCGGCTGCACGATGCGGGACGCCTGTGGAGCGAGCATCTGTCCGATGCGTTGCTGAAAGAATTTGAAAATGAAAACCAAGCACTTCATTTGCTGGGGCGCTATGGCGACGCGTTCCCGACCGGTTATCGGGAAACATACGAAACGAAACAGGCTGTCTATGATTTGCGTAAGATCGAGCAGGTTCTGGAGACAGAACAGATTGCGCTGGATCTGTATCAGGATAAAAACTGCGCCGAAAACCAGTTGCGGCTGAAGATTTATCATGCTGTGACGCCGATGACCTTATCGGATATTTTGCCTATTCTTGAGAATATGGGCGTGAATGTTATCTCTGAAAGGCCGTTTCGCGTTTGTCCGCAAGGCGTCGATCATGAGGTATGGATTCATGATTTCATGCTGGAAACCGGCCATGGTGCGGAGGCAGTCGATCTGGCGCGTATCAAGGATAATTTTGAAGATGCGCTGGTACATATCTGGTACCGGGATGTTGAAGATGATGACCTGAACCAGCTTGTTCTGGGGTATGATATGAGCTGGCGGGATATCACGGTTCTGCGAGCCTATGTCCGCTATATGCGCCAGATGGGTTATTATTTCGGGATGCGTTATATCAATCAGGCGCTGATCCGCAACCCGTTTATCAGCGCGGAAATTGTACGGTTTTTCAAATGTATGCACGATCCTGCCAGCCACCGGAAGAGCGCGGCCAAGCAATGTGTCGTGTCGATCGAAACATCATTGGAGAAAGTACAGTCTTTGGATGAAGACCGTATCTTGCGGAGTGTGGCGCAACTGGTCAAGGCGACCTTGCGCACCAATTTTTTCCAGTGCGATGAGAATGGCCGCCCGAAACCCTATGTCTCGTTTAAAATGGACAGCGCCCAAATTAACGATTTGCCGCGTCCGCGCCCTTATCGTGAGATTTTCGTTTATGCGCCGGGGGTCGAGGGCGTGCATCTGCGCGGCGACGTCATTGCGCGCGGCGGTATTCGCTGGTCGGACAGGCTGGAAGATTTCCGCACTGAAATTCTGGGGCTGATGAAGGCGCAGCAGGTCAAAAATGCGGTTATCGTGCCGATGGGCGCCAAGGGCGGCTTTGTGGTGAAAAACCCGCCTGCTGAGAGTGGCCGGGCGGCTTTGGTGCAAGAAGCCATTGCCTGTTACAAGATTTTTATCCGTGGCTTGCTGGATATTACCGACAATCTCGAAGGCGGTAACGTCGTCAAGCCCGCCAATGTGATCTGCCGTGACGGGGATGATCCGTATCTGGTTGTCGCCGCCGATAAAGGCACGGCAACATTTTCTGACATCGCCAACGGCTTGTCTCAGGATTATGGTTTTTGGCTGGGCGATGCGTTCGCATCTGGCGGATCCGCCGGATACGATCATAAAAAAATGGGCATTACGGCGCGCGGAGCGTGGGAGTCGGTCAAGCGCCATTTCCGCGAACTGAATCATGATACGCAAAGCAAGCCTTTCAACGTGATCGGAGTGGGCGATATGGGCGGTGATGTGTTCGGCAACGGCATGCTGTTGTCGGAACATATCAGGCTGATCGGGGCGTTTAACCACATGCATATTTTCTGTGATCCCGACCCCGACCCGGCGCGCAGCTTCAAAGAGCGCAAGCGGTTGTTCGAGGCTGTGCAAGGGTGGGACGCCTATGACGAAAAAGCCTTGTCGAAAGGCGGGCGTATTTTCCTGCGGACGGATAAAAGCCTGAAGCTGACGCCGGAGATCAAGGCGACTTTCGGGATCAGTGAAGACAGTCTGTCGCCGACCGAGTTGATCGGGGTGATGCTGCGGGCGAAAGTCGATTTGCTGTGGTTCGGGGGCATTGGAACTTATATCAAGGCCGCTAGTGAACATCATCTGGATGTTGGCGACAAGGCAAACGACCTGCTGCGTGTCAATGCCGGCGGGGTTCAGGCGCGGGTGATCGGCGAAGGCGCTAATCTGGCCGTGACGCAAAAGGCGCGGATCGAGATGGCCAGAAAAGGCGTCAGGCTGAATGCCGACTTTATTGATAATTCCGGCGGGGTTGATTCGTCCGACCATGAAGTGAATATCAAAATTTTGACGGCTGCGATTATTGATGAAGGCAAAAAAGGCCTGACGGTTAAAAAGCGCAACAGCTTGCTGGAAAAAATGACAGATGAGGTCGCCGCGCTTGTCTTGCGGAGCAACTATCAGCAAACGCAGGCGATCAGCCTGATGGAGATACAGGCGGCGGAGAATTTGGATATTCACGCCCGCTTTATTGATGATCTTGAGAAAAAGCACGGCATTGACCGCGAGATTGAATGTCTGCCCGATGCTGACGAGATCGAAAAACGCATGCAGGAAGGCAAGGGACTGACCCGGCCGGAGCTGAGCATCATTCAGGCGCACGCCAAAATCCTGTTTGCGAAGGATTTGCTGGCCAGTGATGTGCCAGATTTGCCGGCGATGCAGGATTATTGGCTGCTTGATTATTTTCCGGCGCCGCTTCGCCGGAAATATCGCGATGAGATTCTGGGGCACAGGCTGCGCCGTGAAATTATCGCAATGACTATATCATCCAGTCTGGTCAACCGGATGGGGCCGACATTCATTAAAAAGCTGATCGACAAGACAGGCTGTAGCCCGTCAGACATTGCCCGCGCTTATATGATCGTGCGTGATTCTTTTGGTTTGCGCGAGATGTGGGACGAAATCGAAGCGCTTGATTCGCGCATTCCTGCTGCGGTACAGCTTCGCTCGATGCGTTATATTGCGGCGATGGTCGAACGGGAAACCGTATGGGCGTTGACGTATCTTGGCAGAATGCCGGACATAGCCGCGCATGTCGGCGTCTTCGGCAAGCATATTGCCCGTCTGAGGCAAACACTGACCGAGACATTGACGCCAGATCTGCGTGATTTGATCGAGCAGCGCGTCAGAGTGTCTGTTTCTGATGGCGTGCCTGAAGATCTGGCATTCAAGATTGCGTCTATTTCGATTATGGGCGCATCGTTCGATATTATCCGTATCAGTCTGGATCAAAAGGCTTCGCTGGAGGTCACTGCGCGGCTTTATTTCGAGATTGGCAGCTTTTTCCACCTGAAATGGCTGCGCGAGCAGGCGCGTTTTATGTCTTCGGACGGCACCTGGTCGGACGAAGCCACAAATACGCTGATGGAAAGCTTGTACGCATCACAAGCGTCGCTGACTGCTTATTTGCTGTCTTACATGGATAAAAAGACCAAAGCGGGCAAGCAGGAGACAGCCGGGGAAAGCTTTGTCGAAAAATGGACGGATGAACATAGTGACCGCACAGACAAGCTGATGGATTTGCTGGATCGAATCCACCGCAGCGGATCACTGGATCTGTCGATGCTGGTGATCGCGGATCAGCGTATCAGGGCGCTGTGCGCTTCATAATATAGCTGAAATATGCGTCATTTTGGGGTGCGGGTGGCGCTATAACAGTGCCGCCAGCAGAACCAGCAACCCGAAATTACGGTTGGCGCGAAAAGTTCGCAGGGAACTATCTTGTGAATCGCTGTCCCAATATATGATCTGGGCGGTCAGATGCAGCCCGGCGATGATCAGGACAAGAAAGGATAACAGGCCGGCCTCCGCCGTTATGAACGCGGCATTCAGCAGCAAAAAGCACAGCGCGTAAAGCCCGCCGACCCATTTTTTGCTGTGGTCGCCGAATTTCAGGGCGGTGGATTTGATCCCGGCCAGCAAATCGTCTTCTTTATCCTGATGGGCGTAAATCGTGTCATAGCCCATCGTCCAGAAAAATCCCGCCCCGTATAACAGCAAAGCCGGCAACGCGACAATGTCGGTGACGGCCGCCCAGCCCATCAATGCGCCGAAATTGAAGGTCAGTCCCAAAAAAGCCTGCGGCCAGAAGGTGATTCGCTTCATCAGCGGATATAGCGCAATGAACGGGAGCGCCATAATGCCGAGCAAAACCGTCACCAGCGACATTTGCAATAGAATCACCAGCCCGCAAAAGAGCAGCCCTCCCAAAAAGGCGATCCCGTGCCAGAGGGTTATCTGGCCGCTTGCCAGAGGTCTTGATCTGGTGCGCGCGACCGCGCGGTCAAGGTCACGATCCCACAGATCGTTAATCACGCACCCCGCCCCGCGCATAATGATGGCGCCAACGGCAAACAGCGCCATAAGACGGACAATATCCGCATTGAACGAACCGGTCATCGCGGTGGCCAGCGCAATCGCCCAAAGGGCGGGCAGCAACAAAAGCCAGCTTCCGATCGGCCGGTCAAGCCGCATCAGCAACCCGTAAGGTTTAACTTGTTCGGGTAAAATCCGGATCAGGAAACGATCGCTCTTGATATCAGTATGTGTTTTCGTGTTATCTGTAGCCATGGAAAATTCATCTATTGATATCAAATATATAAAGCTTCCGCGCCTGTATGTCGACCATGTTTTGGCGCCGGGAGCCGATGTGGCTCTGGAGCAAGGGCAGGCGCATTACCTGAAACATGTCTTGCGGCGGCAACAAAACGATACGGTGCGACTGTTTAACAGCAAGGACGGAGAATGGCTGGCGGCGCTTGCATTTACGGGCAAAAAACACGTTGTGGCCTGTGTGCGGGAATGTCTCCGGCCGCAACCGCCGGCTGCCTCCCATATTCATTTATTATTTGCCCCGATCCGAAAGAACCGGATGGATTTCCTGATCGAAAAGGCGGTTGAATTGGGGGTGACCGACCTGCACCCCGTGATAACCGCCAATACAGAGCATCGTCATATAAACCCGGCACGCTTGCGGGCACAGATCATTGAAGCTGCCGAACAGTGCGAGCGCTGCGATATACCGGTTTTACAGGAGAGCGCGGATCTGGCGGGGTGTCTGGCGGCGTGGCCGGAAGCCGTCCCTGTGCTGGCCTGTCTGGAACGGCATCAGGCCACAGCACTGTCATTTCCGGTCTCCGGCGCGGTCGCCGCGCTGGTCGGGCCGGAAGGCGGCTTGACGGCGGATGAAATGCGCCTGATCCTGTCTTTTCCCTTTGTTCGTCCTGTTTCGCTGGGGGGGACGATCCTGCGGGCGGAAACGGCGGCGCTGAAAATATTGTCGTTGATCGGCGGGACTGACAGATAAGCATCGCCACATGATAAAGCGCTGGCATATTTGATGAATTTTTGTAATATGTTCACGCCTTTGTCAGGAGAACAAACCGGCTATGTTTGAAATTGTTCAGGAAAATCTTTTTTACCAGCTTGCCGCCATCCTGATTATGGCGGCGGGGCTTGGCTTTATCGCGCTTAAGCTTCACCAGCCATTGATTGTGGCTTTTATCGCGCTGGGGTTGCTGGCGGGGCCGGATGCGCTGGGGCTGATCGGCTCCGAAACCGCGTTGATCGATACGATGGCCGAGCTTGGCATTGCCCTGTTGCTTTTGATGGTGGGGTTGAAGCTTGATTTGAACCTGATTCGAACGCTGGGGGGCGTGGCGCTGGCGACAGGGCTGGGGCAGGTCACATTTACGGCGTTTTTCGGTTTTCTGATCTGCCTGATGTTCGGGATGGGAGTCGTTCCGGCGCTCTATGTCGCGGTGGCGCTGACATTTTCCAGTACGATCATCATCATTAAATTATTATCCGACAAGCGTGAGATTGACTCCCTGCACGGTAAAATCGCGCTGGGCTTTTTGATCGTTCAGGATATTTTTGTGGTTTTTTGCATGGTGGTGCTGTCGGCTTTTGGCATCGGACAAGGCGAAGGTGACCTGCTGTTCAATCTTGGCGGGGTTTTCCTCAAAGGCATTGCGCTGCTGGCTTTTATTTATTTCTTTATCGTCAAGGTCGCAACGCCGCTTATGTCGATGTTGACCCGGTCGCCGGAACTGATGACGACATTTGCCGTGGCGTGGGCGGCGACATTGGCGGCGGTGGCGGCAATGATGGGATTCAGTATCGAATTGGGCGGCTTGCTGGCCGGGGTGTCTTTGGCGTCGACACCGTTTCGTGACGCGATTGCATCGCGGCTTTTTTCCCTGCGGGACTTTTTGCTGCTGTTTTTCTTTATTGCGCTGGGCGCGCATATCGACCTTCACATTCTGGGCGCGCAACTGGTGCCCGCCCTCGCGCTTTCGTTGTTTGTCCTGATCGGCAACCCTTTGATTGTCATGGCCATTATGGGCTTTATGGGCTATCGCCAGCGTACCGGCTTTCTGGCCGGGCTGACGGTCGCCCAGATCAGTGAATTTTCGCTTATTTTCATGGCGATGGGGATTACGCTGGGGCATGTCGGCGAAGACATGCTGGGGCTGGTGACGCTGGTCGGGCTGGTGACGATTTCACTATCCACCTATATGATCACGTTTTCCCAGACGCTTTATGGCTGGCTGGAGCCGTATCTTGATGGGTTTGAGCGTAAAAAAGCCTATCGGGAGAGCGAAAATAAAATCATTCGCCGGACGAAGAAATATGACGTGGTAGTGCTGGGCGCCGGCCGTTACGGGCGGGAGTTGATTGAATCTTTTCTGGAGAACGGCAAGACCGTTCTGGCGCTGGATTTTGACCCGCGTGTTGTGCGCCGGATTAATGAGGATCCTGATAAGCCGAAGAATCTCGATGCGGGTTATGCCGATATTACCGACCCCGGCTTCGCCGAATATCTGCCGATCAAAAATGTATCATGGGTGGTGTGCGCCGTGCCGGGAAGCACACACGATCTGTATGCGCATGATTTCCGGGTTTCTTTGGTGGAATCGTTGCGCGATATCAAATATACCGGGAAAGTCGCCGCCGTCAGCCATAGCGGGTCTGAAACAACGCGGCTGCGTGCCGCCGGGATCGATCTTGTCCTGACACCGTTTCCCGATGCGGCGTGTCAGGCCGTTTCCAATATTCTGTCTTATAAGGGGTGAAAACAGTCTTGCGCGCGGGGTTGTTTTGGGTGTATCAAAATGACGATCAAGGCTATATTATCTAATGGCTTATCGTTATATAGTCGGTTTTGTGTAGTATAAAAACATAGCGTTGTAACAATGAAACATATTGCTCTTTGTGGCGCCCTCTTTGCGATCGCTCTCGTCCTTTGCGCTGCCCCGGGCTTTGCAGCCGAACCGCTTCCGTGGCAGATCGGGCTTCAGCCTCCGGCGACCCCCGTCAAGGAACGCATACATGATTTTCACAATATGCTGCTGGTGATTATCATCGGGATCGTCTTATTTGTTATGGCGCTGATGATCTTTATTATGATTCGTTTCAACGCCAAGGCGAATCCGGAGCCATCAACAACCTCCCATAATGTGCCGCTGGAGATCGTCTGGACGATCGTTCCGGTGATTATTCTGGTGGTTATCGCCGTGCCTTCGATGAAGCTGCTTTATTACATGGACCGTGTTGAAGAGCCGGAAATGACGGTCAAGGTTATCGGGCATCAATGGTACTGGGCGTATGAATATCCCGACCATGATGATTTTCAGTTTGCGGCCTATATGATTCCTGATGACGAGATTGACCCGTCCAAAGGCCAGCGCCGCCTGCTTTCGACCGATAACCAGCTTGTCCTGCCGGTTGATACGGATATTGAGATCCTGATTACAGCCGGGGACGTTATCCATTCTTTTGCCGTTCCGGCCTTCGGGATCAAGACCGATGCCGTTCCGGGACGTTTGAACCATACATGGGTGCGGATTACCCAGCCCGGTACTTATTACGGGCAATGTTCGGAAATTTGCGGCACGGGGCATGCTTATATGCCGTCCGAAGTGCGCGCGGTTTCTAAAGAAGATTTCGAGGCATGGATCGCCCAGGCCGAAACGGGTTATCTGTCCTATGCCGAATTTGAGGAAAGCCGCAACGGTTCGGCTGCCCGGTAAGCAACAACATAAGTAAGACCATACGAAGACCAGAACATAAAAGGGACTTTGAGTAATGAGTGCAGCGAAAACCGCAACAGCCGATCACCATGACGATCATCACGATCACAAGCCGGGCTTTTTTGCCCGCTGGTTCTGTTCGACGAACCATAAGGATATCGGTACGCTTTACCTGATTTTCGCACTGTTTGCCGGTGTTATCGGCGGTCTGGCATCGATGTTGATGCGGCTTGAGCTGCAGGATCCCGGCGTTCAGTTTCTGGTCGATGAGGCCGGAAATCCTGACGGGCATTTCTGGAATGTCCTGATTACCGCGCACGGTTTGATCATGGTCTTTTTTGTCGTGATGCCGGCGCTGATCGGCGGTTTTGGAAACTGGTTTGTGCCGATCATGATCGGTGCGCCCGATATGGCTTTTCCGCGCCTGAATAATATTTCTTTCTGGCTTTTGGTACCGGCCTTTATCCTGCTGGTCTGCAGCGCCCTTGTCGGTGGCGGCGCGGGAACGGGATGGACGGTCTATCCGCCGCTATCCTCGATACAGTTCCATAATGACATGGCTGTCGATATGGCGATATTCTCTTTGCACCTTGCCGGTGCCAGCTCCATTTTGGGGGCGGCAAATTTCATCACTACCATTTTGAACATGCGCGCGCCAGGCATGACACTGCATAAAATGCCGCTTTTTGTCTGGGCAATGCTGGTGACGGCCTTTTTGCTGGTTCTGGCTGTGCCGGTGCTGGGTGGTGCGATAACGATGCTGTTGACCGATCGCAATTTCGGAACGACGTTCTTCGTGCCGGAAGGTGGCGGCGACCCGCTTTTATTCCAGCATTTATTCTGGTTCTTCGGACACCCGGAAGTCTATATCATGATTTTGCCGGCCTTCGGTATTATCAGCCATATTGTTTCGACTTTTTCAAAGAAGCCGGTTTTTGGCTATCTCGGTATGGCGTATGCGATGGTGGCGATCGGCTTTATCGGTTTTATTGTCTGGGCGCACCACATGTATACGGTCGGTCTTGACGTGAATACCCGCGCTTACTTTACGGTGGCAACGTTGATCATCGCCGTGCCGACCGGGATCAAGATTTTCTCGTGGCTGGCGACGATGTGGGGCGGGTCGATCGAATTCAAAACTCCGATGCTATGGGCGCTGGGCTTTATTTTCCTGTTTACGGTTGGCGGCGTGACCGGTGTTGTGCTGGCCAATGCCGGTCTGGATGTCGTTCTGCATGATACTTATTACGTTGTGGCGCATTTCCACTATGTGTTGTCGCTTGGCGCGGTTTTTGCGATTTTTGCCGGCTGGTATTACTGGATCGGCAAGATCAGCGGCCGGCAATATTGCGAATGGGCTGGAAAATTGCATTTCTGGATGACGTTTGTCGGTGTAAATCTGACGTTCTTCCCCCAGCATTTCCTCGGCCTTGCCGGGATGCCGCGCCGTTATCCCGACTATCCGGACGCGATGGCTGACTGGAACGCCATATCTTCTTACGGCGCTTATATTGCGGGGTTGAGCGTGATCTGGTTCTTGCTGTTGACGGCGCACCAGATGTTGTTCGGTAAAAAGGTTGGCGATAATTACTGGGATGCCCGTCCGAACACCATGACGCTGGAATGGACGCTGTCCAGCCCGCCGCCTTTCCACCAGTTCGAGATCCAGCCCAAGATTAAGTAGGGCATCAAGCAGGGCGATCTTCGATAATATCTTTCCCGGATCAGGCAGAAATTTGCAGGTCTCATGCAAAAAATGCATAGCTCTCCCGAGAAAAAATTATAACAATAATATAATTTTGTTTCAATTTTTGAAACTTAATTACTTTTTGTTTGACACGCTGCACAAAAATTGTCTAGATTTCCCTTATACTAGACAACCGGATAAGTGGTGGCTATAGAGTGTTGTGTGAAACCGGTTGAACGATAAAAAAACTATCAAAGCCGCGCTCTTCTTTAAAACAGGAAAGCGGGCTTTATTTTTGGACGGTTTTTGTTATAAAAACCAATAGTATGCGGCAAAAAAAAGACGGAAAAAGACAGAAACAAATGACCAGTAAAATAACCGAAAAAACGTCCCGTCCGGATCCGGCGGAAAATCAGGCCTCCGTATCATCGGCCGCGTCAGCAAAAACATCACGGATGAGCGGGGCGGAAATCGTTGTTCAGGCGCTGATCGATCAGGGTGTTGATACGATTTTCGGTTATCCGGGCGGTGCTGTCCTGCCGATTTACGATGAGTTATTCAAAAAAAGCGACAAAATCCGGCATATTCTGGTGCGTCACGAACAAGCTGCCGCCCATGCCGCCGAAGGATATGCCCGCTCGACGGGCAAGGTGGGGTGTTTGCTGGTGACGTCCGGCCCCGGCGCGACAAATGCGGTAACCGGATTGACTGATGCGATGATGGATTCGATCCCGCTCGTCTGTATCACCGGACAGGTGCCGACATTCCTGATCGGTAATGACGCGTTTCAGGAGGCTGACACAACTGGCATTACGCGTCCTTGTACCAAGCATAATTATCTGGCGGATAATCCGGAAAAGCTGGCCGATATCATCCATGAATCGTTTCATGTCGCCCGCACCGGTCGCCCCGGCCCCGTTGTTGTCGATATCCCCAAGGATGTCCAGTTTGCGGAAGGCGTGTATAAAAAGCCCGAGTCTAAAAAATACCGCGTCTATTGCCCACAGATAGAACCGCAAAAAAGCAATATCGCCAAAGCTGTTGCCATGATGGCCAAGGCTAAACGTCCGGTTTTTTATACGGGCGGCGGGGTTATTAATGCCGGGACGAAAGCATCGGAATTATTGACCAAACTTGTTCGTATGACCGGTTTTCCGGTGACCAGCACCCTGATGGGACTGGGGGCATACCCGGCATCTGACAAGCAGTTTTTAGGGATGCTGGGGATGCACGGCACATGGGAAGCCAACCATGCCATGCATCAATGCGATGTGATGATTAATATCGGCGCCCGGTTTGACGACCGTGTGACAGGCCGTGTTGACGGGTTTTCGCCGCAATCTTACAAAATCCATGTCGATATTGACCCCAGCTCGATCAACAAGAATGTGCGGGCTGACCTGCCGATCGTGGCGGACGCCGGGCTGGCGCTGGAGGCTATGATTGCGGCATGGGAAGAGAAAAATCACAAGCCGCAGGATGCCGCTCTTGAGAAATGGTGGGCGCAGATCGAAGAATGGCGCGCCAAAAAATGCCTGCGTTATAAGCAGCTTGGCGATGTCATCAAGCCGCAATATGCGCTGGAAAGGCTCCGTGATCACCTGCAAAAAGACAAGCGCGATGTTTATATAACGACCGAAGTCGGCCAGCACCAGATGTGGGCGGCGCAGTATCTGCCTTTTGAAAAGCCCAATCGCTGGATGACCAGTGGTGGGCTGGGGACGATGGGATACGGCTTTCCGGCGGCAATCGGGGCGCAGGTTGCCCATCCTGATGCGCTGGTGGTCGATGTAGCCGGCGAAGCCAGCATCCAGATGAATATTCAGGAGCTTTCAACTGCTATCCAGCATAAATTGCCGGTCAAGATTTTTATCCTGAATAATGAATGGATGGGCATGGTGCGCCAGTGGCAGGAACTGCTGCATGGGGAACGTTATTCCCACAGCTACTCCGAGGCTTTGCCGGATTTTGTCAAGCTGGCCGAGGCTTATGGCGGGGTGGGGCTGCGGGCGGAAAAAGCCGCCGATCTGGATGATGTTCTCGCCCAAATGCTGGAGAC
Source organism: Alphaproteobacteria bacterium (assembly GCA_007117665.1). GTDB lineage: Bacteria > Pseudomonadota > Alphaproteobacteria > Micavibrionales > Micavibrionaceae > UM-FILTER-47-13. The sequence continues at coordinate 17,455 of SKGD01000072.1, forward strand.
AGACCGCGTCACGATTGTCGATGTCCGGGTTGATCCAACGGAAAACTGCTTTCCGATGATCCCGTCCGGCAAGGCGCATAATGAAATGATACTGGCTGCGGATGCTGAAAAATTTGCACAGGGGCTGGTGTAGCGAAGCCTTAAGCCGGCCTTTAGCCTTCGGGTATTTGAATTTTAACAAACTGGAAACAAAGAACAAAATCAATGTCGACACAAAGCGTTTACGGCACAGGCCCCGAACAATCAGCGATCGAACGTCATACATTATCGATTGTTGTCGATAATGAACCCGGCGTTCTGGCGCGGGTGATCGGTTTGTTTTCGGGGCGCGGCTATAATATCGACAGCCTGACAGTCGCCGAGATCAACCATAAAAAACACCTCTCCCGCATCACCATCGTTTGCAGCGGGACACCGATGGTGATCGAACAGATTAAAAACCAGCTTGGGCGGCTCATCCCCGTTCGCAAAGTTTCTGACCTGACGATCGAAGGCCCTTTTGTCGAGCGTGAGTTGGCGCTGATCAAGGTTGCGGGACTGAATGAAAAACGTATCGAAGCGTTGCGGGTTGCGGATATTTTCCGCGCGCGGGTGGTTGATAGCACATTGGAATCATTTGTTTTTGAATTGACAGGCACGGCTGAAAAAATTGATGCTTTTATCGCATTGATGGTGCCTTTAGGGCTGGTGGATGTCAGCCGTACCGGCGCAGCAGCTATATCCCGCGGTAAAATAGCCATAGGCACAGAGAGCTAATTATTTTATGATCTCGTATGGTTTGTGAATGATTTTTCGGGAGCATCAAAAATGAAAATTCACATGGTTAAAATATCTTGCCTGTGTCTTGCTGTCGTTCTTGCGCTTGGTGGCTGCGTCAGCCGCGATCAGGCTGATGAAAAACTGGGCAAAGCCTGTCAGGCCGGGATTAACGCTTATCTTGGCACCGGCCAGCAAATCGATACGATTAAAAATATCAGGGCGACAGCGTCTCCCGTCGGGCGCGGATACCGCCATGTCTCGATTGATACGGTGATGGTCGATGGCTGGCTGGAGATGGAAGAAACCTATGAATGTATTTTTGATGAGAAATTTTCGTTCATGAATTTGGGATACACTGCCGCTATTTACCAATTACGGGTCGGGGATATTATTGTCGGCCAGTCGGGCGACAAAGTTATGGGCAGCGCACAGGATTTTATCCGTATCACCGATGCCGTCCGGGACGCACTTTACAGATAGACAGAAAGAAAGGATCAGACGAATGACATCCACGAACAAGGCAAAAAAAGCCGATATCCACGCCATGCCGGTAACGCCCGACAGCATGAAGGTTTACTACGATAAAGACGCCGATATTGACCTGATTAAAAAGAAGAAAGTCGCGGTGATCGGCTATGGTTCGCAAGGGCACGCCCACGCCAACAACCTGAAGGATAGCGGGGTTGAGAATATTGTCGTTGCCTTGCGCGAAGGATCATCATCTGCCGTGAAGGCGAAGGATGCCGGGCTGACTGTCATGAGCGTTGCCGAGGCGGCAAAATGGGCGGATGTCGTGATGATGCTGACGCCGGATGAGTTACAGGCTGATATCTATAGTGAAGCGTTGGCTGAAAACATGAAAAAATGCGCGGCACTTGCTTTTGCCCACGGCTTTAACATCCATTTCAACCTGATCGAGCCGCGCCCTGATCTCGATGTGTTTATGATTGCCCCCAAAGGCCCCGGCCATACAGTGCGCTCTGAATACAGTAAAGGCGGCGGTGTGCCGTGCCTTGTGGCCATTCATCAGGATTCATCGGGGACGGCGCTGGCGATTGCGCTGTCTTATGCCAGCGCCGTTGGCGGGGGGCGTTCGGGCATTATTGAGACCTCTTTCCGCGAAGAATGCGAAACGGATTTGTTCGGCGAACAGGTTGTTTTGTGTGGCGGGATTTCGCATTTGATTCAGGCGGGTTATGAAACGCTGATCGAGGCCGGTTATGCACCGGAAATGGCTTATTTCGAGTGTTTGCACGAAACCAAGCTGATTGTTGATCTGCTTTATGAAGGCGGGTTGGCCAATATGCGTTATTCGGTATCGAATACGGCGGAATATGGCGATTATGTTACCGGGCCGCGCATCATCACCGAGGACACAAAAGCCGAAATGAAGAAAGTGCTGGCCGATATTCAGTCCGGCAAGTTTGCGCGTGACTGGATGATGGAAAACAAGGTCGGACAGCCGGGCTTTAAAACCATGCGCCGCCGCCATGCCGAACATGATATTGAAAAAGTCGGTGGCCGTTTGCGCGCGATGATGCCGTGGATCGCCAAAAACCGCCTGGTTGATAAAAGCAAGAACTAGGCGCTCCGGGGAAAGGTGCCATTGATGCACCGTCTGGCACAAAATGCCCTGAAAGGGATATCCTTCTACGCGACCGGCATTTTCATGATTGTGGTGATGAACAGCTTTGCCAAGCTGGCAAGCGATGTTCATCATCCGGTTGAGATTGTCTTTTACCGCAACCTTGCGATTATTTTATTCCTTTTGGGCATTATTGCGGCGCAAGGTCGCTGGCAGGAGCTTAAAACAAAAAGGCCGCGCGCGCATCTCTGGCGCTCGCTTGTCGGGACGTTCAGCGTCATTTTGGTGTTTTATGCCTATCAATATCTGCCTGTGGCTGATGCGACGGCGCTGTTATATGCAGCACCGCTGATCATTACGGCCCTGTCGATGCCAGTCCTCAAAGAACCGGTCGGCTTGTTCCGGTGGGCGGCTGTTATCACGGGGTTTATCGGTGTTCTGGTTATCGTTAACCCGGCTGGCGGCGGTGATGCTGCCGGCTATATATTCGGTCTGGCGGCCGCGGTTACGATTGCTGCCGTATCGTTATTGGTGCGCGATCTCGGCAAAACCGAACTGCCATTGACTACGGTGTTTTATTTTATGCTGATTGGCCTGTTTGTGACGGCGCCGGCAATGATTTTTATCGGGCAGGTTCCTGCGCCGGGCATGATCGGGATCCTGCTGGTCGTCAGTATTGCCGGTCTTGCGCAACAATTCCTTAAAACCCATGCGTTGGCGATTGCCCCGGCGGCGACGTTATCGCCGCTACAATTTACCGGTCTTGTCTGGGCGGTTTTATTCGGTTTTGTCCTGTTCGGGGACTGGCCGGACACACACATCTGGATTGGCGGCTTTATCATCATCGCCAGCAATTTATTTATTATAGCGCGCGAACAGATCGTAAAAAAACGGGCGGCCTCCAAAGCCTTGGTGTAGGAAGGTAAGGATTCCGGGAGTGGCAGCAATGCGCGCGGATCCCCGCACGAGGGCGGGGATGACGTTTTACCTTACTGGATTTGCAGGCCGTGCTTTGTATAGGATCCGATCGCCCGGTTTGTCCGCCAGTCATAAATCATGAACATGCCGTGCTCGCTGGCGGCGGTGACGTTATAAATATGGTCTATCGTCGCCATGACGCGGCGCTTGTCCTGACCGCCCAGCCGGTAAAAATTCGGCCCGATCTGAACCGCTGGAATATCCTTGCGGACATATTGGCGGCGAATAATATCAGACAGATACAGGCTGCGGATCATTTCCGGTGAGTCTTCGCGCTGGGCGATCCAGTCATCGGGATGCCATCGTGATGTATGCCATTGGCTATTGTGAGGATCTTTGCCGTTTTCGATATAGGGAACAAAGGTCTGGTCAACCCAGTGGCTTTCCCACCAGCTCCATCCCCACGGTTTTGGTTGGGCGTTTGCATTTGCCGCCGTAAGGCATAAAACACCCCACACCGCCAGAGCTGCCAATAGATGTCTTTTATTTATTTTCATGGAAGGCTCCTGAAAGAAATTTCGCGACCTTGATTAAGACCAACATAAGATCATGCTTTTTCAAGCTATGTTAATAAAAACATGATAATATTAAAGAATGATAAATGCTATACAGATCAGCTTAAGCGGCTTGTTGGCGAACCAGAAAAAAATGTCCGGGATTGCCTCCAATGTTGCCAATATGACGACAGGCGGCGCGCTGGATGGTGGGACGAACCCGCCTTATAGCGCGGTCAGAACTGTACAGGAATCCCTGACGTTGAAAGAGGGAGAGGGCGCTGGTGTCAAGGCTACCATTATGCCGAAAACCACGCCGTTTGTACCGTCTTACCAGCCGGATTCGCCCTTTGCGGATGGGGACGGGATGATCGGTATCCCCAATGTCAATCTGGCCGAAGAAGCCGTCATGATGAAGGTCGCCGAACATAGTTTCAAAGCTAATGTTAAGGTCATGCAGGCAATATCCGACATGAC
>SKGD01000128.1 GCA_007117665.1 Alphaproteobacteria bacterium
CCGCCCGCCAGACCGAATTACAGCGCGAACGTGTGGGCGTCATGAATGACCTGTTCGCGACCTATGAAACCCAGTTCGAGGCGGCGCGTATCAATTTGTTACAACTTCTGCAGGCCGATAATCGCCGCTTTAAAACATCTCTCGACCTTCTGGATCATGAATTTTCACTGGTCACAGCGCGTTTTTCGGCGCTGGCCAGTATGGGGCTGCTACAGGATTCCCTCAATATCGTAGCCGCCCGTAGCGATGCCCGTAGCGATGCCCGATAATCATGAAACAAACCAAGCCGCACAGGACGACCTGCTATCCTGTCTTGCGTTCCTGACCACCCATTACGGCAAAGCGCGCAGCCCTCAATCCCTGCGTGCCGGGCTGGCTTATGATGATCGCGGCATGGGGCCAGCCTTATTTTGTGACGCCGCCACCCGCGCCGGGCTTAAAACCAAAATCGTCCGCCGCAAAAAAATTGCCGGAATCGATCCGGCGCTGCTGCCGGTGGTGCTGATCCGCAACGGCAAGCAGGCAGGCATTTTAACGGCGCTTGCGGACGGAAAAGCCACATTATACGAACCGCAAACCGGCAAAACGGCCGATCACGATCTTGCCACGCTGGAACAATCATTCGCGGGCTATGTCATCTATGCCCATCCCGATATGACGCTCAAAGATCCCGATCAATCCGGCAGCAACCGCAACAAGGAAAAACACTGGTTCTGGAGCATTGCCGCCGATAATGCCGGGCTTTACGGACGGGTTGTGCTGGCGGCGATACTGGTCAACCTGTTCGCGCTGGTCGGGCCGCTTTTCATCATGAATGTCTATGACCGCGTCATCCCCAACAACGCCATCGAAACCGGTTGGGTGCTGGCGATCGGGGCGCTGACCGCCTATCTGTTCGATTTTATCATCCGCACGCTGCGCGGCTATTTCATCGATGCCGCCGGACGCCGGACGGATATTATCGCGACGCAGCGTATCTATGACCGGCTTTTGGATATAAGACTGGCCGGAAAACCGCCTTCCAGCGGGGCTTTCGCCAATATGTTGCGGGATTTTGAATCCGTGCGCGACTTTATGTCTTCCGCGACTATGGTCGGGCTGGTCGATCTGCCTTTTTCACTGTTTTTCCTGTTTATTATTTACCTGATCGGCGGGCCGATTGCCCTGATGCTGGGGTCTTTGATCCTGATCGTTATCGGTTTTTGCATGTTGCTGCAATGGCCGTTGCGCCATGTCATCCGCCGCAGCGCCAAATCAGCCGAAGCCCGTCACGGATTGCTGGTCGAAACGATTGGCGGGCTGGAAACGATCAAGGCGATCGGGGCGGACGGGCGGCTGCGCGCCCGCTATGCCGCCCATGTCGGAGAAAGCGCGGCGCTGGGGCAACAGGCACGGTTTTTATCAGGGCTGGGCGTTAATATCGCGACATTCCTGCAAATGAGCGCCACCATCATCATTATCCTGATGGGGATGTATCTGGTGCAAGATGCCGTCCTGACCATGGGCGGGCTGATTGCCTGCGTTATTTTGGGCGGACGGGCAATTGCCCCGGTCGGGCAAGTCGCCAATCTGGTTTCGCGCTATCATCAGGCGCGCCGGGCGCTGGAGACACTCGACCGGCTTATGGCGCTTCCCGTTGAACGGCCGGCGGACAGGACGTTCCTGCACCGTCCGGCGTTCGAAGGCCATTTACGGTTCGATCACGTGTCATTCAGCTATCCCAAAACCGACCGGCCTGTGCTGAACGATATTTCCTTTGATATTAAAGCCGGGGAAAAAGTCGGGCTGATCGGGCGCATCGGGTCGGGGAAAAGCACCGTGGCGCGGCTGATGATGGCGCTGTACGAGCCGTCACAAGGCGCGTTATACGCCGATAATACCGATTACCGCCAGATCGACCCCGCCGATTTGCGCCGGAATATTGCTTATATCGCACAGGATGTTGTCCTGTTTCGCGGCAGCATCCGCGAAAATATCGTTATCGGAAAACCCGAAGCTACCGAAGAAGAAATTTTGCGCGCGGCCAAGAATGCCGGGGTGCATGACTTTGTTTCGCGTCATCCGATGGGCTATGACGCGCCGGTCGGCGAACGCGGCGAAGGGCTTTCCGGCGGCCAGCGTCAGGCTATCGCCCTTGCCCGTGCCATGTTGATGGATCCGGCCATCATGATTTGCGATGAACCGACCAACGCCATGGATATGCAGGCCGAAGCCGCCTTTACCGCCCATATAAGCGAACAGATCAAAAACCGGACATTTGTCCTGATTACCCACCGCCAGCATCTTCTGACGCTGGTTGACCGCCTGATTTTGCTGGATCAGGGCGCAGTTGTCGCGGACGGCGCGCGGGAAGACATTATCGCCGCGCTGGGCAAAGGCACAATCACCGTCAACAAGGACGGGAGTTGACATCATGGGACGCAAGACAACAGACGCAACCGCCTTTATGAGTGAACTTGACGCCGCCGCGCGCATGAAGCCCCATTATGCAACCAATCTGATGTTGGTCACGGTGACGGCGCTGGTCGGGTTTTTCCTGTTCTGGGCGAGCGTTTCCGAGATTGAGGAAATCACCCGCGGCGAAGGGCAGGTTGTGCCATCCAGCGAGATCCAGACCGTCCAGAGTCTGGAAGGCGGCATTTTGGCGGAATTACTGGTCGCCGAGGGCGATCTGGTCGAACAAGGTGATGTGCTGATGCGGATCAGCGACATCTTTTTCTCTTCCGAGGAACGCGGCGTACAGGCGCGGTCATGGCGTCTGCAGGCCAAGCGGGCGCGTCTGATCGGGGAATCATCGGGGATTGCACCGGTCATACCGGATGAGTTGGCGCAACATGCTGCTGAAATTGTCGAGAATGAAATGGCTTTGTATCATTCCCGCCAGCGCGAACTGGCCAACGCCAAGGCGATTTTTGATGATAATATCGCCCGCGCACAGGCGCAAATCGCCGAAACCGGCGCCCAGATAAGACGGCTTGAGAATAACCGGACATTATTGAATCAGGAATTGGCCATCACCAGCGAAATGGTACGCCAGCGCGCCGTTCCGAGGCTGGAAGAAATTCGCCTGCAACGCGAAGTCAGCGATATTAACGGCCAGCTCGCCGCCAACCGTGAAAAGCTGGTCGGGCTGCGCGCTGAATTGAGTGCCGCCCAAAAAGAACGCGCCGATCAGGAAGACCGTTTCCGGACACAGGCGCTGGGCGAGTTAAATGACGTGCAAACCGAAATTCGCCAGCTTGAGGAAAACCTGAAATCCGCCGAAGACCGGGTTTTCCGAACAGAATTACGCGCTCCGGTGACCGGCATTGTCAATAATGTTGCCCTGCGGACGATCGGCGGGGTTGTCGAACCGGCGCAAAGGCTGGTCGAGATCGTGCCGGTCGATGACGAGCTTAAGATCATCGCCCGCGTCCGCCCCAGCGACATTGCATTTTTGCGCCCCGGCCAGCCTGTCAATGTCAAGATCAGCGCCTATGACCCGCAAATTTACGGCAGCCTGAGCGGACGATTGACCCGGATCGGCGCGGGCAGCATTACCGACCATCAGGGCGAACCCTATTTTGAGATTGAAGCCCGCACCGAAAGAAGCCATCTGGGGACGGATGATTATCCCCTGCCGATCACCCCCGGCATGGTGGCCGAAACCGAAATTATCACCGGAAAACGGACGATTATGACATATCTTCTTAAGCCTGTCCTGCGCGCCCGCGAACGCGCCCTGCGGGAGCGATAGGAGCATCACACACCCATGAATAAATGGAAGAAATGGCTGGCAAGCGCGCGCATACATCTTGTCATTTTACTTGGCCTGCTGGCCGCGATCGTCTTTTACAGCAATTCAGACCATGAATTGCGCCAGCGCCTGCAATTCCTGACATTTGACACTTATAACAAGCTGCACCAGCGCCCGCCATCCGAGGATGTCATTATTGTCGATCTGGACGAAGAATCGCTGCGCCGCGCCGGGCAATGGCCATGGCCGCGCACAATGGTGGCGGCGCTGGTCGATCACCTGAACGCGCTGGGCGCGCGCTCAATTACCTTCGATATTGTCTTTGCCGAGCCGGACCGGACATCCCCGGCCAATATCGGGGCGTTGCTGCCGGCGGACGGGGATTACCAAAATCTGCACCGGATGCTGGAAGGCCTGCCCGACCACGATATGATCCTTGCCGAAACCATTGCCCGCGCCGGCAATGTCGTTACGGGCTTTACCGGCGCCGGCGCCGCCGAGACGCAGCGCCTGCCTGCCTTGAAAATGCCTTTGACCAACATGACCGACATGCCGGATTTATCGATCTTGCACGCGCGCAGCAGCGGCGCAAGGGGCGTTGTCACCAATCTGCCGGCGCTGGAAAATAGCGCCGCCGGTAATGGCAGCTTCATGGCCAGTCCCGATTTTGACGGTATCATCCGGCAAGCCTCTTTGTTTTACAGCTTTCCGCATCCTTTATTGCAGTCTTATTACCGGGAACAAAATATGCGCTTCGCCGATGAAGCCCCCTCCCTGTACCCGTTGCTGGCGCTGGAAGGGCTGCGCGTTGCAACCGGCCGGACGACGCCTTATTTCCTGCGGGGGAATCTGGAGGATGACGGGTTTTTGACCTTGCGGATCGGGCAACATGAAATCCCGGTCGAGCCGGATATGCGGCTATGGGTGTATTTTCGGGATCTGGTGCGCGACAATGATTATGTTTCGGCCTATAAAGTGATGGATCCGGCATTTCACGAGGAAATTGCCGACAAAATACAGGATCGGATTGTTCTGGTCGGCACATCCAGCGAAGGCTTACGGGATATAAGATCGACGCCGCTGGGCATTTTCGTGCCCGGGGTCGAGGTTCATTTCAATGTGATCGAGCAAATATTGCAGGAACGTTTCCTGATCCGCCCCGCCCCGGTCAAAATTCTTGAGGCGCTGGCGATTGCAGCGATGGGGCTGGTTGTTATTTTCGCCGTTCCCTTTACCGGGGTTTTCCTGTTGGGATTGATCACTGCCCTAGCGATGGGCGCCGGGTTTATCGCTTCATGGCTGTCTTACAGTCATGCAGGGCTATTGCTGGATCCTGTGTATCCGGCGCTGGGGGTGGGGCTGATCTTTTTTGTTGCGGTTTTGTTGACTTATATCCGCACCGAAATGGAACGCCGCCGCGTCCGCACCGCTTTCGGAATGTATATCTCGCCCGATGTCATGCGCGAAGTCGAAAAAAACCCCGACCGGCTGAAGCTGGGCGGGGAGGTCAAGGAAATGACGATTTTATTCTCCGATATTCGCAATTTCACCTCGATCTCGGAAACGCTCGGCCCTGAAGAGCTGATTAACCTGATGAATGACTTTCTGACGCCGATGTCGGAGCTGGTAATGGATAATCGCGGCACCATCGACAAATATATCGGTGACGCGATGATGGCTTTTTGGAATGCACCGCTGGATGACCCCGATCATGCGGCCAATGCCTGCCGGGCGGCGCTGGGGATGAACAAGGCGCTGATCCCGATCAATGACGCCCTGAAGGAACGCGAAAAACGCACCGGACAGGCGCAGGCGCTGCTCAAAGCGGGAATCGGAATCAATACCGGCCTTGCAAGCGTTGGTAATATGGGGTCACGCCAGCGCTTTGCCTATTCGGCGCTGGGGGATACGGTCAATCTGGCCGCCCGCCTTGAAGGCCAGACAAAAGCCTATCATTGCAGCATCCTGATCGGGGCGGGGACACAAAAAGCAATCCCCGGATTCGCCACGCTGGAAATGGACAAGCTGCGGGTTGTCGGGCGTCAGGAACCCGAACATATTTACGGGTTGATCGGGGATGAAGACTATGCCGCCGCGCTTTCATTCCGCAACTGGCGTAAGGCACATGAGGAAATGATTGCTTGCTATCGCGCAGGCGATTTCAAAGATGCGCTGGCGGCGCTGGCAACATGCCGGGATATCGGGTCACCCCGGCTGCGCGCTTTTTACGATATGTATCAAAAACGTATCAAAGCATTAATAAAAACCCCGCCGCCAGAGAGCTGGAACGGGGTTTTCATCGCAAAAGAGAAGTAAGGAAACCTTCCGTGGCTTTTTATGCCACCTGAGCGATGACGTCCTGGCTGATATAGAGCGTACCGCCATTCTGATGTTCATAGATGAGGAAATTATCGGCTTCGCCTTCAAAGTGAAACTCCATCTCGTCAAATAATGATGCAAACGTGTCGCCACCCACGCCATACACATCATTATACAACGTCAAAGCACCATCAATACCATCCGATGAAATACGCAGCTCATTACCGCCATCGATCAGATCAAGCACTTGCGAAATATTGAGTTGTGCCGATTGCCCCGTTCCGGCGAATGATATTTCCTCGATTGAAATCAGATCGACATTCCGCAGGTTAATGACGCCTGTGTCGAAATCAAGCAGTAACTCATCATGCCCCGCCCCACCATCAAAAACGCTGTTCAGCCCCAGATTAGTCGTCATAATCTGGAACGTATCATCTCCC
>SKGD01000131.1 GCA_007117665.1 Alphaproteobacteria bacterium
CCCAAAAGCTGTTGCAATGTGCCGGATTCATCAATCCGGTCAAGCAAGGGGCTGATTACGGCGCTCTCGATCTGGCGCTGGAAATATTGCTGTAGAACAGTCTGGGCATAAGATTTCGCAGGCTGATCAAGCGGCCCCTTGAAAGTTGCGACCAAAATCGGGGCATCTTCAGGCTCCGCCAGTTCAATCTCGCTTTTCATGTCCATCGCCCATAATGGCAGGTTCACCTGACCCGTGGTTCTGACTTGCGCTTCCGCACCATCCAGAATAAGCCGTTGAAAATCAATCGTACCGTCACGGATGGTATAAGCGCCCGATAGCGTGTCAAATTCGGTGCGTCCGCCTTGCATCGCCGTGTCAAACAAGCGCGTAAAATTACCCGCCAGACTGCGCGAGGGTTCAATCAGAACACGCGATAGCTGTGCGAGATCAAACCCTTCAAAAGAAAGGTCACGGCCATTAACCACGCCGTCACCGTGCAGCGCGCCGATCATCGCGGACGGGCTGGCTCCTCTGGTGGCAATTTTGCCTTCGAGCGACATCGCCCCGCGCGCACGGATCAGGCGGGCATTGGCAAAAGAGCGCACAAAATCCTCGATACTGACATTTTGCGCCAGAATATCACCGTTAAACACCAAAGGCTGGCGCTCTTGCTGCGGTGCCTGCACCGTGCCTGTCAAGGCAATCTGCCCACCATAAAGCCCGGCATCAAGCTGGGACAGGTCAAGCTTGCCGTCTTTCAGGGTGGCATTGATCCCGGCATTGCGGAAGTCCCAGTTCCCGTATGTCAGTCTGGCGATTTGCGCCCGCAATGCGACATTCGCCGCTCGCATCCAGCCCACATCAATCGGGTCACGTGACCATCTTTCCGCCGGTGCCGGTGTGCGTGCCTGCCCGCCGGGAGGCGATGACGTTGCCGTCCGAAGACCCAAAAGCTGGTCAAGCGGCAATTCGGTAATCCGCAAATCGGCAGTAATATCGGGCTTGTTGCCGGACAAATCAGCCGTGATGTCTCCCTTGATATCCGCCGGCCCCAGCGTTAGCTGGACGTCCGACAAACGATAGATATCGCCGTCACGTTTTATATCGGCGAATAAATCCAGCCCCTTGCGGATGGCTGTGCCGCTGCGGAAAGATGGGTTATAAAGGCGCGCAAGATCTTCATAATTCGGATGTTTGACCCGTATGCTCAACGCATTCATCGCCGCCTTGCCAAACGGATCCGCAATCTGCCCCTTGCTTTCCAGCGTACCGCGCATCGCCATGACATTCAAAACCGCATCCATCTGATCCCGCCCACCGGTCAGGCTAAGGCGCAAATCTGTCTTATCTACGCCGGCAGGCAGGCGGTCAACAAATTCAGGCGCAAAACCGCGCAGAAAAACACGTAAATCCGGCGCGACAAGCTGGCCGGTCATATCGACCTGTCCGACATTACGGACATCGCCAACTGTACCGCTCAGTAATATTTTATCACCGCCGGTTGAAGCCAGTTCAAACCCGTCCACGGCGAGTTTGGTATCCGTCATCCCGGCCTGCAAAGTCAGATTATTATAATCCTGACCCAGGACTTTCGGTTGCTGGATCGCGACTTTTACCTGAAGGTCGATAGGCGGCACGGCATCGGCCAATAAAGACGGCATCCGGCTTACATGAAAAGGCTGTTGCGCCGGAGCGCCTGATTGCAGGCGCTTTTGCCACAGATCAATATCCAGCCCTGCACTGCTCACGGATAGATCCAGCACATCCCGCGACGCATTTGCGGGTCGTTTGAACCGCCCCGAAAAATCAAAACGGGAGTCTTGCACCCGGGCGTAAGATGGCTCGAACGTGACCTCGCGCGCGCTGATTTTTATCGTAAGCGCCAGATTTAGGCTGCCCGATAACAGTGTCTCTGCCTGTGGCGGCAACCCGTTCCCCGGCATGATTTTTTTCAATTGCGGGACGGGATTATCACTATCGGCTTTTACTTTCATGTGCAAAACAGGGTCAGCCATTGTCACCTGACCTGTCTGGGTCGAGACGGAATAAGACGCAAAGCGCAGCGCGCCTTCCGTATCAATCCGCGTATTATGAGACGATTCCACCAGCACATTACCGGTTATCTCGCGATTTCTGACCTGCATGGCGGCGGCAAAATTTGTGAACTGATTGCCTTGCCACTGCGCTTGCGGGGCGGTTATATCGACCATTCCCGTGAACTCAAGCGGGAATAGAAGCGTTTCAGGCAGAAAGGGATTGCGCGCCGCATCCGCACGTTCCGGCGCAGGCAGGATGTCATCCAGCAGCAACTTGTCCGAAAAGACAAGCCGTATGTCAAAGGCCGGCATATCCTGAGACGCGGCCTGACCGATATGATTAAGGGCTATATGGCCGCTTGCCTTGCTTTTGCCGTATTCAACCGCCAGATTGCGATAGGCCAGACTATGGCCTTCAAATGATAACAGCCCCCGCGCGGAAAGCTGTTTATTGATATGCGGCGGCAACGATCCGCCTGCCAGACGGGCAAGCTGGCCGGGATTGGCTGTCTGCACGGTTAAATCCCCCTGCAGCGCCAAAGCATCGTCAAAGGCGATAATGCCGGAATATTCAAGCGAGGCCTGCATATCGGGCAAGCGTATATGTGCCTGCAACGCCACGGATTCAGCCAGCTTGTCGATGCGCCCTGAATTTGCCTTGACCCGGATATTATGATCATTATAGACAAAGCGCCCTTCGACCGCGTAAGGCCCCAGAACTGTCCGGCCATCCATGCTCAGATTGACGTTTTCGATCTTGTGCGCCTGGCCGCGCTGGCGGTTGGTATAGCTGATCTGTCCGTCACGGATTGTGACCTGATTAATGGAAATCTGATCCATCAATGCGCCGCTGCGCGCTTCTTCAGGTTTTTCCTGTGCCATCAAAGCGGTCATTTGCGGCGTCATCCATGTCGGCTGGCCGCTGGAATCGACCATCAGGTCAATCACCGGACGGTTCAAAGTGACGCTGGTGACTTCGACATTGCCGCTGAATAAAGGCCCCAGCGCCAGACTGACCCCGGCCTGTTCAAAGCCGGCAATAACATCGCCGCCTTCCGGGGCGGGCAGGCGAATAGTGACATCATTAATGGCAAAGCGCGGAAACGGCAGCAGCGCCATCGACAAATCGCCGTCAATCGCAACGTCATAACCGGTCATTTGCGTGATCCGCGATGTGATTTGTTCTTTATACTGGTTCCAGTCAACAAAGCCCGGTGCCACCAGTAACCCCGCCACCAAAACGACCAGAATGACCGGTGCAATAATAATCAGACGCTTCACGATGACCCCTTATCGTTCAATGAATCGCAAAAAAACAGATCTCTTTATATATTAGAAGATGGCGTGCGAAAACCGGGCTTTCAAGCTGTGCGGATCAGTTTTCGTCTTTTTTATAACGCTCATCAAAAGCGCGTGCCGCCTTGATAAAGGATTCAAGTTCCGGCAGCACGGTATTTTCCAACGTCTTTTTCTTTACCGGCTCCAACCCATCCTGCAGGTTGTCATAGAGCAAATAAACCATGTCGATAATGTCATCAACACTGTCAAAACGGCTCAGCATCCGGTTATTAGCCTGCACGATGCGGCGTACCAGCATCGGGATAATCGCCCGGACGGTCGGGTCGCTTTTGACCAGCTTTTCATCAAGAACCTTGCGGGTGATGATGATGGCCGTGACATCTGTCAACGCCTCGACATTGGCGCTGCGCGGCTCATCGAAGATCAGCGCCATCTCACCGAAAATCTGACCCGCATCCATTGTCGCCAGATCAACAACGCGCTCATTTTCAGCCGATGCATAAACCCTGACTTTTCCTGACTGGATCAGATAAGCGATATTGCCGCTTTCTCCCTGACGGATGATAAGATGGCCTTTCGGAAAAGAGCGCCTTTCCAAGACATGTTTCGTCGTTTGTGTTTTTTTTGCCATGATATCTCCGCCCGGTGAGACTTTGCGTTCCCGCAGCTACCATTATGCCATATATTGGCCGCCATTGGCAGAAAAGGTCGCCCCGGTGGTGAAGCTGGATTTTTCAGATGCCAGATACAGAACCATATCTGCGATCTCTTCCGGCTTGCCCATGCGCCCGACCGGAATTTGCCGGACAATCGAATCCAGAACATCCTGTTTCATGTTGCCGGTCATCTCGGTTTCAATATAGCCCGGGCAAATGGCGTTAACCGTAATGCCTTTGGCGGCGCTTTCCAGCGCCAGCGATTTTGTAAAACCGATCATGCCGGCCTTGGCCGCCGCATAATTGGCCTGACCGAACTGGCCTTTCTGGCCGTTGATCGAACTGATATTGATGATCCGGCCATATTGGCGATCCCGCATGCCGGGAACAAAAACCCGGCACATATTGAAACAGGAGGTCAAATTGGTTTCGATCACGGCATGCCAGTTATCAGGCGCCATTTTATGCAACAGCCCGTCACGGGTAATGCCCGCATTATTGACCAGAACCGTGACCGCGCCCATCTGGCTTTCAATGTCTTTTTGCGCCTGCTCACAGGCCGCATAATCAGAAACGTCAAGCTTAAAGGCTTTGCCCTGACCGTTTGAATCGGCTTCAAATTTTTGGGCGGCCGCATCATTGCCATGATAAATCGCCGCGACCTGAAATCCCTCGCGGATCAATCCCCGTGAAATCTCAAGGCCAATTCCTCTGGTTCCACCTGTTACAACAGCAACACCCTTACTCATCGCACTATCTCCATCTTTTTTATATCTGTTCAAAAATATTACGCTATTTTCTTTAAATCGAGCGTTTCGTCACGCGCCACGCACATCGCAATGCCCATGCCGCCGCCAATGCACAAAGTGACAAGTCCCTTGCGGGCATCGCGCCGTGCCATTTCATGCAACAACGTCACCAAAACCCGCGTGCCTGACGCCCCGATCGGATGCCCCAGCGCAATCGCACCGCCATTGACATTGACCTTGTCCGCATCCAGGCCAAGTTCCTTCATCACGCAACAAGCCTGCGCGGCGAAAGCTTCGTTGGATTCAACCAGATCCAGATCGGCAACGCTCCAGCCTGCTTTTTCCAGCGCCTTGCGCGAGGCCGGCACCGGCCCGGTTCCCATCACAGCCGGATCAACCCCCGCCGTTGCCCATGACACGATTTTCCCCAAGACAGGGAGACCGCGCTTTTTGGCTTCGCTGGCGCGCATCAGGACAACCGCCGCAGCCCCGTCATTAAGTCCCGACGCATTTCCGGCTGTGACCGTGCCATCAGGTTTGAAAGCCGGGCGCAAAGATGCCAGAGAGTCCGCCGTTACGCCACTGCGCGGATATTCATCCTTGTCGAAAATAATCTCTTCCTTGCGGGTTTTGATGGTCACCGGCACAATCTCGGACTTAAATCTGCCTTCCTTGACGGCCTGTTCGGTTTTTTGCTGGGACGCTGCCGCGAATGTGTCCTGATCCTGCCGCGTGATCTGGTAATGCTGCGCGATATTTTCAGCCGTAAGACCCATATGGTAATCGTTAAAAACGTCCCACAAACCGTCACGGATCATCGTGTCAGAAAATTTAACATCGCCGAACTTCACGCCGTCGCGCATATGCGCGCAATGCGGCGCCTGACTCATGCTTTCCTGACCGCCGGCAATAATAATTGTCGCATCGCCGCCCATAATGGCCTGCATCCCCATAGCGACCGTCCGTAAGCCGGAGCCGCAAACCTGATTGATCGTACAGGCGGTGCTGTCATGGGGGATCCCTGCCTCGATTGCCGCCTGCCGCGCCGGATTTTGTCCCACGCCGGCGGTCAGAACCTGCCCCATGATAACATCATCAACATCATTCGCGGCAAGGCCGGTATCCGTCAGAACAGAGCGAATGACAACCGCCCCCAGCGATGACGCCGACATTGTTTTTAAAGCGCCGTTAAAAACGCCGATTGCCGTTCTGTGTGCTGAAACGATAACAACGGGATCCTGATCCATAACACATTGTCCTTTCCCTGTTTTGACCAATCAATGCAATAAAACCTGCAAAATCTGCCTCCCATTATTATCATAGACGCGCCGAATGCAAGTGCTATCCGTCGCGGCGCAGCCATGAAAAAACAGGGTTCCACAACTGTGTTTCGGCATGCCGCCCGACCATCATGCCGATATGTCCGGTATCCGGCGCCAAAAGCGTTGCGCGCGGCAGCGCATGCGTCAAAGCACGGGCGCCTTCAAATGCCACCAACCGGTCTTTACGCGATGCCACCACCAGACACGGCACGGCAATGTGCGCCGGATCAACAATCGTTCCGCATGCCTGCCATCGCAGCATCCCCGGCAGGTTACGTCCATACCAGTCGGCAATACAGGTGCGTGCAATATCCGCAGGCAGGTCAACCCCGTCATTCAGCCAGTCCTCGACCGCAACAAACAAACGCGCTTCATCGCTTTGCGGATCCATTGCTGC
>SKGD01000123.1 GCA_007117665.1 Alphaproteobacteria bacterium
TCGTGTCTGTTTGCTCAAACCGCTTGATCATAGCTACGGCTATGCTCTGCGCGCTTTTTACAAACATCCCCTGAAAATTTGACTCGCGCAGAATGGATGAAAGCTGTGAGTTTTGACCCTAGCATAACAACGCCGCGCCTTGTGATTCGCCCGGCAAATATGACGGACCTGCCGCAGGTACAAGCGGCAAAAGAAGCCATGTGGCCGGAGCTGCAACAATGGATGAGCTGGGCTTATGATGACCAAAAGCCACTGGCAGCGCTGGAAAAGACCATTGGTGAGGCGACAGATCCTTGTACGCTCCTGTGGGGGTTTTGCCGCGAGACAGGCGATTATGTGGTATCGACAGGATTATCGCCGCAACCGGATAATCCGGATATTTACGAAACCGGATATTGGGTCGCAAAGACGTATTTACGGCGGGGATTTGCAACCGAGGCGACAAATGCCGCCATTCGTTATGCTTTTGGCGCGAAAGCTGCCAAAGCTGTAACAATCGGTTATTTTGAGGGTAATGATAAAAGCCGCGCCATCATCGAAAAACTCGGCTTTGCGCCTTTAGACGTTCGCATAGCAGCACATAAGCGTTGCAGCGATGGGGAAGTGATGGATGAATATAAATACATCCGCACAGAAATTGACGGATTACCGGATCTTGACGTGATCTGGTGAAGGTTTATAGCCGTTGAAATTAGCGTTTGGACGTTTTCACTCGTCGCTCATGTACGGTTTGTGTACATTTCGCTCCTCGTTCATAGCCAAACGCTAATTTCAACGACTATAGTTGATCAGAGAGACGCCGTTGTTGCTTGTTGCTGCGCCGGCCTTGTTGTCGTGACAGCGGGCTTTTCCGGTGTTTCCTCAGTGGCGGCGGCCACGTTGTTGCCCGGTTGTACCGGATCAGGCTGGTTAACCGGCTCTTGCGGGAGGCCTTCCGCAGATTGTGAAAACTCCTCGCGGGTGGATGGTTTTTGGTCTTGGGCTTCGCGCTCGCGCATGGCATCAGCCGCTGTCTTGCCTTCTTCGTTACTGTAACGCCGCGCGTGCTTTGCTTCTTTTTTCCTGACTTTCTTATCCTCTTTGGCGGCTTTTTTCGCCTCTTTCTCCCGCAGGCGCTCATGCTTGGCTTCGCTCAAAAATGACGGGCAGTGTGCGGGGCGGGTCGAATTGACGGTGACATCTCCGTAAACGTTACGATCCAGAATATGGCCGGGCTGTTGCAGCCTGTGCAAAATGGTCTGGGCGCGCGCCGTCATATCCTGATTGATCTTTGAACCTTTATAAAAGGTCAGGTCGTTCCAGCCTTTTTTGAGAACAGCAACTTCAAGAATTTTTTCGATCTGCTTGTCGGTGATCGGGCGCGGGCTGGTCATGCCGGGTCTTTTTCCGACCCCGGTGTCACATGACAAGTAGTCGCCGCAATCGCGGACTTTCATCTGGTTGACGCGCTCGTAACGCTCCCAAAAGCTTTCATTTGCATACGGCCCCTGATTCGCATCGCTCGTCACGCCGTCGGCGGCCTTGGCTTTTTTATCTTTTTCAATCTGGTCGTCCGTGCCGATATTATCGGGCTGGCGGGCGACTGATTCCAGATTGTCATCGGCGGGTTGATAGCCTGTCCGCTGGCCGGCGCCTTGTACCTTGACCGCGCCATCATCGGCGGCGCTGGAAAACACCTCTTCGGGACTATTTGTATCTTCTATGCTCATCACACCCTCGCCTTTATAGCTGTTTTTTATCAAGCACACGCCAATTTTGTCATAAAATGACGGCCGGGGTCAAATTTCGAGCCTGTTATTGTGAGGCCGGCCAGGAAAGTGACCCCAGAGCCTGACCGATCGCCTCTTTGGTGTTATCCATTGATGCCATCAGTCCCTGACAGGCTTCTTCGGTTGTGACCGGAACGCGCTCGACACTGTTTTCTGCGTGTGCGGCGGCCTTGTCCAGCGTGTCCAGATAGGCTTGAACAGCGCGCGGATCGTCAAAATAACGGCGGTGAACCGAGTTTTTAAGGTGTTTTTCATGCTGGTTCAGGTTTTTTCTGATGTCCTGATCCCAGTCCCGAAAACCGGCTTTGATATCCTTGGACAGGGACGGGTTTTCTTTTGCGCACAGATCAACAGCGTCAGAAACGGATTTGCGGACATGGCGAATGCTGCGTACTACGCCGAACGCATTGCGTAACTGCCCCATGCGCTCTATTTCTTCTTCGCTCAGGCTTTCCTGAAGCGCTCTGGCCTTTTCTTCAACTTCATCCTTGTAAGGATTTTCAAGCAGGGACGGCGCCTCGTTATCGCTTGCCGCCACAGGCTGCGCAATCAAAATGGCGAGTTGAAACATCACCGCCATGAAAAAATATTTTTTCATATCCCTTCCTTTCTTTCATCCATGATAGGCACCGGTTTTTGCGGGCACAACCACCATGATTTACGATAGACGGTTCCACCATCCTTTGCGCTTTTTGTCAGGCTTCTCATTGACGGTTTCATAGTCTTTGGGCGCAGCGCTCACATCATTTGACGGCACAGCCGGTTTTTCTTCTGCTGCGCTGGCCTGATCTGCGTCACCGGCTTTTTTGGCAGTGCTTTTCCGGCGCGGCTTGGCTTGCTTTTCCACTTTTTCTCCGGCTTGCTCGTCGGCATTTTGGCTATCATCAGTTTTGGCTTTTCTGACAGCACCGGCGGCTTTTTTCTTTGGTGGCGCAGCATCGGCCGCTTCGTCTGTTTTCGTGTCTGTTTCAGCAGCTTTTTTGGGCGCTTTTACAGGCTTTTTCTGGCGGGAGGGCGCTTTTTTTGCGGCTTTTTTGTCTTTATCACCATCATCGGCAGCCTCTTTCGGGTTATTTGCCTGATCCGTGACGCTGTCTTTTGCGCCGACTTCTTCTGTCGCGGGTTCTTTTGCGGTGGATTCGGACTGCTGCTGATTTTGTCCGCCATCTTCCGACGCAGATTCGTTATCATCACGGCGTCCGCGGCGTCTTCCGCCCCGGCGGCCACGACGACGCCCTTGTTTACGTCCGCCTTCATCATCATCTTTTTGTTGATCCGGCGATGTGGCGGTTTGCGCTTTCTCCTTGGAGGCCTGCTGCCCGTTAGTCTCTGTGTCGTCATCTTCTTTATCGGCCTGTTTTTTGACAGGCTCGACCACGAATTTCGATGTCGCCAGCGTATCATCGACCTTGATCAAAATCTGGAAACCATAGCGTTTTTCGATTTCGTTCAGGCGATTCCGCTTATTATTCAGCATGTAAAGCGCGACATTGTTAGTCAGGTGCAGGATAATGTCATCGGCACGCGCCCGGACGCCCTCTTCTTCCAATGCCCGCAAGGCATTAATGGCAGTTGAATCGACACTGCGGACAACGCCGACACCTTCACAGGCCGTGCATCGCTCGAATTGTGCTTCCGTCAGGCTGGGGTTCAGGCGCTGACGCGATAGTTCCATCAGTCCGAAAGACGATATCCGGCCGATCTGAATGCGCGCCCGGTCATTGGACAGAGCCTCTTTCATCCGGTTTTCGACCTTGCGGTTATTGCGGCGGTCTTCCATGTCGATGAAATCAATCACGACCAGCCCGCCCAGATCGCGCAGGCGCAACTGGCGCGCGACTTCGGTTGCGGCTTCCAGATTTGTCCGCAGGGCGGTTTCCTCGATATGACGTTCCTTTGTCGCCCGCCCGGAATTGACATCGACCGACACCAGCGCTTCGGTCGGGTTAATGACCAGATAGCCGCCTGACGGCAAGG
The DNA here is from genome assembly GCA_007117665.1 of Alphaproteobacteria bacterium. Lineage (GTDB taxonomy): Bacteria > Pseudomonadota > Alphaproteobacteria > Micavibrionales > Micavibrionaceae > UM-FILTER-47-13. Next base: position 3,747 of record SKGD01000123.1, read on the forward strand.
TCACAACCGGGTCGCCGATTTCGCTGACCTGCTTTTCAACCTGATAGCGTTGGAACAAAGGTGTAAATTCATCTTCATAAAGCGTGACCCGCTTGACATGCGAAGGGATCAGCATCTTCATGAAATCTTTGGCGAGTTTGTGGCCGTCAGCGCCGGACACCAGAATTTCCTCAATATCCTTGTCGTAAATATCGCGGATGGAGCGGCGAATCAGCTTGCCTTCCTCATGCACCAAAGATGGCGCGGTCGATTCCAGCGTCAGCGTGCGGATATTATCCCAAAGCCGCATCAGATAATCGAGATCACGCTTGATCTCGGTTTTAGTGCGGGCAACGCCGGCGGTTCGCATAATGACAGACATGCCTTGCGGAACGTTTAGCTCCTTCAGGATCTCGCGCATACGCTTGCGTTCTTTATAATTGGCGATTTTGCGTGAAACGCCGCCCGCCCGCGGGCTGTTGGGCATCAAAACGCAATAACGGCCGGGCAGCGATAAATAAGTTGTTACCGCCGCGCCTTTATTGCCGCGCTCTTCTTTTGACACCTGTACCAGCATAATCTGGCCGCGCTTGACGACTTCCTGTATTTTGTAATTCTTGCGGACAGTCGGCCGGACAGGCTGGTCGCCCTCAATGCCGTCACCACCGACAATCTCGACCCGGCGACCGGACGCCGCACGGCGTCCCTGACGTCGGCCGCGCCCACGTCCTTTTCCACGCCGTGGACGGGAATCGTTTTTTTCTTCGCTGTCTTCGTCGCCATCGTCAGAAGCCGCTTCACCGCCGACTTCCTCGACATCATCCTCGTCATCTTCTTCGGCCTCTTCTGTGGCGGGGTCTTCTCCGCCGGCCATTTCTTCTTCATCTTCCTCGGCTTCTTCGGCGGCGCGGCGCGCTTCCATTTCGCGCTCCTGCTCGGCGATCAAAGCCTCGCGGTCGGCGATCGGGATCCGGAAATAGTCAGGATGAATTTCGGTGAACGGTAAAAATCCGTGGCGGTTGCCGCCAAAATTGACAAAAGCCGCTTGCAGGGACGGCTCGACCCGCGTGACTTTCGCCAGAAATATACTGCCTTTAAGCTGTTTCCGCATCTGGCTTTCATAATCAAAATCCACCAGACGGTTACCATCAACGACTGCAACCCGCGTTTCTTCCGTGTGGGTTGCATCAATAAGCATTCTCTTTGCCATGTTAAACTCCTGTTGGCGTGGCTGCCGACCGGCCATTTTGCACGCGACCATGCAAAAAAGAGGCGGCGCAACGCGCGAAACCTGTGAAAATAAAATTGTAAGATCCTGAATCCGGCCGGAAAAGCGGGTTTCGGCAAGGGCGTCTCTCGCCATGCTTCAGAGCATGACACGAGATTGGAGCCTTGATTGTACCAGCGCCAGTCGGAAAGCCAAATCTCAGGACCTTCCTACCATTGGGGCTAGCGAAACCTTATAAAAAACTAAAAACGCATGCTAAAGCCACAACGGGTCGCATTGCAGACAATACAGGGCGCAGCCAGAAGCAGCAACAAAAAAAACATGCGGTAGAAAACTATTTTCATCCGCCCGTAAAAGACGTGATTTGCTGCTGTTTCCGGCCGTGCTTTGTTGTGCGCTGACACGCTGTGACGCCAGCATTGTCATGTTTGCGGCGTGGTTGGCGGGGTTTAGGGGGGTGTTTACCGGGTATTTACCGGGGTACTTAATTGTCTTTTCGCTAGACTTTTCTATGGCCGGTGTGGAAAATGGTCGGGATTATGCGCTGCGTGTACATTATAACTAACCGGATCATTAGCCGGACAGGATCAATCTTGCCGATCACATTGCCATATTGCCTCCGTGCTTTTTTTCCATCCCGCCTTGTCCGGGCGGCGATGGTAATGTTTTTGTGCCTTGTCTGGTCGTTGCCGTCTTACGCGCTGGATATTAACAGTTTTCGGGTCGGGGCACATCCGGACAAAACCCGGATTGTGCTGGAATTGGATCGTCCGGCGACTTTTCGTGCATTTGTTCTTGATTCGCCGTGGCGCATTGTGGTCGATATGCCGTCTTTCACGTGGAAGGCCGGAACGGTTCGGCGCTCCGATGAGGGAGGCATTACCGATGTTCGTCAGGGACAAATGGATGCGGATACATCGCGTCTGGTGATAGATGTCGATCAGCCGGTGGCGCTGGTGACGGCTTTTGTCCTGCCCGCAGAAGGCGGTCGCCCGGATCGTCTGGTCATTGATTACCGCCCGGTGACGGCGGCTCAGTTTGCGCAGAATAAAGACCGGGTTCTGGGGACGCGCGGCGCCCCAACAACAACCACGGCAACAACCACAGCAGCAGCTCCGGCGGCAACGTCGCCGCAAAGAGCTGTCTCTGCACAGGTGCAGGCCGGCATACCGATCCCCGGAACAAAACCGCAGGCGGCGGCCTCGTCATCAACGGCGCAGAGTGCTGCTACAGCCTCAGGCCGGACAAGCGGCGCGCCTGCGCCTGCCTCTGTGCCGCCTTCTGAACGGCCGCTGATTGTGCTTGATCCCGGTCATGGCGGGATTGATCCCGGTGCGATCGGCACGAACGGCATTTTGGAAAAAGACGTGACGCTTTCCATGGCGCGTGAGTTGAAAGAAATGCTGGAGCAAACCGGCCGTTACCGGGTCAGGCTGACCCGCGAGACGGATGTCTTTATGCGGCTTGACCAGCGGGTTGCGGTAGCGCGCCGTCATAATGCGGCATTATTTATTTCCCTGCATGCCGATTCGCTGGATAAGCGCAATGTCAGTGGCGCGTCGATCTATACGCTGTCCGAAACAGCATCGGATACCCAGACCGCCCGGCTGGCAGAGCGTGAAAACAAGGCTGATATTATTGCCGGGAAAGATCTGACCCACGAAGACAAGCAGGTTGCCGGGATCTTGATTGATCTGGCGATGCGCGACACGATGAACCAGTCCAAGTTTCTGGCCAATACAATTGTCGATACGCTGGGTGATTACAATATATCGCTTTTGGTGCGTCCGCATCGTTATGCCGGGTTTGCGGTTCTCAGAGCGCCTGATGTGCCATCGGTTTTGTTCGAGATGGGATTTTTGTCAAATGCCCAGGATGCCCGCAACTTGGCGCGCCGCGATTATCGCCGCCAGATAGGAACAGCGCTGGTTTCCGGCATTGACGCCTATTTCGACCGGATCGAAAGAAATAACCGGATCTGACCGCTATATTTAAAAAATTATAGTTATCTGCGGTATTGCCTCTTGCTTCATCCCTAAAAAAAAGATATTTTTTGCATGTTTCGAGTGTGTTAGTGATAACGTCTCCTAATGAACCCTAAGCGGAAAAAGAAAAGAGGAAATACAATGAAAAAGTTTGTTACGACACTGATGGTTGGGTCAGCGATGGCTCTGGCTGCATGTGCACCGACGAAAACAGAAGCTGATTTTGGCTATGAAACGCAAGCTCCTTACGCAGATGAGCGTACGGTTGGCCGCGTTCAGCAGCCGGCTCCTGCACCGCGCGCCGAGCGCGTTTTCGAAACAAGACAGCGCAAGTGATTTTGCCCTGACTTGATCAATAGAGTTTAAAAAGCTGCTTTTTAAAAAAGCAGCTTTTTTTTTACGGGCAAGCATCATACAATCAAAGAGATGATACAGCTTATAAAAGCCATATTGTTTTTGCTGGTCAATGTTGCCGGCTATTTCACAATTCCTTTGCTGGGCGGGGTCGCGGCAAAGCTCGACCAATTTCCGTCTCTGCCGCCCGGCGAGCATCTGGAGCTTTTTGTGCTTTGGTATTTCGGCATTGGCGGCGGTTGGGTTTTCGGGTTCAGCGCCCTGATCAGTGTCGGTTACTTTGTTGCCAGAGATTCCATCAAGCATATCCTGCTATTCGCCCCGATGTATAACACCTTCCTGTTCGGTCTGGGTGTTCTGATCTATTTCAACCATTTTCATACAGTCTGACGGTTTTTTCAGAGCCTGTTTTAACGCCCATCTTGTCTTGTTGTAGGGGATTCGGGAAAACGGCGACAATGGTGGTGGATCCCCGCTGATGAGCGCGGCCTTTGCCGCGCCGCGGGGATGACAGGAAAAAACATCAACTGTCATGCCCGCTTAGTGCGATGAAATATCGTCATAGCCCCCGGCATTAATTTCGACCGGATGCGGCAAAGCAGGTGGTATATAAACATCGCCGCTCGTTACATTATTATTGATGGCCGGGGTGTTATTAAGTCCCGGTTCCTGCGGATGGGATAACATCCGTGCATTATTGCCATATCCCGACACAACGGCTGGCTCGACGACCGGAGCCGGCTCGATGATCGGCGTATGATCCGCCAGCTCAGGAGGCGCAGCCGGCGCTTCGGCGACAATTTGCGGCATGGGAGCTTGCGTGGCGTGGATTGTTTCACCGGCGCCCCTTTGCGCGCCGATCCATCCGGCGGAGGCTGACAGCAGGCAAAGCATTGCCACAGCCGCTATTTTTGCCATCGGCGCGATCTCCGGGCGCACCGGCTTTTGCAATATTTGCATCAGGCGCGGCGGCACAGTTTCTTCCGTTATGTCCTGTGCCATCATCCCCAGCATCCGGTTGTACCGGACATAATCTTCGACTTCTGCTGCGATGTCGGGATGTTTTTGCAGATAGGCCTCGACTTTCTTGAGCCGTGCCTCATCAAGCTGGCCGTCAATATAAGCGTGGATGTCACGCTCATCGATCAGGTCGAACGTATAAATGTTATTTTTCTGCTGTGTCATGTTATGACTTCCTTTCTTCCCGGGCTGCCGTCCCGACATGGATTTGCGGCGCGCCGGTATCGGCGGGCGATAAAGCATGTGTTTCGGCGTTTCCCGTTTCTTTCATCAGGGCGCGAAGATCGCTGCGCGCCCGTGCCAGCCGCGATCGCACCGTGCCAACCGGCACATCCATGATCGCCGCGGCCTGGTCATAGGAAAAACCCTGTGCCGCGACCAGCATTAAAACGTCGCGCTGGCGGGGCTTGAGCTTTTCTATGGCCACCATCAAACGCTTATATTCCAGCGTATTTTCCTGTCCGCCGGGCGCAATCCCCGCGGCTTGTTCCACGGCATCGGAATCGGCGATCTCTCTCACATGCGCCTTGCGGTAACGATTGAGAAACACGCTGTACTGGATGCGGTAAAGCCAGCTTCGTATGCTGCCTTCGCGCCGCCATGTGTGGCTTTTATTCATGGCGCGTTCCAGCGTGTCCTGTACCAGATCATCCCCGCCATCGCGGTTGCGGACAAGCAAGGTCGCGTAACGCCGCAACGCCGGAATTTCGCGGGCGATCATCCATTTAATCTCGTCACGTTCGCGTTGCTGTTTGTTCGCCATGTTTGCTCCTTGCGTTATCACAGGGGGCTGGACTTCTGGGTGCGCCGTTTCCTGTTGCCCTTACTGATATGACAGTCTTTCCGGCTAAAAAGTTCCCTTTTAAATTTTTTTGGAACTTTTTTGTGCTTTGCCCTGTCATAAGGGTGTAGCCGCCAAAGCGGCACAGGTCAAATTTTGACACACATGCAAAATGAAGGAGAACGATTCTATGTCTATTAAGAAAACAGGATTTTTGATGTCTGCAGCAGCTGCCGCCTTGATCTTTGGCGGTGCGACCGGCGCTCACGCCCAGTATGATGCAGCCCCGCCGGCCGGTGCGGAAGCTCCGCAACAATTTGATGTCAGCAACCAACAGCTTGAGCAATTTGCCGAAGCTGAAGGCAATCTGCGCGACATTCAGGAAAAATATCAGGCGGCAGCCGGTGATATTTCCTCCGCCGAGGAGATGCAAAACCTGCAACAGCAGATGAATGCTGAAATGGTTGAAACCATCCAGACCGCCGGTCTGAGCGTCGAAGAATATAACTATATTACTGGCGCAATCCAGAACAGCCCGGAAGTCCGCCAGCAATATATGAGCATTGCACAGTAATCAAGGACGCTCTGGCACAGTTTTGATATTGTAAAAGAAGAAACCCGCTTTCCCTTGCGAAGGCGGGTTTTTTTATTCGGTTTTACTTATCCGCTTCCCTTTGCGGGATTGAAAAATCCATGACAAAAACATTACCGTTTTCACCGTCTGCTGCGGCTTCCAGACGAATGGTACCGCCATGGATTTTTACAATTTTTGAGACAATCGACAGCCCCAGCCCCGCACCATTGGAAAGTTTTTCGCGATCCGTCCGGTTGAACCGGCGAAAAATCTTTTGGCGATCTCGTTCGGGGATTGGTTGCCCGTAATCACGGACGCTGATGTTGTCGTTATTGACCGCGACCAGCACAGGCGTTTTTGCCGGGCTGTATTTCAAGGCATTTTCCAGCAAGTTACGCAATGCCCGGTACAGCAGATCCTTGTTTGCCGTCATGGTTATATCGCCGTCCGCGCCGGTGACTGATAAATCCCGCCCCTGCGCGATGAAAAGCGGCCAGATGTCCTGACATACGGCTTTGACCAGCCGGCCAAGATCGACCGGCTCCATCTCGACTGCTTCGGGAAAGTCAAGTTTTGACAGGTCGAGCATCTGATTGACGGTGCGGATCATATCTTCAATATCCTCGCCGAGAATAGCCGCGCTTTTTTTATCTTTCAGCGCCTCGACCCGTGCTTTCAAAACCGTCAGCGGTGTCCGTAATTCATGCGCGACATTGGCGGTAAATTCCCGCTGTACCATAATGCCGTGCTCCAGCCTTTGCAGAGCGCCGTTCACAGCCTCGACCAGCGGTTTTATTTCCTGTGGCAGGGCTTGTTCCTCAAGACGTAATTCGGGTCTTTGGAAGCTGATATTTTTCGCTTGTCCGGAGATTGCCACCAGCGGCCTGAGGCTTTGGCGCAAGCTGAAATAAGTAACCAGCAACAAAGCAAACACAAAGGGCAGGGCGATCATGCTGACCCGCGACAGGAAGTCCGTTGACAGGAATTTGGAAAAGGCTTCCGCAGTTTCAAGGCTCTCGACGACCTGCACCAGATATTTCTCACCGTCATATTCATGTTGAAAACCAACCCCCAGAAATTTGGTTCCCTGCGGGCCTTGGAACTCGAAAACCCGGGCGCCGTGATATTGTCTGGGATAGCTTTCAGAATAAGCAATCGGCGAGGTTAGCAGCACCTCACCGTCATCATCGCGCACGACATATTGATGGTATTTTCCCGATTCGGCGTAAAGATTACGGATGCTGCGGGGGATGTTGACATGCATCTTGCCGTCATCGTCCCGCGTCATATAAGACGCGATATCCTGTGCGCGGTCTTCAAGCGTGCGGTCTCGTAATTGCACAAGGGTTTTGTCGATCTGGACATAAATAAGCGCGCCGATGACAAAGGTAAAAACCAGCGTCAACAGCATGATCCGCGCGACCAGCAAGGCCAGCATTGAGTCTTTAATGCGCCTGACCATGTTCTTTATCCGTCATCATATAACCAATACCGCGCAATGTATGGATCAGGACATCGGCTTTTGCCTGATCGAGTTTTTTCCGCAGGCGATGTACCAGAACTTCAACCGAATTGGCCGATCCTTCCTCGTCATACCCGTATAATTGCATCTCAAGATTTTCCTTGGTCACGATCTTGCCGCTCGCCCGCATCATAATTTCAAGCAAGGACGTTTCCCGGTTGGACAGGCGCACCAGCTCTCCGCCGGCCTCGGCCTGCCGCGCGACTGTATCATATATGACCCGCCCCAGCCGCAGATAAATATCATGGCTTTGCGCCGGGCGGCGCATGAGCGCACGCACCCGTGCGACCAGCTCTTCCGATTCAAACGGCTTGGTCATGTAATCATCGGCGCCGGCATTCAGGCCCTTGATTTTCTGATCCAGCATATCACGGGCAGTCAGGATCAAAACCGGCACGCTGTTACGGTTGAAACGCATGGTTTTGAGCACATCCATGCCGTCTTCATCGGGCAGGCCAAGATCAAGTATGACCAGATCGTAGCTTGCCACATCCAGCGCCGCATAAGCATCTTCGGCGCATACGGACTCATCAACGGTAAAGCCTGCCTGACGCAGGGAGTCTGACAAAAGCGCAATCAGCTTTTCATTATCTTCGACCAGCAAAATACGCATGGCTGCGATCTTTCATCATTTTACGGGCGCATCAACGGGCGCATAAACCATATTGTTCTCCGTGAATATAGCCCAAAATCATCTCATGTTCACGCATTGCCTTGTCAAGGAATGACTGGATATCGTCGCGCATATCGTCTTCGGTTACGATCCCCAAAAATACCCGCCCATTGTCATCCACGACCGGCAAATGGCTGACTTTCAAGTCGCGCATCATCCTGTAAGCTTCGGAAATGGGTGTTTCCGGCGATATTGTCTGCGGGTCGGGGGTCATGACATTTTGCACCAGAGTCCGCTCCGGACGCAGGCCTTTTTGCAAGACCCGGCTCACCAGATCGCTGCGGGTGAAAATGCCTGCGAACCTGCCGTAAGACTGGACGCCGATGGAATCTGTTCCTTCCTTGTCCATGATGTTCATGGCACTTTCGACTGTCTCCATCGAATGGACGTATATCATATGTCTGTCAGACAGAAATTTTGATACGGTGTTCATCGTTAACATGGTTAACCTCCTTATCGTTGTTTACATCTCAGACTATGAACGCCATCGCTTACGCCATCCTTACAACGGCAAAATAAGGACAAAAAAAAGTCTTTTTTTAATTTTTATTTTGAAGAATGGGTGATAGAAGGTAGGATAAACATCCGAAAAATAGCGTGTTGTGCGCAGGGTTTGCAGGCGCGCCGCGAAATAAACAACAGGTGCGATAAAACAGACAATGACTTCATTCATTAACTGGATTCACGATCACGATAATCGCTGGTCTTTCATTCTTCCCTATGTTGGCGGGGCGATCCTGCTCAGTATTTTTATGAGCATGTTCTGGGTTGCGATGTTGATGATCGCCCATTTGCTGCTGGAGTTATGGCGTTTTTCAATGCTCAAGATAGAGCGCCCGCTTTTACATGCGCTGTGGCATACCAAGCTGGATTTCAGCCTTGTGATTGTGGCGTTTGTGTTCGCCGTCTATGCTGAGCTGATTATTGGCCTTTTGGGGTTGAGCTATGCCGCGCGTGGCGCACAGGCCGTGGCGCGATTCGGGGTGATCGAGCGCAGTATCCGCAGCGGACTTTTGATCATTGACGAGCTGGGTCTGCTGGCCAAGGCCTTTGCCAAGGGAAAGAAAAACGATGCCAATGGCAAGCCGGTTCCCGCCGCGGCGGGGAATGAAGCGCCTTCGCAGCAGGATATGCTGGATGAAGCCCTGCATTATGATCATGACGAGGTGAATCCGTGGAAAAACCCGACCAAGGGGGACTGGTTCAGTATCGGATTTGCGGTGGCTTGTTTAACGTTGATCGTTATGGCACCGCATTTTACGACCTATGATTACCATGATATCGGCCATATCATCCTTGAAGAACTTCATCCCTGGTCGGATCATGATGTTGCCGCCGACCCTGCCGGCACTTAAATTTTATTTGTCATTATATCTGTAAGCTTCCTGTCAGAATCATTGGCTATGATCGGAATTATAGAGGAGCGGGCGGTTATCCCCCCACGGATTGCGGCCTGTCATTCCCTTACTCCTTACTCTGACCTCACACACGCCTTTAGGGGAAAGCATTTATGCTTTCCCCGTTTTTTTGTTACGGCTTCGATTTTGGCACGGATTCGGTTATGATGGCTTCCGGCCGGACAGGCCAAATGAAGCCGGGGGTGCATTGTGCGTTTTGACCCTTGGGTGAGGGCTTGAGGATATGGATAGTTTGATACATGCTGCCGGTGGCCTTGCGCTTTTTCTGCTGGCGATGATGATGTTGACGGACGGGCTGAAGATCTATGCCGGTGCCGGGCTGCGTGATTTTCTGCAAAAATGGACGTCCAGCCCCTTGCGCGGGGTTTTCAGCGGCGCTTTATTTACGGCTGTCGTGCAATCATCCAGCGCCGTCACTGTGACCACGATCGGCTTTGTCAATGCCGGGCTGTTGACCATGCGGCAGGCGCTGGGCGTTATTTTCGGCGCCAATATCGGCACGACCATGACGGGCTGGCTGATCAGCATTGTCGGGTTCGGATTCAAGATCGATTCGCTGGCTATGCCGGTTCTGGTGATCGGCGTGATGATGCAGCTTCTTTCGCCGAACAAAAAATATAAAGGGTTGGGCGAAGCCCTGACCGGGTTTGGCCTTTTCTTTCTTGGGCTGGCGATCCTGCAGGACGCGTTTTCCGGTGTTGCCGCAGATGTCGGGATGAGCCTGATGGCCGGTACGGGGATTGGCGGGCTTTTGCTGATGATCCTGTTCGGCTTTATCGCAACGGTTCTGACGATGTCTTCCAGCGCGGCCATGGCGTTGATTTTGATGGCGGTCAGCCAGTCTGTTATTGATCTGGATGCCGCCGCCGCCGCCATTATCGGTGCGAATCTGGGAACAACGCCCAAGGCGTTTTTGGTGGCGATCGGCGCGACTCCCAATGCCCGGCGTGTGGCTGTCGGCCATGCGGCTTTTAACCTGATTACCGGCGTGGTGGCGCTGTTATTACTGCCGGTTATGTTGTGGCTGGCGACCGAAGCCAGTGAAATGATCGGGTCGGGGACAGGCGCGATGCCGGTTCTGGCGTTGTTTCACACGGTTTTCAACGTGCTGGGGGTTTTGCTGCTCTTTCCGTTTATCGGCAAGCTGGCTGATTTTCTGGACGGGTTGTTTAAATCCGAAGCCGAAGATATGGCACGTCCGCAATTTCTGGATAAGACGATTCTGGCCAATCCGGCGCTGGCGCTTTCGGCATTGCATCAGGAATTATCCCGGATCAACGATCAAACCTGCACTTTGATGCTGGCGGCGATCAAGGCGACATACAGCAAGCCGCGTACATTAATGCAAAAAGCCGATGCGGTGTTTTCGCTGGCCAAAACCGCGCAGGAATTCGGCACCAGCCTGCACATGGAAGATATGTCGCGCGATATTGCCGAATTATTGCCTGATACGTTGCGGGTTGCGCGTTATCAGGAAGAAGCCGCGCGCCTGTTGCCCGATATTAACGATCTGGCGCATGGTTACGGGGCGTTGAAACCGGCGGAGACACGTCATGCGCTCGAGTCGTTTTTTGACAGTGCCACGGCGCTGGTGGCTTTGTTGCGCGAACATGATGAGAGCGAAGGTGCTGCCCCTCATCATGACAAGGTTGTCGTGCAGATGGATCGCTTCCAGTCAGCCTATCAGGACGCCAAGGCGGCGTTGTTACAGGCGGCGGTTGCTAAAAAACTATCCGCCGCGCAGGCCGACCGGCATCTTGATTCGCTCAGCCGTATGCGCCGCGCTATTGAACAGCTTGAAAAATCCGATCGCCTGTTGCAAGGGCAGCGTTTCACGCCGGTTGAGAGTGTCCGGACATGACCATAAACACCGATCAATCCGCACCTGTATTTCACAGCCTTGCCGCCGAAGACATCGCGCAGCACACCGAAACCGACATGAAAAACGGCCTGTCCACGGATGCGGCTGCCGCCCGGCTTGCCACGTATGGCGAGAATAAGCTGCCTGCTTCCAAGCCCCGCCATCCCGTCATGCGGTTTTTGCGCCATTTTCACAATACATTGATTTATGTGTTGCTGGGGGCGGCGCTGATCACGTTCATGCTGGGGCATTATATTGATATGGCTGTCATTTTTGCGGTTGTGCTGGCGAACGCCATTATCGGGTTTATTCAGGAAGGCAAAGCCGAACAGGCAATCAGCGCCATCCGCCGGATGCTGGCTCCGCATGCTGCGATTATGCGGGACGGCAAACGCGTCTCGGTCGATGCGTGCGGGCTTGTGCCGGGTGATATTGTCCTGCTGGAGGCTGGTGACCGGGTTCCTGCCGATATCCGGTTGTTTCAGGCCAACGGCCTGCAGATACAAGAATCGATCCTGACCGGCGAATCCGTGCCAGTTGAAAAAAGCAGCGCGTCACTGGCGGGTGATATGCCGCTGGGCGACCGGATCAATATGGGGTTTAGCGGCACGATGGTGACCGCCGGGCAAGGGCGCGGCATTGTTGTCGCCACAGGCGGGATGACGGAAATCGGCCGCATCAGCGGCATGCTGCAAAATGTCGAAACATTGACAACGCCGCTGATCCGCCAGATGAACCGCTTTGCGAAATGGTTGACCGGTTTTATCCTGATCTTTGCTTTGGCGATATTGGCGGTTGGTTATTTTCTGCAAGGGCAGGAATTTGCCGGGATCTTTCTGGCGGTTGTCGGCCTGACGGTCGCGGCTATCCCCGAAGGACTGCCAACGGTTCTGACGATTACGCTGGCGATCGGGGTGCGCGCCATGGCGCAAAGAAACGCCATTGTCCGGCGATTGCCCGCGATCGAAACGCTGGGGTCTGTGTCGGTGATCTGCACTGATAAGACAGGAACGCTGACCCGCAATGAAATGATGGCCGGCACGATCGCCGCCGCCCGGACATTATATGATATTGACGGGGCGGGATATGATCCGGCGGGGACGATTACGCCGCGTACCCCGGACGCACAGCAAGCTGATCTGGCCAGTTATGCAGCGAGTCATGCGGCGCTTCGGATGGTTTTGAAAACGGCGCTGCTTTGCAACGACTCGGCGTTGCATCAGGATGAAAGCGGTGACTGGCAGGTTCAGGGCGACCCGATGGAAGGCGCGTTGCAGGTCATGGCAGGCAAGGCAGGGCTGTGCCGCAAGGAAGAAGAAAGCTGCGCGCCGCGCCGCGATACAATCCCTTTTGATGCTGCTCATCGTTTTATGGCGACATTGCATGATGGTGATGACGGGAAAAATTATATTTTTATCAAAGGCGCGCCGGAGAAAATTCTGGAGATGTGCGACCGGGAATATGATGAATCGGGCGCGGCTGTGGCGCTGGATCGTGATAACTGGCACGAATGCGCCGCCGCGATTGCCGCCCGGGGCGAGCGTGTTCTGGCGTTTGCCGTCCGGGAAGCGCCTGCCGGCCAGACAGCTTTGGCGATGGATGATGTTGCCGGCGGCCTGATTCTGGCTGGTCTGGTCGGGTTGATTGATCCGCCGCGTCCCGAGGCCGTGGATGCGGTACGCGATTGCCGCAATGCCGGGATCAGCGTCAAAATGATTACCGGCGACCACGCCGCCACCGCACAGGCGATCGGCAGGCATGTCGGGCTGGAAAAAACTGATATGGTTCTGACTGGTGCGGATATTGATACGATGGATGACGCCACGCTGGCGGATAAGGTTCTGGAAACCGATATTTTCGCCCGCACCAGCCCGCATCATAAATTACGCCTTGTGATGGCTTTGCAGTCCCGCGCCATGGTTGTGGCCATGACCGGTGACGGGGTGAATGACGCGCCGGCGCTTAAACGTGCCGATGCCGGCATTGCCATGGGCAAGACAGGCAGCGAAGCGGCTAAAGAGGCGTCGGAGATTGTGCTGGCGGATGATAATTTTGCCACGCTGGCCGCGGCTGTCAAAGCCGGGCGCACAGTGTATGACAATCTCAAGAAAGTGATTTTGTTCTTGCTGCCGATTAATGGCGGCGAGTCGCTCAGCCTTGTTCTGGCGATTATGATCGGCCTGACCTTGCCGATTGCCCCGGTGCAGATTTTATGGGTGAATATGGTCAGCTCTGTCCTGCTGGCGATGGCGCTGGCATTCGAGCCACCGGAAAAAGACGTGATGAATCGCCCTCCCCGTGCGCCTGACGAGCCTATTTTGTCGCTGTTTTTATTGTGGCGGATTTTGTTTGTGTCGCTGTTATTTACGGTCGGGATTTTCGGCCAGTTCATCTTGGTGCAGATGCAGGGATTTTCTTTGGAAATCGCGCGTACCATGGCGGTTAATACGCTGGTGGTGATGGAGGTTTTTTACCTGTTCAGTATTCGTTATATGTACGGCACGTCCCTGACATTGCGGGGCGTTTTGGGAACACGGGCGATTTTGATCGCGGTGATTGCCGTCACGGCGGCACAATGTTTGTTTACGTATGCGCCTTTTATGGCTTTCCTGTTTGAATCGGCGCCCTTATCCCTCGCCCAGATTATGCAGGTTCTGGCCTTTGGCATGGCGGTGTTGGCGTTGCTGGAGATTGAAAAATACGTTGTTCGGCGCTTGTGGCAAAGCAAGGCAGCCGCGTTGCCTTTATAAAGACTCGCCAAGCTTCCGCAGCCGGACAATATCCAGCGCTTCTTGCGGGTCATTCGTCATGCGGGCGAAATTATAATCCAGGTCCCGCGCATCGATCGTGCCGTGATCGATCATGGTTTCCTGTAAGAACGGCCCCAGAGGCTTCCAGTAATCGCTGCCCATGACCACGACCGGAAAGTCACGGATTTTGCCGGTTTGCATCAAGGTCGCGGTTTCAAAAATCTCATCCATCGTGCCAAACCCGCCGGGCAGCAGGATAAAAGCCTGGGAATATTTGATCAGCATGACCTTGCGGACGAAGAAATAATGAAAGGTGAGCTGGATGTCGATATAGGGGTTGGGCTTTTGTTCGTGCGGCAACAAGATATTGCACCCGATTGATAACGCGCCTGCGTCGCGTGCGCCGCGATTGGCGGCTTCCATGATGCCGCCGCCGCCGCCGGTCATCACGGCATAACCCGCCTTGCCGCAGGCATAAGCCGTATCGTAGGCCAGCTTGTAATAGTCGTTATTTTCATCAAAACGTGCCGATCCGAAAAATGTGATACAGCTATTAACCCGCGATAATTTACGGAAACCGTAATTAAATTCGTTCCAGATCCGCAATGACCGCCATAAATCACGCAGATATGTCCGCGTGCCTTGCAACAGGTGCGTATCGGAATCGCGTTTTGGTCTTTTTTTCCTGATTTGTTCCATGCCGGTCATGCCATATTACTCGTGTTGAAGTTCTGCGGGCTGGCCTTCAAACGGTATATCCAGATCAAGCGTACCGGACGGTTTTTCCCGCTTTTGCTTTTGTCTGCGCCGTTTTTCGTCCAACAGGATACAACAGCGCGAATCGGAAAGACAGCTTTCTTCCAGCTCGTTTTTGGCGCCGCAATTTACAATCGTGACGCTGATCGGCAATAAGGCGCTGGACGCAAAAGCAAATCCCGCCAGCAGGCAAATAACCACCAGAATAACCAGATCTTCAATGATCAGCGTTTTACGGGTCTGGCCACCTTGTTTTTTTGGGCTTTTCAGTCATTGATATCCTGTGCCATTATCAACGCAAAAGAAGGCACGCTTGTTGTTTGAAAATGCGAAGCCTATAAACCATGATAGCGTAATGAGATTTAAATTTATACCCCACCGACAGATTGCAGCATTATGAAACTGACATTTTTAGGCGCCACAGGCACGGTCACCGGATCGAAATATTTACTGGAGAATGACGGCAAGAAAATCCTTGTTGATTGCGGGTTGTTTCAGGGTTTGAAAGAGCTGCGCCAGCGCAACTGGCAAAAACTGCCAGTCAATCCGGCTGAGATTGACGCGGTTTTGTTGACCCATGCTCATATAGATCATAGCGGTTATTTGCCGTTACTGGTTAAAAACGGGTTTAAAGGCTCGGTTTATTGCACCGAGGCGACCGCTGCCTTATGCGGGGTTTTGCTGCCTGATTGCGGCAAGATACAAGAATCGGACGCAGATCGCGCCAATCGCTATGGCTATACAAAACACAAGCCCGCCTTGCCGCTTTACACGCAAGAAGATGCCCATAACGCGCTGGAGCGCCTCAAGACAGTGGCGTTTGGAAAGACCTACAGCATCAGCGATTTCCTTGAATTCAGCTTCAGCCGTGCCGGGCATATTCTGGGGGCGGCCTGTATCAAAGTCAGTGACGGCCAGACATCAATTGTCTTTTCCGGCGATCTGGGGCGGCCGGATGATCCGCTGATTAACGCCCCCGCCCATATTCAGGAGGCCGATTATCTGGTTCTGGAATCAACCTATGGTGATCGGTTGCACGATGATTCCGACCCGATGGAACAAATGGCCGCCATTATCAACCGCACCGTCCAGCGCGGCGGGTTAGTGTTAATCCCGTCTTTTGCGGTCGGGCGCGCCCAAAGCATCATGTATTATTTGCATGAATTGATCCGCAAGCGTGCCATTCCTAAAATTCCGATTTATCTCGATAGTCCGATGGCAATTGACGCCACCCGTATCTGGCAGGAATTTCACACCGAACATCGGCTGAACGCCAAGCAATGCGGTGAGATCTGCCAGACTGCGCAATATGTCAACAGCCCTGAAGAGTCCAAGGCGCTGGGTGATAACGGCTCTATGCCGGTGATTATTATTTCCGCCAGCGGCATGGCGACAGGCGGGCGGGTTCTGCATCACATGGCGCATTTTATCGGGAACGAAAAAAACACCATTATGTTCGCCGGATATCAGGCGGCGGGAACGCGCGGCGCGCGGCTGGTGCATGGGGAAAAAGAGATTAAAATCCATGGCCATCTTTATCCGGTGCATGCGGAAATCGCCAATCTGGACGGGTTATCCGCCCATGCGGATTATAGCGAGATCATGGATTGGCTGCGTTTTTTCCGCAGCCCGCCCCGCCGGGTGTTCCTGACCCATGGCGAACCTGAAGCCGCCAGTTCCTTCAAATTCAAGATTGAAGAGCATCTTGGGTGGGATGTGGCGCTGCCGGATTATATGCAAACCGTTGAATTATAAATCCGGACGGCGCATCGCGACGTACAAAGTCCGGTCATAACCACAATCAGGGGCGGTACGTCATGAAAATCGGGATTATCGGCACCGGCATTACCGGAAATGCGGCGGGGTGGTTGCTGCATAAGGATCATGATGTCACGCTTTACGAACAAAGTGACTATGCGGGCGGCCATGCCAATACGGTGATGATGAACCATGGCGTACCGGTCGATACGGGATTTATTGTTTATAATGAATGGACATATCCGAACCTGATCGCTTTATTTGATCATCTGGGAGTGAAAACCGTCCCGGCTGATATGTCCTTTGCCGTCAGCCGCGACCATGGAAGGCTCGAATATGCCGGTCATGCGTTATTTGCGCAACGGCGGAATATGATATCCCCGCGTTTTTATATGATGATGCGCGATATTATGCGTTTTTATAAAAACGCCCCTTCCTTGCTGGCGAATCAACAAACGGCTCTGACCCTTGGCGATTATCTGACGCGGGAGCGTTATTCCGATGCTTTTATCAATGACCATATTTTGCCGATGGCGGCGGCGATCTGGTCAACCGGCACTGTTGATGCGCGGTTATTTCCGGCTGAGAGTTTTGTCCGGTTTTTCGTCAATCACGGCTTGTTTTTGTTCAAGGGACGCCCGCAATGGCGTACCGTAGATGGCGGTAGCCGTGCCTATGTCGAAAAACTGACGGCACCTTTTAAAGAGCGTATCAGGACGAAGTGCAGGATTGTTGATATTCGCCGCGATGACAATCAGGTCAGGGTCACAGATTTTCAAGGCCATACGGATGTGTTTGATCATGTCATAATGGCTTGTCATGCTGATCAGA
>SKGD01000082.1 GCA_007117665.1 Alphaproteobacteria bacterium
ATACGGCATTGGTCGCCGCGTCAGCAGCGGCTGCATTCGCATGTATCCCGAAGATATTGTCCGTTTTTATGACCTGATTGATGTCGGCACGCCGGTGACCGTGGTAAACCAGCCGGTCAAGGCGGCATGGATCGACGATGCTTTATATCTTCAGGCGCATCCGTCACTGGAACAGGCCGATAAAATCGAACAAAATGGCGGCTTGCCGAGCTATGTGATGAGCGATGACGATATGCGGGTGATTATGCGGGCGGCAGGCGATTATGCGGATCATCTGGATTGGCGCATCATTCGTCAGGCCATTCGTGAGCGTCACGGCATTCCGGTAGAAATAGCGCGCAAGCCCGCAAAAGAAGCAAAAGATTTAAGCGCGAAAGAGCCGGTTGACGAACAACCGTCCTGATATATCCGGCGCTGTTTTTCCGGTGCGGTTTTTCAGGAGAATAATGCTTTTAATTTTGGCTCCAGATCCTGCCAGCCCATTAATATATGATCCGGCCCTATATTATGCTCCAAGACGGCGATCGCGGCGTTGAGCGTATAAGCGATAGGCTGGATGTCGCAGGGAAGGTGAATGTCGGCTGCCATAGCGGCTTTTATGTCTTTGGCGCGGTCTCCGACATACCAGATCAGATCATCTCCGGTAACCGGTCGGCCTATTTTCTCAATCGCTTGTAAAATAGGGTCGGGATAAGGTTTTGCGCGGGTGATATCTTCACGGAAGATCGTGATTGAAAAATATTTTTCCAGATCGAATTTGCGCAGGACATCGTGACCGTAGCCGGCGCCCAGCCCATTGCTGGTGACGCCCATCAGCACAGCGTTATCATGCAAAAAATCCAGAATATCGTAAATGCCGGGGCATGGTTCAACGATTTCATCTACAGGCTTGCGGCGCAAACGGTGCATGGCGCGGTGCACGAGCAGCTTTTTTCGTTTGCCGTCGCGGAACTCGACCAAAGGCGGGCTTTCAATGCGGCGTCGAAATAGCTTTGAAAAAAGCGCGGCACTTTTATGCCCCAGATCGTCCAGCCTTTCCAGAACATGCAGCAGCCACGGGTTAATGTGACGGACAACGGTTCCATCCATGTCAAATAGCACGATCGTTGGTTTTTGAAGGCTCATAGAGCCATATCATGCACGTTTTTCGCAATGTGTCGAGGGGCGAAACTGCCTGTGGTCGGAAAAGCTGCGGCGTTACATCGCGAATCTGTCTGCCCGTGTCGGTGCGCGGTAAATCATCTGGCGCTGTGTGATTTCATCGTGAGGACGATCCGTTAAAGAGAGACATATCCGGTTATAAAGATGCCGAAAGTCCTGCACGGTGGTTTTCGTGCCGAAATGAGAAAAAAGCTGAGCGGCATCCAAAGGCGACCGTCCGTCTTTTGCGCGGGCTTCATTGACGATAGTACCGTAAGTGCCGAGATGGGAGATCATATCATCCAAATGTCTTTTTGCGACAGCCGGCTTGTTATTTGAAAAATGTGCGGCTTCGTTGAATGCGTTTTCCGCTTGCTCCAGATGATAATTTGCTTTGGAGTCGCGGTATGGATGTTTTTGTTTTTTCATGTTTTTCCCCTGTTCAAACCTGAGCATGCTCTGAACTTTACATAATTTTTGTAAAAATATCAAGAACGAATATATTTTTTGAAATATTATTCTATTTTCTTTCAGGAAAACGATAAAAATATGAGGTCTGACCCTAGTGAGTCTTTATGTGATTTTGCGGACGATATCTTCCACTGTCAGCCCGGCTTGCCGATATTGGTTTTCGGGCGAGTCCTGATCCTGAAAGATATCCGGCAGATACATCGTATCCAAACGGCAGCCGGCCAGTAGCCCGTCCCGGTTCATCATATTGAGAACCAATGACCCGAACCCGCCGATGGAGCCTTCTTCAATCGTGATCATCCGGCTATGGCGCTTTGCCAGATCGCGTATTAATGTCTCATCCAGCGGCTTGGCAAAACGCGCATCGGCGACCGTCACCCGCCAGCCTTTTTGTTCCAGCATTTCCGCGGCAGCCAGACACTCACAAAGGCGCGTGCCATAGGATAAGAGCGCAACAGATTTTTCCTGATCGTTTTGTTCCCGCCCGGTGCTTTCATAAAGAATGCGCCCCTTGCCGATCTCTAAAATGACAGCCTGTTCCGGGATCTCTGCGCCGGTGCCTTCGCCGCGCGGATAACGAAAAGCAATAGGCCCGTCATCATAAGCTGCAGCGGTGGCAACCATGTGAGAAAGTTCGGCTTCATCCGCCGCCGCCATCAACACCATATTGGGCAGGCAGCCAAGATAAGCAATGTCAAACGCTCCCGCATGGGTCGCGCCATCCGCTCCGACCAGTCCCGCACGGTCAATCGCAAATCGCACCGGCAGGTTTTGAATACAGACATCGTGGATGATCTGGTCATAAGCGCGTTGCAGAAAGGTTGAATAAATCGCGCAAAACGGTTTCATCCCCTCGGCGGCCAGACCGGCAGCAAAAGTAACGGCGTGTTGCTCGGCGATCCCGACATCAAACATGCGGTCGGGGTATTCCTGCCCGAACAGATCCATCCCCGTGCCGGGCGCCATGGCGGCAGTGATACCAACAATGCGGTCGTCCTTGCTGGCTTCGCGGATCAGGCTGGTCGCAAATATTTTCGTGTAGCCCGGCGCCTTGGGGCGGGATTTTATCTGGTCGCCGGTCACGACATCGAATTTTGCGACACCGTGCATTTTATCGGCGCTGCTTTCAGCCGGAGCGTATCCCTTGCCTTTTTCTGTGACAACGTGGATCAGAACCGGCCCGGTGTGATGATCGCGGGCATTCCGCAAGACCGGCAATAAATGATCCAGATTATGCCCGTCCAGCGGGCCGATATAGTAAAACCCCATCTGTTCAAACAATGTGCCGTGCCCCATGGCAAGGCGCGCGGTTTCCTCGGCGCGGGCGGCGGCTTTACGCAGGGGAGGCGGCATTAATGAAAGCGCTTTTTTCGCGGCTTCGCGGGTGTTGATATAAGGCTTGGACGATACCAGCTTTGAAAGATAGCGGCTCATCGCGCCGACGGGCGGCGAAATTGACATATCATTATCGTTTAAAATCACGATCATCCGGCTGTCCAGCGCGCCGGCATTATTCATAGCCTCGTAAGCCATGCCGGCGCTGATCGCACCGTCGCCAATGACACAAATAACGTTATTGTCGCCGCCGCGCAGATCACGGGCAACCGCCATGCCCAGCCCGGCGGAAATGCTGGTGGAGCTGTGCGCTGCGCCGAACGGGTCGTAAATGCTTTCGCTGCGCTTGGTAAACCCGGAAAGTCCGCCGCCCTGACGCAATGTATGGATGCGGTCGCGGCGTCCGGTCAGGATTTTATGCGGGTAGCATTGATGGCCGACATCCCATATCAGCCTGTCTTCCGGCGTATTAAAGACAGCATGGATGGCAACGGTCAGCTCGACAACCCCCAGCCCCGCGCCCAGATGGCCGCCTGTGCGGGAGACTGCTTGAATCGTTTCGGCACGCAGAGACTCTGCCAGGTCTTTTAGCTGTGCATCGCTGAGCGTCCTGATAATCGCCGGATCATAAACACCATCCGGAACGGATTGATCCTGTTCCGAGCCCTTATATGCGGTCAGTTCTATTTTTCCTGTCTTTGCCATGACTTATCTTTTATGAGGCCTGACCTTAAACATGCCTGTCAGGCGCGGCGCTGCAATACATATTCCGCCAGATCTTTTAACGTGTCGGCGCGTCCGCTGAACATGTTGAGATGACGGCAGGCTTGTTGCACCAGCATTTCCGCACGCATTTGCGCGGCTTCCTTGCCCATCGCGGAAACGAACGTCGATTTCCCGGACTGTTCGTCCTGATTGGCGGGTTTGCCGGTTTCTTCGGGGTCGGCATCGACATCCAGAACATCATCCGTGACCTGAAAGGCCAGCCCCAGATCATAGGCGTAATTGATCAGCGCCTTACGATGCGGTTCATCCGATTTTCCCAAAATAGCACCGGCTTCACAGGCAAAAGCCATTAATTTTCCGGTTTTCATGCGCTGCATGCGGCTGATCGTGCCAACGTCAAATTCCTCGACCTCGCCGATCAGATCCAGCATCTGTCCGCCGCAAAGCCCATGTGGTCCGGCGGCTTCGGCCAGTCTGGCGACCAGCTCAATCCGCACGCGCGGATCTTCGTGGGTTTCGGGGTCGGCAAGTATTTCAAAGGCCAGCGCCAGCAGGGCGTCACCCGCCAAAATGGCTGTTGCTTCATCAAACGCGATATGGGTTGCGGGCTTGCCGCGGCGCAAGTCGGAATTATCCATGGCCGGCAGGTCATCATGGATAAGCGAATAACAATGAACAAACTCGATCGCCGCAGCAACGCGCTTGGAGCGGCGCGGGTCAACATTAAACAGGTTCGCGGCGTGGATCACCAAAAAAGGCCGCAACCTTTTTCCGCCGCTCAGGGCGCTGTAACGCATGGCCTCGTAAAGCCTGTCTTCATGAAGATCCGTTTCCGGCAACAATTTGCGGATGGTTTTATCAACGGCGTTGACGACATCGTCCATTTTGGACTGAAGGCTGGCAGAGGCTTCTCTTGGGGACGGCATAAGCGGGTTACTCCTGTTCGGCGAACGGGGCGGATGTTACGCTGCCGTCTGCGCTGATGGTTATTTTTTCAATTTTTGCCTGGGCTTCGGCCAGTTTTTTCTCACAATGTTTTTTCAGGGCGACACCGCGCTCATAGGCGGTAATCGAATCCTCAAGCGCGGCGTTTCCTGTCTCCAGATCGCGCACGATCTGATCCAGTTCCGCCATAGCAGACTCAAAACTGAGCTTTTCTACCGGGGTAAGGTTCTTTGTCATCTTTACTCAATCAATTTTAAAGCGCCGCCAGTGTATTCCAGATTCCCGCTTTCCTCAAGCCCTGCTGTATGGAAATCAATCCTTTATAAAAGGTTAATGGCGTTATGCAATTATGGATGGTCTGAAGTCCTAGCTTTGCAAGGCTTAAAAGGCGGTAAATGAGGTATAATGATAAAAGAAGTGAATTGTCTCTCAGGGAAAGGGGGCTGCAAATGTCTCATCTGAATCTGGTACAAAAGCAGGAAAAAGAGCTGCGGGCGGATTATCTGGCGTGGCGTGTCTCAAAAGCCAAGAAAAGCTTTGAAAAAGACGAGGTGCGTAAGATCTATAATGCGCGTCCGCGCCTGCGTAGCACAGCTCATCATTAAAATGACCGGCTATGTATAGATAGCCATACACAACGAAAATCCTTAAGAAAAGCGGCATGATTGTGCCGCTTTTTTGTTATGTGCGGGTTTTTTCCTGCAAGGCGTCAATATGGGCGGCAACACAGCTTTTCAGGGAGGGTAGGTCGTAACCGCCTTCCAGAACTGAGACAATACGCCCGCCGCAATGGCGTCGGGCAAGGGCAAGCAAGCGTCCGGTGACCCATGCATAATCATCTTCGGTCAGGGTCATTTGCGCCAGCGGATCGTCACGATGTGCGTCAAACCCTGCGGAAATCATGATTAAATCCGGCGAAAAACGATCAATCGCCGGAAAAACTCTTTCTTCATAGGCGGCGCGGAATGTGGCGCTGTCGCATCCGGCGGCCAGTTCCACATTCAAAATCCGGTCTTCAATGTTATCTGTTTCCGCGCCGGTACCGGGGTAAAAAGGCGATTGGTGGCTGGATATGAATAAAATATCATCCGCTGCTCTAGCCATGCTTTGCGTGCCGTTGCCGTGATGGACGTCGAAATCAACAATCGCGATTTTTTGTAAGCCGCAATTTTCCTGAGCATAGCGCGCCCCGATAAAAATATTATTGAACAGGCAAAACCCCATCGCATGATCCGGCTCGGCGTGGTGGCCGGGCGGGCGCACCGCGCAAAAAGCACGCGTGCATAAATCGTCATGCACGGCCTGAACCGCATGACAGACCGCCCCGGCCGCGTCCAGCGCGGCATCATAGCTGTGGGGGGAGATCACCGTGTCCCCGTCCAGAAAAGCCGTCCCGTGATCGGGGATGCTGTCTTCGATGCGGTCTATATGACGTTGCGTATGGGCGCGCAAAATCCATGGCAGCGCCGCAGGGGTGCTGTCAATCACCGGCAGGCTGTCATAAGGCGGTGTGCCGAGCAGGTCGATAATGGCTTGTAAGCGCGCGGGAGATTCAGGATGACCGGCACCCGTATCGTGGCGTAACCCCGAACGGTTAACGTAAATGTAAAGGGCAGACGAATCATGTGCGGCACTCATGCTTTTGTTAATATAAGCGCTGCGCCGCCGCCGCAAGAGGATTTAAAAAAATTGCGCGGGGCAGCGGTCTTTACCGTCTCTCTTTAGTCTGCGGTAATGTCGATAATCGTTTCGGTTTCCGGCGAAGTGTCTTCACCGGCTGCCGGTGCGATTTCGGACAGATCTTCAGCCGGCGTTGCTGGATCTGCCTTTGCTTTTTTCTCTGAAGCGTCCGGCGCCGTGCTGTTGTCTCCTATCGTGCTGGCCAGCGCTGCCCCGATACGGGCGGAGGGCATGTCCGGCGGCAAGGGAACCGAAGCCCGCGCCTGATTTTGCGGCGCTGTATCGCTTTGCGGGGCGGGTTCATAATGGCTGCCGCTATAGCGCGTTCCCTGCAGGGAGCGGTTATAGGCAAGCTCCGCTTCATTGAGCTGGAATCCGATCAGTAATTCATTACGGTGCGCGCCGCCTATATCCAGCGGCAAATTCTGGATGATGCTTTCCTGTCGCATGGCCGAATCTTGTCCGCTGGAGAACGAAACGCTGGCGATATGAACCTCTTTTGCCATGACCGATCCGTTCGGGGCGCTGATCGCGACGAAATAAGGATAGGCGAAATTGGGGCGATCTGTATCCCGGATACGGGCGCGGGGGCCAAGGCGGCTCTCAATATCCATGTTGATGTGAACGACCATTTCGCCATTTTCGATGCTGCACCGGCTTGTGACATCGTTCATAAAGGCGCTGGACAGGCGGTCTTGAGGGCGCGGCTGTTCGGGGTTGATAAATAGATGCATCGACTCCAATGTCGGGACGATGCTGACTTGCGGGCAATTCCGGCTTGTGGCTGTACGGAAGACAGAGTCCGTTTGCGGGGCGATATGATCCCCGGTTTTTCCTTCTTCCCGCCCGGCCTCCGCACCATCGCCGAAAGTCGGCAGCGATATTGACGCGATACTATTGCGGAAATCCGCCATTGCCGTGTCCATGGTCGCGCATCCTGAAAGCGCCAGCACCGCTGCGCCGCAAAAGGCCGTTACGTAAGGCCGTCCGAGAAAACTCATGCTAGTCATCCCTATCCTGTTCATTATATCTATGAATGTGTCGAGACTAATCATCGATTGTGGCTTTGGCAAGCCTCTGGACAGGTGATATACAAAGTTTTAAGACATGATGATGAATAAAAAAGAACTGATGATCCTGTTATCGGCACCGCGCGGTTTTTGCGCGGGGGTTGACCGTGCCATACAAATCGTTGAACGGGCGCTGGAAAAATACGGCGCGCCGGTTTATGTCCGTCACGAGATTGTTCACAATAAATTTGTTGTGGATAATCTGCGCGCCAAGGGCGCTGTGTTTGTCGAGGAACTTGACGAGATCCCCGATGACGGGCAACCGGTGATCTTTTCCGCCCACGGCGTGCCGAAAAAAGTACCCGCCGAGGCAACACAGCGCGACATGTTTTTTATTGATGCGACTTGTCCGTTGGTCAGCAAGGTTCACCGCGAAGCGGAGCGTCACCATAAAAACGGGCGACAGGTCATATTGATTGGCCATGCCGGCCATCCGGAAGTGATCGGAACAATGGGGCAGTTGCCGGACGGGGCGGTCATTTTGGTGGAAACGACTGATGATGTCGCGGCGCTGGCGGTCACAGATCCCGATAATCTGGCCTATTGCACCCAGACAACCTTGTCGGTTGATGATACTGCCACGGTAGTGGCGGCGCTTCAGGCGCGTTTTTCGTCGATCGAAGGCCCGCACAAGGAAGATATATGTTATGCCACCACCAACCGTCAGGAAGCCGTCAAGGCCATTGCCGGACGGGCTGATGCTCTGTTGGTGATCGGGGCGCCGAATTCGTCTAACTCCAACCGTCTGGTCGAGGTCGGCAAGGCGTATGGATGCGGCAAGGCAATGTTGGTGCAGCGTGCGAAAGAGATTGATTTTCGCTGGCTGGATGATGTGCGGACGCTGGGGCTGACAGCCGGGGCGTCTGCGCCGGAAGTTCTGGTGGATGAAGTTATCCAGGCCTTGCGAACGCAGTTTGACGTCAAGGTTGAGGAAATGTCGATCCGTGAGGAAAATGTCGTTTTCAAATTGCCGCGTCCTGTGGCAGTTTGATTGTCATTATGGCTGTTTACACGTCCATAGCCTCCGGCGAGGCGCAATCATTCGTCGCGCAATATGATATCGGCGCGTATCGTTCCCATGAGGGAATCGTCAAGGGGGTTTCCAATTCCAATTTTCACCTTTTTACGAATCGCGGGCGTTATATACTGACTTTGTTTGAACCGCGCCGCGTCAATGAAGCTGACTTGCCTTATTTTTATGATTTCGCGGCGCATTTGGCGGCGAACGGCATTACATGCCCGCAGGCAATCGCCGCCCGTAACGGGGATATGGTCGGGACGCTGGGCGGAAAACCGGCGGCAATTCTTGAATTTTTGCAGGGCGAGGATATTGCGGTAGAGGCTCTGACAGCGGATCATTGCGCGCAGGCAGGTATGCTTGCCGCCCGTATGCATCAGGCGGCGCAGGATTTTACCATAGCGCGCGCCAACAGCATGGGGCTTCGGACGTGGCGCGCCCTGACTGATAAAATCGCCGCCTATGCCGGGACTTTCAGAGCCGGCTTGCGTGATGATCTGTATGCGGAGCTTGATTTTCTCGAAGAAAACTGGCCGCGTGGCCTGCCACAGGGAAATATTCATGCTGATATGTTTCCGGATAATGTGTTTTTTCAAGAAGATCGCCTGACGGCGGTGATTGATTTTTACTTTTCATGCACTGATTTTTACGTGTTCGATCTGGCGATAACGATCAATGCGTGGTGTTTTTCGCTGGACGGCACGTTATTCAGGCGCGGCCATTTTGATGCTTTCATGAAATCTTATCAGGCGCGCCGCCCGCTGGTGCCGGAGGAAAAAGCCGCCTTGCAGATCATGGCACGCGGGAGTGCTTTCAGGACACTGGTTTCCCGCCTTGAGGAATATTGCGAATATGACCCTGCCACGGCTCTGATGCAGCCTCACGACCCGGCGGCATATCTGGCGCGGCTGGGTTTCCATCAGGAGAATGACATTGCCTGCTATCTCTGACCCCGCCGGAATCGTTCATATTTATACGGATGGCGCGTGCAGCGGCAATCCCGGCCCCGGCGGCTGGGGCGCTTTGCTGGTCTGGAACGGCCATGAAAAGGAAATATCAGGCGGCGAACAGGATACAACCAACAACCGGATGGAACTGACCGCCGTTATCCGCGCCTTGCAAACGCTGAAAAAGCCATGTGTGGCGGAAATTCATACTGACAGTAAATATGTCCAGCAAGGCGTCAATGAATGGCTGGCCGGGTGGAAGGCGCGCGGCTGGATAACTGCCGCGAAAAAACCCGTGAAAAATCAGGATCTGTGGCAGGAACTGGATAACGCGCTGCAACGTCATCATGTCAGTTTTCACTGGGTCAAGGGGCATGCCGGTCATCCTGAAAATGAACGCGCCGACAAGCTGGCGACAGAGGCGATTCAGCGCTAAAGGCCGGATTTTAAGGCCTGTTACACCTTATCCACAGTAAAGAAACCGCTTTTACGCCGTTATTTTCCGCTGTTAAGACTCTGTTAATCGAATCGCTCCAACGTGGGGCTATCACAGGGATTAATTGTTTCATCCGGTGAGCCACATCAGGCCGCAAAAGGCTGCGGCCAACCGAGAAAGGGAGGTTACGATGACAACGGATACATTCAAACAGCTCTGCAGACCGACAGCGACAGGCGGGTCATTGGCGATCGAGCGGGTTGTCTTGCCGCTGCCCCCCGAGGCAACGGAAGACAAGAAATTCGAGATGGAAATCTATGCCCGCTTTATGCGCCACTTGCGGAACGTGCCGAACAGCCGCATGGAGGTCAAGATCTTCTCTGCCATCTGCTTTACTGCGGATATGATGGAGATTGGCGAGGCGCTGGTGGCCAAGACCTTGGTGGATCTGGGGTTGAAAGCATCGCGCAAGGCCTTTCCGGCATCGTTTCTGGATTTTGCCGACACCAGCCTGATGCGTGCGGGATGGGATCATGGCGCGCCGCAAAGCAGCATTGTCAAGCTGCGCCATTTTTGGGATCGGATCGGCGAAGACCGTTTCGCCCATGTTATGGCCGGGCGTTACAGCGTCGTATCGGAAGGGGCGCTGGCTTGATCATGACCGGAATCGTTTTCACAACGAAAAAGCTCAGCCGCCCAACAGGCGTCTGAGGACAGCGGAAAAACCGCCGGATGAGGAGTCGGCGGAGGGTGTACGGGAAAGGGGCTGCGGCCCCTTTTTCTTATGTGCTTCACCCATCACGTCGCGCCAGATTTGCGCCGGAAGCGACCCGCCCGTGATGCCTGTCATCGGGCTGTTATCGTCATTCCCCAGCCAGACACCGGCGATATATTCATCCGTAAAGCCGACAAACCACGCATCGCGAAAATCCTGTGATGTGCCGGTCTTGCCATAGGCGCGGTAATCATTGCGGGCAGCCAGCCGTCCGGTGCCATCGGTAACAGCTGTGCGCAACATGGATTTCAGCGCATCAACATGGCGCGGCGAAATAACTGGCTCTGCCGGTGGGAAAACGCTGTGCTGGTATAGCAAAACCCCGTCCTTGTCGGTGATACGGCGCACAGTGTCAAGTTCCAGATAATAGCCGTTATTGGCGATAATCGCGTAGGCTTTGACCATCTCAAGCAACGGCACGCCGCTGCTGCCCAGCGCCAGTGATAAATTATGGTCGAGCGGTGCTGTGACCCCCAGCCGCCGCGCCATCGTCATCACGTCACGAATGCCGACATCCTGCATCAGCCTGACCGTTGCGGTGTTCAGTGATCGCGCCAACGCCTTTTCGAGCGTGACCATGCCTTCATACTCATCCCGGAAATTGGACGGGCGGTAAAGCCCGTCTTCAATGGGGGCGTCTTCGATCATGTCCGTTATCTGCCATCCTTTTTCAAGCGCCGTCAGAAACACAAAGGGCTTGAAAGCGGAACCGGTCGGGCGGACAGCCTGCGTGGCGCGATTGAACTGGCTGACATTATAGGCGCGACCCCCGACCATAGCCAAAATTGAGCCGTCATATCCCATGACGATAATCGCGCCCTGTGTTACGTTTTTATCCTTATGATCTTCCAGCGCGCGGGACAGAAACTCTTCGGCTTTTTTCTGCAAGGCACCGTCCAAAGATGTTTCGATCGTCAGGTCATTAGCCGGGTGACCGATCAGATCGGGAAGGCGCGATGTGATCCAGTCTGTGTAATAACGGGCATTCTGATCGGGGGCGGGAGATAAAGATGTTTTACGTGACGATTCAATCAGGCGCGCATTTTGGATGTCCGTTTCGGCGATATAGCCCGCATCATGCATGGCGTTCAGAACCACCCGTGTCCGCTGTGCCGCAAGGTCGGGGTTGCTGTGCGGGGAAAAGCGGGATGGCGCGCGCAGCAAGCCGGCCAGCATGGCTGCTTCGTAAAGTGATATGGTGGTCGCAGGTTTGTCGAAATAAGTGCGGGCGGCGGCGTCAACGCCATACGTGCCCGCACCCAGATAAACACGGTTGAGATAAGCGCTTAATATTTCATCTTTGGTCAGTTCATGTTCGAGCCATAATGCCAGCAGGGCTTCCTGGATTTTGCGGCGATAGGTGCGTTCCGGCGTCAGGAACAGATTTTTCGCCAGTTGCTGGGTGATGGTCGAGCCGCCCTGTGCGATCCTGCCGCGCATCAGGTTGGTCAGCGCCGCGCGTCCCATCCCCATAAAATCCAGCCCGATATGATCGTAAAAGCGCCTGTCTTCAATCGCCAGAACAGCCTGAATAAGATGCGGCGGCAATTCTTCGGTGTGAACGGTCATGCCTTTTAGCTCGCCATAGCGCGCCAGCGTTTGTCCGTGGGAATCGATGACCGTAATGGCATTGCGGCGTTCAAATTGCGGCTTGTCTATGATGCCCGGCAGTTCCGACGCAAACCACGCCAAAGCGATAACACCGATAATCATTGCCCACAGCGCCGCGACAAAGCTCCATTTCACAGCCTTGTAAAGCAAGCCGGGGCGGCGCACTTTATTACGTTTTTTTCCGGTCTTTGTTTTTTTCTTTTTTGCGGCCATACGGGTTTTTTTCAGATTAATCGGGGTGCTTTTGTTTGGTGCTGTGACCTATGTGCAATCAAGCCAGTAACGCCGTCTTTCCGGAAACTGACCGGTGGCCGGCAATTCATCCTGAAACGTCGCACCGCAGGACTCGGCAACCCGGATTGCCGCCTTATTATGCGGGTCGATCGTCAAAAGCGCTTTGTCGATCCCTAGGTAATTAGCTGCCGGGATGGTTTTTAGCAGGATTTTTTTGCCATATCCCATACCGCGTTTTGACGGGCGGATAATGTAATGAATATGGCCGCCCCATTTTTCCAGATGCCAGTTCAGCCTGTGACGAATATCAACCGTGCCGATATAGTCATGATCCTTGACCAGCCACGCCACGGTTTCGGGGACGGGTTCAACCCAGTCCTGAAAAGGCTGGTGAGGATAGCCGCGCGCAGTGCGCAAAGACGCGATAAAGGATGGAAAATCAGCCTTTAGCGTTGCGATATCATTATAAAGATAAGCGTCTTCTTTGTGGTATTCCTTCAAAGCCTCAAGAAAGCTCTCTTTATAATCTTCACTGGGTTTGACAAGTTTTGATGCACTCATGGTCGTTCAGTTATGTTCGGATTTTGGTACGAGGGTTCCCTTTACAACAGTGAAAAGGAAAGGCGCAAGCATTATAACAAAATCAATGTCGCAAGTCCTAAAAATGCCATGAAGCCGAGAATGTCGGTGGTGGTTGTCAGGAAAGGACCCGCGGCCAGCGCCGGATCAAACCCCAGACGTGTCAGGGCGATAGGGATCAACGTTCCGGCAATCCCCGCCCAGAACATATTGAATAACATGGCCGCCATCAGGACGCTGCCCAGCATCAGGCTGCCGAACCACAATGTTGCCAGCCCGCCCATAATCATCCCGAACAGCAATCCGTTCAGCGTGCCGACCGTCATTTCCCGTGCGATCAGCCTGCGGAAATTATGAGGGCTTAACTCCTTGGTCGCAAGGCCGCGCACCGTGATGGTCACGACCTGCATCCCGGCATTCCCCCCCATGGCGGCGACAATCGGCATCAGGATCGCCAGCGCCACAATTTCCTCGATCGTGGCTTCAAAGCGGGAGATAACAAGCGACGCCAAAATCGTGTTCACCAGCGTAATCCCCAGCCAGCGCATCCTGTTCCATGACGTTCGCAAGGACGATGTGTGCAGGCCGCCATCAACGACCCCGCCAAGTCGCATAATATCTTCCTGGGTTTCTTCATCGATAACGTCAATCACATCATCAATCGTAATAACCCCGATCAGGCGCTGTGATCCGTCGATAACCGCGGCGGATGTCAGATCCTCGCGCCGGAAAATGCGCGCGACTTCTTCCTGATCCATATCCGCCGGTATCAGACTGACAGCATCCGCAACCAGATGCTCCATTTTTTCCGCGCGCGGTGCACGGACAAGCTTGTTCAAAGGCACTTCGCCGACAACTTTATAGGTCGGGGTGATGATAAAAATATCGAAAAATTCATCCGGCAGGTCTTCGGACGCCTTACGCAGGTAATCGATCGTTTTACCCACCGTCCAGAATTGCGGGATGGCGACAAATTCCCGCTGCATCAGACGACCGGCGCTATCCTCGGGAAATCTTAGTCCTTCTTCAATCACAAGCCGCAGGCGTGAGGATAGTTTTTTTATAATCTCGCGTTGAAATTCGGGATCGAGATCAATAATCATATCCAGCGCGTCATCGCTTTCAAGATCACTTAAAAGTCCGGCAACCTGTACGGCCTCCATATTTTCAAGGATATCTTTTCGCAGATCGTAAGGAAGCTCGGTAAAAACCAGCGGGTCGAACGCCGTCGCGTGTTTGTCCAGCAATGTTTCGCGGTTTTCATCCGATACTTTGGCCAGAAGATCAGCGGCCGCCGCCGGCCCCAATTCGCCTATTTGTTCGATGACCGCGTCTTCATAACCGGATTCCAACGCGTCCTCGATCGATTCGATGACCATATCTTCCGGATCGCCTTGCTTTTGATCTGAAAGGGTCTGGAAATCATCTGAGAGTTTCTGAGACATGCGCCGGTTTTTTCTATGTTATGTTGTTGCTGTTTTTATGAGCTGTTCTGGGAATCGTAAACCTGTGCGGAGACAGATGCCAGCGCCGTGACATTGACGATGCCGCGCGGTGTGACGGACGGGGTCATGACAAAAGCTGGGCGTGCCACACCCAACAGGATCGGCCCTATTGAAATGCCGCCGCACAGAACCTTCGCCATGTTAAAGCTGATATTGGCGGAATCAATACCGGGGAAGATAAATAAATTGGCTGCGCCATCAAGCGTCGCGTTCGGCATGATGTCTTTACGGATTTTCTCCGATAGCGCCGCATCAGCGTGCATTTCACCGTCAATTTCCAGATCCGGCGCGCGTTGGCGCAAATCGTAAACGGCTGCTCGCATACGAAATGCGCGGTCGGTATCATGTGTACCGAAATTGGAATGAGACAACAGGGCGACTTTCGGCTTTAACCCGAAACGGGTGATTTCTTCGGCCGCCAGCAAGGTCATTTCACTCAGCTGTGCGATGCTGGGGTCGGGGTTGACCTGTGTATCGCAAAAGAAATATGTGCCGTTTTCGATAATCAGGGCATTCATGGCCGCCGCTGTTTCAACACCGGCCGTCAGCCCCAAAATATCAACGACATCTTTCATGTGATTACGGAATAGCCCTACTGTTCCGCAAATCACCGCATCGGCATCGCCTTTATGCACCATTAACGACCCGATCACGCTGGTATTGGTCCGTAAGGTCGTTCTGGCCATGGCCGGGGTTACGCCGCGCCGTTCCATGATCTGGTGATAGCTGTTCCAGTAATCGCGGTAGCGCGGATCGCTTTCCGGGTCGATCAGTTCAAAATCATGATCGGTTTTGATCCGCAGGCGTAACTGCTTGATCCGCATGTCAACGACATTGCGCCGTCCGATAAGGATCGGGCGGGCGAGTTGCTCATCGACCACTGTCTGCACGGCGCGCAATATTTTTTCTTCTTCGCCTTCGCAATAAACAACACGCTTTGGCTCGGCGCGGGCGCGATTAATGATCGGGCGCATGACCATGCTGGTGCGGTATGTATAGCTGCTGAGCTTTTCTTCGTAGGCTTTCCAGTCCTTGATCGGGCGCGCGGCAACGCCGCTATCCATCGCGGCTTTGGCCACGGCCAGCGGCAGTTCGATAATCAGGCGCGGATCGAATGCTTTGGGGATCAGATATTCCGGCCCGAACTCAAGCTGTTCTTCGCTATAAACGGCAGCAACCTCGGCTGAGGCTTCCTTGCGGGCGAGGGAGGCGATTGCTTTGACACAAGCCAGT
Organism: Alphaproteobacteria bacterium; assembly: GCA_007117665.1. Taxonomy (GTDB): domain Bacteria; phylum Pseudomonadota; class Alphaproteobacteria; order Micavibrionales; family Micavibrionaceae; genus UM-FILTER-47-13. Next base: position 15,706 of record SKGD01000082.1, read on the forward strand.
TTCATCTCTTCGTTGATCGCGGTCGCCCCGACATCCAGCGCACCGCGGAAAATAAACGGAAAGCACAGCACATTATTGACCTGGTTGGGGTAATCCGACCGTCCGGTGCATATAATCGCATCCGGCTTGGCGGCGCGTGCTTCTTCGGGCATGATTTCAGGGGTCGGGTTTGCCAGCGCCATAATCAGCGGCGCTTTAGCCATTTTTTTGACGTCATCCCCGGTCAGGGAATTAGGACCGGACAAGCCTAAAAACACATCGGCATCGCTGATGGCTTCGGACAGGGTGCGCAGTTTTGTTTCACGCGCATATTGTTCTTTGACCGGATCCATGCCTTCGTTGCGGCCTTTGTAAACCACGCCGTTCCTGTCACAGACGATAATATTGTCTTTCGGCAGTCCCAGCCCGACCAGAATATTGAGGCAGGCAATGGCCGATGCGCCCGCGCCGTTACAGACCAGCCTGATATCCGTGATGTCGCGTCCGGAATAATGCAGCCAGTTCGTCATGGCGGCGCCGACAATGATCGCCGTGCCGTGCTGGTCATCATGAAAGACGGGAATATTCATGCGTTCTTTCAGGCGGCGCTCGATTTCGAAACACTCCGGCGCCTTGAAATCTTCCAGATTGATCCCGCCAAAGCTCGGCTCCAGAACGGCGATGGCATCAACCAGCTTATCAACGTCTTTTTCGTCAATCTCTATGTCGATCGAATCGATATTGGCGAATTTTTTAAATAAAACCGCCTTGCCTTCCATCACCGGCTTGGATGCCAGCGCACCGATATCGCCCAGTCCCAAAACAGCCGTGCCGTTGGAGATCACCGCAACGATATTGCCGCGGGATGTGTAATCCAGCGCCTTGAGCGGATCTTTCTCGATTTCTTCGCAGGCCGCGGCGACGCCGGGCGAATAAGCCAGCGCCAGATCACGCTGGGTTTCAAGTGCCTTTGTCGCTTTGATCGCGATTTTGCCGGGGGTCGGGGAACGATGATATTCCAGCGCGGCGTCACGGATTGTGTCTTTTACATTTTTCATGTCGGGCAGGCCTGCGTGATAAAAGGTTGTAAGTTCCGTATAGAAAGACAGATTCACCGGCTTTTTTCAAGCGCCGATCATGCTGCGCTGCGCCGATTTCAAGCGTGCCAGCCATGCAAAAAGCGAAGGGATGAAGATGTTGAAGCCAAATGCGCGGCTATCTGCGATGTCATGGTGCGGCCGAGAGGACTTGAACCTCCACGGGATTATCTCCCACAGCGACCTCAACGCTGCGCGTCTACCGATTCCGCCACGGCCGCATGCCTGAAAGGAAATAAGTCGGATGAGGTAGAAGGCTTGTGATTAACAAAAAACAGCGCAGCACGCAAGCAGGAAGAGCGTTGCGCATTGAGAAAAATGGTATTAAGAGAAGGATATGGAGTTTAGATCAACGCCGGATCCCGTGCCTTATGAAGATGCGCTTGCTTTTATGGAGCAGCGCGTTGCCGCCATTCGCAACGGTGAAGCCGATGACTTGCTGTGGTTTTTGGAACACCCGCCTTTATATACAGCAGGCACCAGCGCCCAAAAAAGTGATTTGATCGAGGCGCGTTTTCCGGTTTTTGAAACCGGGCGCGGCGGACAATATACCTATCACGGCCCCGGCCAGCGCATTGCCTATGCTATGGTTGATTTACGCAAGCGCCAGAAAGAACCGGATATCAAACATTATGTCCGGCAATTGGAACAGGCCGTCATCGATGTTCTGGACGGGTTCGGCATTCGGGGTGAACGGCGCGAAGGGCGCGTCGGGATATGGGTTCAGGCGGACGGAACAGAAAAGAAAATCGCTGCGATCGGCGTGCGCGTGCGGCACTGGGTGACGTATCACGGTTTGTCTTTTAACCTGAATCCCGATTTATCGCATTTTTCCGGTATTGTCCCGTGCGGGATTCGTGATTACGGGGTGACATCCCTGAGCGATTTGGGCTGTGATGTCGATATGGCAACGCTTGATGATTCCCTTAAACGCAGTATAGAACGCCTTTTTCCGGATGATGCGCTGCGCGCTTGCGCCTGATGTCAGTCGGCGGCAATATCGCGCAGGTTCGACAGGCAGTAAGAGGCTAAAAAGCCGGTCATTTTCTCCAGATCGCGTTGCAGGTGAGCATAATTTTCATTTGGCGCGCCGCGCGCATCATCCCAGTAAAGCGCTTTGTTAATTTCAAGCTGCAGCGAGTGACGGCCTTTGTCCGGCGCGGCGTAACGCCTGACCAGTTCAACACCTTTATACGGATTATTGACGGCCACATAATAGCCCTGATTTTGTAAAAACTCTTTCAGCGCATAGGTGAAATCGGCAGCGCATGTTGTGCCGTCCCGATCCCCCAGAACAAAGTCGGGAGCGCGGTAAAAAGAATAAATACCATTCGTATCGTATTTAGGGCTTGGCATCGAGTGACAATTCACATGCCACGATTCACCGAAATTATAGTGAAGCGTGCGGATTAATTGCGCCAGAGCGGCGTGATAGGGTTTGTAATAATCATTAATGCGGTGGCGGATTTCATCCGTGCCGAGCTTACGACTATAGACAGGAATGCCGGGTTTGACGATCCGGCGGATCAACCCGATTCCGGCATGGGAACGGGCGCTGGGTTTTGCGATATGCGGCCATGGCGCGTCCAGAAGGTCGGGGTCGATATCATCTTCGGCACGATTGACGTCAATATAGGTGCGCGGGAACAGCGCTTTCAGAAAAAACGCCCCATGCGCACTAACATGGTCGAACAGCCGGTCGACATGATTGTCTTCGGCCTGTACCAGCGCATCATGCGGACAGCTATAGTCAAAATCAGCCGGATAAAAACGCCCGCTATGCGGCGAGTCGAAAACCAGCGGCACGGCTTTTTGCGCCTGATCCGGTTCGGTGATCGTCACAACATGATTTAGATGGCCGGGCACGCCGCGATCTCCCTTGTGATTTGATTGACAGCCTGACAGAGTTTGACTAGGGTTTTGAGCCGAATAAGTATAGCTTGTTTTCGACCTCAAAGGGACAGAATTTTCATGGTGGCGGTGAAACCGTTTTTTTACAAGGCGCATTCCAAGCTTAAGGGTGTTTGTATCGGTCGGGACATTAACCCGTATATCGAAAGCCTGAAAGCCGGATTTAGCCGTGCGACCCTGCTTGATGGCAGCGTGTCGGCTGGCGGTCGTTCGTTGCCGGACGGCCCGCTTTATTATACGGATGCGCCGCGCCCGTGTATTGATGAAACGGTCAGGGGAAAATACGATATTGAGGACGCAATATCAGACTGCCTGCGGAAACGTGACCGTGACGGGCGCGCAAAGCGGGCGCTGATTGGGCTGATCGCAGACAAAATGGCTGACAGCTATGGTTTTCGTCAAAATCTGCTGACCTATAATCGCGTGCCGCAAGACTGGCGCGATCTTTTATTCCCCGAAGACCCGGAAGAGCCGTTACCGGTGGGCGATCTTGCGGCATTGCTGGCATCCCTGCCTGATAAGGGGGCGGGAACGGCACATACCAGACGCACCGCCCGTCATCCGCTGGCACGGATCATGGAAAGCAAAATATTTACCCCGGAAGAAAAATTGAAATTTGTGGCGGATTATCTGGTCGGTAAAAAGCGCAAAAAAGAGGTGTCGTGGGCGGTCAGGATCGGCACCCAGAACGATTACACGGAAATTAACCTGACGCGCTGGCTTGAGCAAAATAACGCATATCTCATTGAAACATTTTATGATCTCGCGACCTTGCGCCAGCATTTTACGGCGACAAACCGATTGAAAAGCACGCCCTTACCGGAGCTTTCCCAGATTTCGTCCGGTTATTTCAAGACATTGCGGGCGCAAATGAAAATGGAGAAACCACATTATGCATGACATCAAGGCGATCAGGGACAATCCGGACTTGTTTGATAAAGGCTGGGCACGGCGGGAATTAAGGGGGCATACTGCCTCAATTTTGGGGTTTGATGAGGAACGACGCTATTTGCAGACGGATTTGCAAAGATTGCAGCAGGAGCGCAACACGATATCCAAAGAGATCGGTCAGAAAAAACGCGAAGGTACCGATACATCCGCCATGGAAGAGCGCGTCTCGACTATCAAGCATAAAATGACAGAGATGGAAGAGCGTGAGAAAGAGCTTGCTGAGCAATTAAACTGGCGCCTCTCAACTTTACCGAATCTACTCGATGACGATGTGCCGGACGGCGCGGATGAAAGCGATAATGTCGAGATTCGCCGTCATGGTGAAGCAACACCGATGCCCGGTGGTGCGAAAGAGCATTTCGAGATTGGCGCGGCGCTGGATATGATGGATTTCGAGGTCGCCGCCAAGATGTCGGGCAGCCGTTTTGTCCTGTTGCATGGCGGGCTTGCCCGTCTGGAACGCGCCCTGGCACAGTTTATGATCGATCTTCACACCTCGGAACACGGCTATACGGAAGTCAGTCCGCCGCTTTTGGTGCGGGATAATGCGCTCTATGGCACGGGGCAGTTGCCGAAATTCGCCGAAGACCAGTTTCGTACAGAACAGGGACACTGGTTGATCCCGACGGCCGAGGTGTCCCTGACCAATATTGTCGCGGACTGCATTATTGATGCGGACTACCTGCCGCGTCGTTATACGGCGTTTACGCCCTGCTTCCGTTCCGAGGCAGGCAGCGCCGGAAAAGATACGCGCGGCATGTTGCGCCAGCATCAATTTTACAAGGTCGAGATGGTCAGCATCACGCGCCCCGAAGACAGCGCCGCCGAGCATGAGCGCATGACGGACTGCGCTGAAACGGTCCTGAAAAAGCTCGGCCTGTCGTTCCGCACAGTGGTGCTGTGCAGCGGTGACACGGGATTTTGTGCGCGCAAGACATACGATATTGAAGTCTGGCTGCCGGGGCAGGAACGATACCGCGAAATTTCAAGCTGTTCAAATTGCGGTGATTTTCAGGCGCGCCGGATGAAAGCGCGTTTCCGCCCGCAAGGCGTCAAGGAAACACAGTTCGTTCACACGCTGAACGGTTCGGGGGTGGCGATCGGGCGCGCCCTGATTGCGGTGATGGAAAATTATTACGATCCTGCCGATGGTGGTATTGTCGTCCCGGATGTTCTGAAGCCTTATATGGGCGGGCTTGAGAAAATCATGCCTGCGACAATATCCGAAAAAGCTGCCTTGCGCGCCTAGATAGCGTAGTCACGAGATTTTTGCCCAAAGAGCGATACAACGGATTTGGACGGCAGCGAGGAATGAAGCGGTGTTTTTTGCATATCGTGTAGCAATGCCGCGCCATCGCTTGAG
>SKGD01000101.1 GCA_007117665.1 Alphaproteobacteria bacterium
CGGGCACGATAGGGACAAAAACCGGATCATGGAGGCTGCCGGCGGCGCGAAAGGCCAGATCATCTTCGGCCAGCGGCGCCATACATTCCAGCGCCTCTTTCAAGGCTTGCAAAATAACCGCTTTTTCTTCGCCTTCAGCATGAAGCATATCGGTAAACACAATCAATATATCCAGAAAAGCCAGCGCCCCGGACGCATCATGCGGATTAAAATGCAGGATACCGTCCAGTTCTTCAGGGCCATAGGTGCGAAGCGCAGCATGCGCATAAGACACATCGCCCGGCGCATCCGTCACGTCAATATCAAAGGATCGATGTTCCCAGTGCATACTAGTTCCGACTGTCACGCGCAACGGCTCATGCCCGGCCAACGCCAACGATTCAACGATAATCTTTTTCGTGCGCCGCGCCGGGGTCTCGAAGCGCCCTTGCACATGAAGATCGCCCAGCGCCAGCATAAAATCACCCTGATCGGCAAAGCGGAAATAGCGCACACGATCGCCGCGCATCACAGCGTCAATCTCCATCCGGATCTCGAAAGGCCGGTCGCCATAATGCCCTTCCGCCCTGAAAACAGGTGATTCCTCTTCGTCACCTGCAGCCAGCATAGCGCTCTCAACCCTCAAAGCGCGCGGCAGGCGGCCACCTTCGCGCACCTCCAGACCGCGTACACCAAACGCCGATACATGACGGCGCGCCGTTGTCATGCCCCAAAAACCGGCTTGAAACACAATGCCTTCGACCGTCACCGCGTCGTTACCATCCCGATCCCGTAAAACAATATCGCCGCCGATCAACCGCACTTGCGGGAAAAAATGCAGGCCGCCAAATGCGCCAACCTCCGCTTCATATCCCGTGGCACGGTTCAGATAATCCTCGACCCCTTTTTTCAGGGCGGGGTGATCGCCCCCCAGCATCCCCAGCAAATACAGCCCGACAAACACAAACCCGCCGACCCACAGGCCTATCTTAAACAAGCGGCGCGCCCATTTTACCAAAGGAGTCTGGCGCGCCCGTTTTTCAGCGCGCTCCATTTCTTTTATGCGTTGTTCATCTTCGCGGAATAAAACCATGATACTAAAAACCGTTCCTATAGTGTCTCAAACGGGTCGTCTTTCAACCGCGAGTCAAAACCCAGCGTTTCCCAGCTTCCTGCCAAATCGACACCAAGCGGTGCGGTAATATCGAGCATTTTCGTTTCATCCAAAGGATGCGGCAAGATCACACGCCGCGCATGCAGATAAAGGCGCGGCGCCAGATCCAGCGCGTCAAATTCATCGCTTTGCCCGCCATAACGCCGGTCACCCAAAACCGGACATTCCAGAATCTCCGCCGCATGAACGCGAATCTGGTGCGTACGCCCCGTCCGCGGCCAGAACGCCACAAACGCCAGCGCCGACTGCATACGGTCAATCACCACAAAATCGGTCACTGCGCCTTTGCCGTCAATCTCATCAATTGTCATCTTGTCCTTGATCGGGCCTTTGACCTTGCCGACCGGCGCGCGGATCGTTCCCTCCCTTTGTGCGGGAACCCCCAGGGTCACCGCCCAATAAATCTTTCTTATATTGCGCTCTTTAAAGCTTTTGCCCAGCCTGCGCACGGCTTCGGCGCTGCGTGCCAGCAATAAAACGCCGGATGTCTCTTTATCCAGCCGGTGAACAAGGCGCGGCACGGTGCCGTCCTTGCCCGCCAGCACAGGCAACATGCCGTCAATATGGCGCTTTTCATCGCCGCCGCCCTGTGTTGCCAGCCCGGCAGGCTTGTTCAGCGCAATCACATCGCCATCATCATATAACACCATGGCACGGATCATTTTTTCATCATCGGCGCTGATCCGGTAAGGGGGCTTCTCACCCCCCGCCGCGCCTCGCATTTCAAAGGCCGGAATGCGAATATCCTGCCCCGCCGCAATGCGGGAATCCATGCGTGCTTTCGTCCCGTCTATTTTGACCGCGCCCTTGCGGATCAATTTCTGGGCAAGCACATAAGGCAATTCCGGAACATATTTCTTCAGCCAGCGATCAAGCCGCTGGCCGTCATCTTCCTGTTTGACTTTTATGGTCTGTTCTTTTCCTGCTATCATGACATACTCTTTTCGCGCAATTTCTCCCAATAATCCAGCCGCTTTTTAATCTCGCGTTCAAAACCACGGGCGGGCGGGTCATAAAACACAGCGCGCTTCATATCATCGGGAAAGTAATTCTGGCCTGAAAAAGCATCCGGCATGTCATGGTCATACTGATATTCCGCGCCATAACCCAGATCTTTCATCAGACCGGTCGGGGCATTCAGAATATGTTTGGGCGGCGCCAGCGATCCGGTTTCCTTCGCGGCGATCACGGCGCTCTTGTACGCTTTATAAACCGCATTGGATTTCGGTGCCGTTGCCAGATAGACCAACGCTTCGGCCAGCGCCAGTTCCCCTTCGGGACTGCCCAGCCTTTCATACACCTCCCATGCGGAAAGACATACGGACAAAGCCTGTGGATCGGCCAGGCCGATATCCTCGCTGGCCATGCGAGTCAGGCGGCGCGCTAAAAAACGCGGATCTTCACCGCCCGCCAGCATCCGCGCAAACCAGTATAAAGCCGCATCCGCATCACTGCCCCGCACCGCCTTATGAAGAGCGCTGATCAAGTTATAATGCGAATCATCGCTTTTATCGTAAAGCGGCGCGCGGCGGCTGACTAACGCGCTTAATCCGGCGACATCCAGCCTGTCGGTTTGGGACAAAACCTGTTCGGCCATATTCAGGGCATAGCGCCCATCCCCATCCGCCATGGCGATCAAAGCATCCCGCGCCGCGCTCTCCAGCGGCAATGGCCGGTCATTGAGCGTTTCCGCACGGTGCAGCAAAGCATCAATAGCCGTCCCGTCCAGACGGTTCAAAACACATATCCGGCATCGCGATAACAGCGCCGCATTCAGTTCAAAAGACGGGTTTTCGGTTGTCGCCCCGATCAATGTGATGGTGCCGTCTTCAACCACCGGCAAAAATGCATCTTGCTGGGATTTGTTAAAACGGTGAATCTCATCAACAAACAGCAAGGTTCCCTTGCCGTTTTTCCGCCGCAACCGGGCGCTTTCAAAAACTTTTTTAAGATCGGCCACGCCTGAGAAAATCGCCGAAATCTGTTCGAAATGCAGATCGGTCTGTCCCGCCAGAAGCCGCGCCAAAGTCGTTTTCCCACAGCCGGGCGGCCCCCATAATATCAAAGATGGCAGCGCCCCGCCCGCCAGCAAGCGCCGCAATGTTCCCTCCGGCCCGATCAGGTGATCCTGCCCGACCATATCATCCAAAGTGCGCGGCCGCAGACGATCCGCCAGCGGTCGCCGCTCATCGGAACCGTCTTTATCCTCTAATGTTTCAAACAAACCGGCCATGCTTTTCCGCTTTTGTAAAAGGCTCTGTCTTTCCTCCCGCGTCCGGGAATAAAGATTTTAAACAAGAAAATAGCAGCATTTATGCCGTTTGAATATGGCTGAACCGCTTTCCGGAGCCGACAAACGCGCCACTTTGAATATGTAAAAATTTCTTGCTCTAAAAGAAGGGGTAATGATAGAACTGTACTTTACAAAAACAGCCCTAAAAAATTCCGGGAGGTACGTATGGCTGAGGAAACCAAAACGGACAAAGACGCTGCGAAGCTGCGTCGTTCCTTCAAAATTGCATGTGGCCTGATTGCGGCCTACTTTATAGTTCCCCCGGCATTGCTGGAAACGGCAGATTATCTGAAAACAAAGACCCGACTTGATCGTTATCAAGAAGGCAGATTTTATACGCATCTTCCAACAGGATATAAAAAAGGCGAAGCAGATCAATGCATTCTTGCCAACAGCCGGACAAAACTCGTTTATGAATTCCACAAAACACCGCGCAACCACGCCTTACCTTACAGTATCTCTCCAAAGGAGCAGGTCATAAAGATGGGCACATTACCCGCGACGATTACAATACCCCTCCCCTGTGATGAGCTTAAAACATTTGCCGATGAACCAAAATGGGATAGCTTCGATGATTTTATCGAAGCTCATCGAAGTAATGTAAATACGATCAGCGAAAATTTGAAAGACATCGCCAACCAGCCCGACACAGGACGCCAAAGCCGACTATATCAGATACAGGTTAGCAAACAACCAGCACCGTAATAAGGGCACAATCAGCGCATCATGATCTGTTGACGCCGCCCGTTGCGAGACAGGGTTAAATGCCATCCCTGCGCCCCGCTACCTTGACGCAACGCTTTTTCGAGATCCGCGACCCGCGCCACGGAATGATCCATAACGTCCAAAATAATGTCACCCGGCCGAACAAACCGTGATGCTTGAGACTGGCGGGCGACATCCATCACCACCACGCCGCTTTCCTCGCGCAAGCCAAGCTCAACCGCAACCGCCGGGTTAATATTCGCCACCCTTACACCATGTAAAATATGATTGCCATCCAGCGTTGTCTCATGGCGGGGCGGGTCATCCGGCGGGGCAATCGCCGTCACAGTAACAAGACGGGATTGTCCGGCACGCAACACATCAAACTGCGCCTTTCCGCCAAGCGGGATCGTCGCCATGCGGAATTTCATTTCTTCGGGTTCGCGGATGGTACGACCATTCACCGACAACACAATATCACCCACCCGCAAGCCGGCTTTTTTTGCAGGGCTGGCACGATGCAGACCAGACACCAAAACACCGCGTGGCGTATCAATCGCCAGACTATCCGCAATATCGGCGGTCACTTTTTGTACACTGACACCCAGCCACGGCCGAATAATCCCCCGCCCCGCAACCGTTTGCCCGGCCTGCGCCGCCGCCACCACTGTTGCAACCATTTCGGAAGGGATCGCAAAACCAATCCCCATATGGCCGCCTGAACGGGAATAAATCGCCGTATTAATACCGATCACCTTGCCGTCCATTGCCACTAACGGCCCGCCCGAATTACCCGGATTAATCGCCGCATCCGTCTGGATGAAAAAATTATAATCATTAATATTCAATGTCGAGCGCGCCTGTGCCGATATAATTCCGCCCGTGACCGTCTGGCCAACCCCGAACGGATTACCGATTGCCAGTACCAGATCACCAACTTCCATCGACTCGCTGGGCTTCAGGTCAACCGCAGGCAATGTCTCTCCTGCCGGATCGATCTTCAAAATCGCCAAATCGGACGGCTCGTCAATCACGACAATCTCGGCTTCAAACTCACGTCCGTCACTCAGGCCGACTATGATTTCCTCGGCACCCGCAATAACGTGCGCATTGGTCACGGCATAACCTGCGGCGTCAACAATCACGCCCGACCCCAACGCACTTTCAACACGCTGGCGGGGCATGGCGCCAAAACCACCAAAAGAACGCCCGAAAAACTGTTCGAAGAAAGGATCGTTCATGAAAGGGCTGACCTGGCGCGTAACAGTGCGGCTGGTATAAATATTTACCACGGCCGGTGCGACTTCACGTACCACCGGCGCATAAGATAGCGTGATCTGCGTACGGCTTTCCGGCACCGTCCGCGCCATCGCGTCCGGCACAATCAAGAAAAGAACGAGCAACAATATCAATGGCGCCGATCTGAACATAGCTATCTATTTAGCGGCCGGAAACATCTGTGGCAAGGGGGATAAAACAAAACGGCCCCTGCCACGCAAGAGCCGCTTTGTGAGGAGGAAACTTGTCGTTCCACACCCTCTTCTCTATTTTACCGTTTCTTATCCTTGTGCGACTTTTGCTTCGCCCAGATTCGGCGCTTCAAAGTCATTTTCAAACGGCACGGGGCCGCTATCTTGTCCCTTGGCTTCAGGGTCACGATCAACCAGCTCGATCACCGCCATCGGCGCGGCATCGCCATAGCGAAAACCGGCTTTCAAAACACGGCAATAACCGCCCGGACGCTCTTTGTAACGTTCGGCCAGCGTGTCAAAAATCTTGGCGACCTGCTGTTCGTCACGCATGATAGAAATCGCGCGGCGGCGATTGGCCAGCCCGCCTTTTTTCCCAAGCGTAATCAGCTTTTCAACATAAGGACGCAGTTCCTTGGCTTTCGGCAAAGTAGTTACGATCTGCTCGTGCTTGACCAAAGAGGCAGCCATGTTCGCCAACATCGCCTTGCGGTGCGGGGTCGAACGCCCAAGCTTGCGTTGTTTAATACGGTGTTTCATCAGCGCAGTCCTTTCTGTTTTATCGCTGCGGCCTCACAGGGTGAGCGCCATAACACTAATCCGGTTTCGAACACCGGGCCGTAAATTTCGGCCTGTTATCCAACCGGGGCGGGCAACCGCGCCCGCATCCGAAAGAGCCTTGAAATTAGTAAGGCTCTTCGATCTTTTTCGCCAGATCTTCAATATTTTCCGGCGGCCATCCTTCGACCTGCATGCCCAGATGCAGCCCCATCGTTGTCAGGACTTCCTTGATCTCGTTCAGGGATTTACGTCCGAAATTAGGGGTGCGGAGCATATCGCTCTCGCTCTTTTGCACCAGATCGCCAATATAAACGATATTGTCATTTTTCAGGCAATTTGCACTCCGTACGGAAAGCTCCAGCTCTTCAACCTTGCGCAGCAAGTTTTTGTTAAAGGGAAGATCTTCCTCTTCACGCTTTTCAGCCTGCTCTTTCGGCTCATCAAAATTGATGAAGACCTGCAACTGATCCTGCAGGATACGGGAGGCATAAGCCACCGCATCTTCGGGTGTGATAACGCCGTTTGTTTCGATATGCAGCGTCAGCTTGTCATAGTCGGTAATCTGGCCAACCCGGGTATCTTCAACATCATAAGTGACCTTACGCACCGGTGAGAACACGCTATCGACCGGGATCAGGCCAACAGGCGCTTCTTCCGGGCGGTTATGCGCGGCAGGGCGATATCCCTTACCGGTATTGACGATCATTTCCATCGACAGTTTCGCGCCTTTATCCAAAGTACAAATCACCAGATCGGGATTCATAATTTCGATATCCGCACCGGCTTCGATCATGCCTGCCGTGACCTCGCAAGGCCCTTCGGCATTCAGACGCATTTTCTTCGGCCCTTCGACATGCATACGCACGGCGATTGCCTTGATGTTCAGAACGATATCCGTCACATCTTCGCGCACGCCCTCGATCGATGAGAATTCGTGCAAAACGCCTTCAATCTGGACGCCGGTGACGGCCGCACCCTGAAGCGAGGACAACAAAATGCGGCGCAGCGCGTTACCCAGCGTCAGGCCAAAGCCACGCTCCAAGGGTTCCGCAACGATCTTGCCGACCGTGCTGTCATTTTTCCCGTGGTTAATTTCAACTTTTGAAGGCTTAATCAGCTCTTGCCAGTTTTTCTGTATCAAGGTTCTATCCCCTTATCTCTAAAAATTGTTTCTTCCGGAACCCGTAAAATGCGCCTGTTATACTCTTCTGCGCTTGCGCGGGCGACACCCATTATGCGGGATCGGCGTAATATCCTGAATCGAACGGATTGTGTAACCGATCGACTGCAGAGAACGCAGCGCCGATTCACGCCCCGAACCGGGTCCTTTGACACGAACATCAAGCTCTTTCATGCCGTGTTCCTGCGCCTTGCGTCCGGCATCTTCCGCCGCCACGCCCGCAGCATAAGGCGTCGATTTCCGGGAGCCCTTAAAGCCCATCATCCCTGCGGATGACCATGAAACAACATTGCCCTGTGCGTCTGTAATGGTCACAAGCGTGTTGTTATAAGTCGCATTCACATGGACAATGCCGGATGTGATATTCTTTTTGACTTTTTTCTTCGCTGTTCTTGCTGGTTTAGCCATAATCTATCCTCCGCTTCCCTTATTTCTTCTTACCGGCAATCGGCTTTGCAGGGCCTTTGCGGGTACGGGCATTGGTTTTTGTCTTTTGCCCACGCACCGGCAAATGGGCACGGTGACGCAACCCCCGATAGGATTTCATATCCATCAGGCGTTTGATGTTCATGGACACTTCACGACGCAACTCACCCTCGACCAGATATTTTCCGGACTCAATTTCCTTACGGATCAGGTTCAGTTCATCTTCGGATAGTTCATTCATGCGGCGTGTACGGTCAATGCCACAGCTATCGCAAATTTCGCGCGCTCTGGTACGGCCGACACCGTGAATATAAGTCAGCGCGATCGTCACACGCTTGTTGTCAGGTACGTTGACACCTGTAATACGAGCCATTTTTTTCTCCAGTTTCAAGCCAAACCGTGTCCGAGTCCGCGCGTTAAGCTTTCCTCGTCCGGTTTGTACACCGTTTCATACAAACTCCCGGCACAATAAAAAGGCAAAAGGCCGTAAAAACAGCCACAGACAAGCCTCTCCTGCCAAGAGATGCCGCATTATAGGAATTAAGCGGCTTACGTCAATAAAAATATGCGTCAGGAAGGCAATTTATTTCGGGGATGGCGGATGACGGCGCGACAGACCCAAAAAACCGGCGATCCCGGCGGCGGCGGCAAACAGCGTTTTTAGGCCCCGCCGGACGAAACAGACGGGGCGACTTACTTTCCCGCCAAAATCCGTTCTATTTGCATGGTGACACCTCCAATGTCCTGATTGCCGTCAATATCCGGCACATCGCCGCGCGCGCGATAGTAAGGCAAGACCTCTGCCGCATAGCTATTATATTGCTCCAACCGCTTTTTCAGCGCCGCGATATTATCATCGCTGCGGCCTTCTTCGGCGGCGCGCTTTTCCATGCGGGCAACGAGCTTGTCCTGATCGACCGACAGCGCCATGACAATATCGATTTTTTTGCCGCGCGCGGCCAACATATCATCCAGCGCTTCAGCCTGGGCAACCGTGCGCGGGAAGCCGTCAAAAATCGCGCCTTTGGCACAAGCGGGAGAGTCAATACGCCGGGCGATCATCCCGATCACGACATCATCGGGCACCAGCATGCCTTGATCCATCAATGTCTTGGCTTTCAGCCCCAGATCGCTTCCTGCCTCAATTTCAGCGCGCAACATATCGCCCGTCGAAAGCTGCTGAAGGCCGTATTTATCCTGAATAATCTTGGCCTGCGTCCCTTTCCCGGCCGCCGGCGGGCCGAAAAATATGATATTCATCGCCCTCTCCTTCCGGTGCCGCGCAGCTTGGCCTTTTTAATCAGCCCTTCATATTGATGGGCGATCAGATGCGAATGAATTTGGGAAACCGTATCCAATGTCACCGTCACCACAATCAGAAGGCTGGTGCCACCGAAATAAAATGGCAGGCTGTATTGCGCCAGCAAAAATTCAGGCAGCAAACAGATAAAGGCCAGATAAAGCGCCCCCACCGTGGTAATACGGGTCAGGACATAATCCAGATAATCCGCCGTGGCCGTTCCGGGACGAATACCGGGAATAAAGCCGCCATAACGTTTAAGATTATCGGCATTATCCTGAGGATTGAAAACGATAGCCGTATAAAAGAAGCAGAAAAACACGATCAAACTGCCATATAGCAACATATAGACCGGCTCGCCATGCTGCAGGAAACGCGCCAGCGTCGCGGTAAAGTCCCCGCCTTCAGCGCCGGTAAAGCCAATAATCGTCATCGGCAGCAGCAACAGAGCCGATGCAAAAATCGGCGGGATCACCCCGGCTGTATTCATTTTCAGCGGCAGGAAATTCTGTTCTCCCGCCGTCATGCGGTTTCCGACCTGACGCTTGGGATATTGCACCAGAACGCGGCGCTGGGCGCGCTCCATAAACACGATAAACAAAATCACCGCAACCACCATGACAAAGATCGCCAGCAACATCAGAAAGTTGAACTGACCCGTCCGCCCCAGCTCCAGCGTGCTGGCAAAAGCACGCGGCAATTCGGCGATAATGCCCGCGAAGATAATCAGGGATATACCGTTCCCGACACCGCGCTGGGTGATTTGTTCGCCCAGCCACATCAGGAAAATCGTCCCCCCGACAATAGTGATAACGGTCGAAAGGCGGAAAAACATACCAGGATCAATCACCGCCGAGCCGCCTGAACCTTGCATTCCTTCAAGCCCGACAGCCAGTCCGTAAGCCTGAACCGTCGCCAGCAAAACCGTGAAATAACGCGTATATTGGTTAATTTTCACACGGCCGGATTCGCCTTCCTTTTTCAGGGCTTCAAGCTTGGGCGACATCGCCGTCGCCATCTGCATGATAATCGCCGCCGAGATATACGGCATGATGCTGAGCGCAAAGATCGTCATGCGCGACAAAGAGCCCCCGGCAAACATGTTAAACATGTCCAAAATGCCGCCGCCGCGCTGGGTGAAGATTTCCTGCCAGACGACCGGATCGATTCCGGGAATGGGAATATATGTCCCCAGACGATAAACCAGCAAAGCCCCCAGCACGAATAACAGGCGCTTTTTCAGTTCGGTCGCCTTGGCGAGCGCTCCCCAATTCGCGTTTTTGGCCAGCTGTTCAACGGCGGATACCATACAAAACTCCTCGGAATATTATTAAGTCACTCAATTCATAGTCAAAAGAAAAGGGGGCTGCAAGCCCCCTTTTTGAATTATGCGGCTTCTATGCGCTTATTTTTTAGCCGGTGATTTCTTTGCCGCAGCCTTTGGCTTCGCCTTGGCAGCCGGTTTTTTCGCTGCCGGCTTTTTGGCGGCAGCTTTTTTCTCATCCGCAGCCGATGCAGCCTCTTTTTTAACCGTCTCGGCCTTTGCTTTAGGCTTTTCGGCCTCGACAATCTCAACCTTGCCGCCGGCCTTTTCAACCGCCGCAATCGCCGATTTTGTCGCACCGCCGGAAATTTTCAGCGTGACGCCAGTTTTAATCGCACCATTGCCCAACAGACGAATACCGTCTTTTTTGCGGCGCACGACTTTGGCTTCGACCAAAGCTGTCTCATCAACCGGTTTTTTCGGGTCGATCATCTTTTTGTCGATCGCTTCCTGCAAACGGCTCAGGCTCAACGTTACATATTTTTTGCCAAAAATATTGTTGAAACCGCGCTTGGGCAGGCGACGGTAAAGCGGCATCTGACCGCCTTCAAACCCGTTGATCGCAACACCGGAGCGCGCTTTTTGACCTTTGTGACCCTTACCGGCGGTTTTGCCTTTGCCGGAACCGATCCCGCGGCCGACACGCATCTTCCCCGTTACCGATCCTGCCTTAGGTTTCAATTCGTTCAGTTTCATATCACTAACCTCTGGTTACGTTCTCAGGCCGCGTCTTCGACACGGACAAGATGTTTCACTTTTTCAATCATACCGCGCACGGCCGGCGTATCTTCAAGCTCACGCGTGCGGTGCATCTTGTTCAGCCCCAGACCGATCAAAGTTGCGCGCTGATAACCCTGACGGCCGATCGGGCTGCCGATCTGCGTCACGCGCACAGTCTTTCCGGCAGGCTTTTTCTGCTTCGGTGCGCTCTGGGCAGCAGGCTTCGCTGGTGCTTTTGCGGGCGCTTTTTTTGCCGGTGCTTTCGCTTTTGTTTCTGTTTTCTCAGCCATCGCTTTATCCTTCATCTTCTTCCTGTGCATTGGCCATTACTTCAGCCTGCGAACGATCCGCTTCGCGGTTTGCAATGATCTCGCTGACCTTCTTGCCACGGCGAGACGCAACCTGACGCGGGCTTTCCGTGTTTCTCAAAGCATCAAACGTCGCATTCACCATGCTATAAGGGTTATTTGACCCGACTGCCTTGGCAACAACATCCTGAATGCCCAGCGCTTCAAATACCGCACGCAACGGACCGCCGGCAATGATCCCCGTACCGGGAGGCGCCGAACGCAGCAAGACCTTGCCCGCACCATGACGCCCCTTGATATCGTGATGCAAGGTGCGTGCTTCACGCAACGGCACGCGAATCATATTGCGGCGCGCTTGCTCGGACGCCTTGCGAATAGCTTCGGGAACTTCACGGGCCTTGCCCATTCCGAAACCAACGCGACCACGACCGTCACCAACAACCATCAGGGCGGCAAAACCGAAACGGCGACCACCTTTGACCACTTTGGCCACGCGGTTGATCCCGACCAAACGCTCGATCAGTTCCGATTCTTCGCCACGTTTCTGCTGTTCTGCTCCTCTAGCCATTCTCTGTCCTTCCTTCGTTTTAGAGCTCAAGGCCGCCTTCACGGGCGCCTTCGGCTAATGATTTCACACGGCCATGGTACAAAAATGACCCACGATCAAAAACAACCTGTTTGATCCCGGCCTTTTTCGCACGTTCGGCGACCAGTTTGCCAACTTTTTTCGCCGCTTCGGCATCGTTCCCTTTTTTCAGACCAAGCTCTTTGTCGAGCGACGTCGCCGCCGCCACCGTTACGCCTTTAACATCATCAATGATCTGGGCGTAAATCTGGCGGTCGGTGCGGTGTACCGACAAGCGCGGACGCACTTCACGCACCGCATTGCGCAGGATGTTAACCTGACGGATCTTGTTTCTTGTCCGGTACGACCGGCGCTGTTTTGCACTTAATTTCTGTGTCATGGCTTTAATCCTTATTTCTTCTTGCCTTCTTTACGCAGGACAAACTGTCCTTCGTAACGGATACCTTTTCCTTTATAAGGCTCCGGCGGCTTGAAAGACTTGATTTTCGACGCGACCGCGCCAACAAGTTCCTTGTCGATCCCGGAAACCGAAATACTGGTTTGCTTATCAACCGTCACCGTGACGCCTTGCGGAATCGGATATTGCACATCGTGGCTGAAGCCCAGCTGCATCACGAGTGTGTTACCCTGCATGTTGGCACGATAACCAACACCCTGAATTTCCAGCTTCTTCGTGTAGCCTTCATTCACACCGTTGATCATGTTCCGCACAAGGCTCCACATCGTTCCCCACAGGGCACGCGCCGCGCGGCTGTTGGAACGGCGCTCAAGCTTGACCTGTTTGCCTTGCTCATTATCCTGCAACGCAACGGAAACTTCGTCATGAACGCGCATGCTCAGTTCGCCCTTCGGGCCTTTCACCTTGACATCCTGACCATTCACTTCAACCGTGACGCCAGCCGGAATATCTATCGGGTTTTTTGCTAAACGTGACATAATTTCCGTCCTCTTAAAATACCTGGCAAATAACTTCGCCGCCTACATTTTGCTCGCGCGCTTCATGATCGGACAAAACGCCTTTGGGGGTCGATACCACCGTCACGCCCAGCCCGTTGTGAAAACGCGGCAAATCATTCGCACCGAAATAAACGCGGCGTCCGGGTTTTGAAACACGGCGCAGCTCACGAATAACCGGCTCGCCGGAATCGTATTTCGGCTCGATCTCAATCTCTTTTTTATTGCTGCCGAGATCGACAATGTTATAACCGCGAATGTAACCGCCGCGCACCAACACATCCAAAACAGATGTCTTGTGCTTTGACACCGGAACACGAATCTTCACTTTTCCCGCATGCAGGCCGTTTTTCAGGCGCGCCAGCATATCTCCTAGGGGATCACTCATAGTCATCTTGCGATATCCTCCGAATAAATTTCTACCAGCTGGACTTCGTAACGCCGGGCAATTCCCCGCGTGAAGCCAGATCTCTTAAAACAACACGGCACAACCTGAATTTACGGTGGTGCGCGCGCGGACGACCTGTCATCGCGCAACGATTGCGCAGACGGGTCTTGGACGAGTTACGCGGCAGTTCCGCCAGTTTCAGGACAGCCTGAAAACGCTCTTCCATCGGCGCGTTCTGATCGTCGATGATCGCTTTCAGCCGCGCCCGCTTGCCGGCATATTTCTTTTCCAGCTTGCGGCGTTTGATGTCTCTTTGTACGGCACTGACTTTAGCCATGCTTACACTTCCTTTCCTTAATTCTTGAACGGCATGTCAAAACCGCGCAAAAGCTCTTTCGCTTCTTCATCGGTGTTGGCCGTCGTGCAAATAATAATGTCCATCCCGCGGATCTTGTCGACCTTGTCATACTCGATCTCGGGGAAAACAATCTGTTCTTTCAGACCCATGGCATAATTGCCGCGCCCGTCAAAGCTCTTGCCGTTAATGCCGCGGAAATCGCGGACACGAGGCAGGGCAATCGTCACCAGACGATCCAGAAATTCGTACATACGCTCCCGGCGCAATGTCACCTTGGTGCCAATCGCCATGCCTTCACGCAGCTTGAAAGATGCGTTGGACTGGCGCGCCTTGGTAATAACCGGCTGCTGGCCGCTGATACGGGTCAGATCCTTTACCGCGCCATCAATAAAGCCGCGATTTTGGGATGCGTCGCCAACGCCCATATTGATGACAATTTTCTCAAGCCGCGGAATCGCATGATCGTTCTCGTAACCGAACTTCTCTTTCATGCGGCCTTTCAGCTCTTTCTCATATTTTTCTTTAAAACGAGGTTGCATCGGTCTGTTCCTGTCTATTCAACTGTTTCACCAGAACGTTTGGCCACACGGACTTTTTTTCCGTCCTTCAACGCCTTGTAGCCCACACGGGTCGGCTTCTCTTCTTTCGGATCGACCAGTGCTACATTCGATATATGAATCGATTTCTCGATCGTCTCAATCCCGCCCTGAGGCGCAGCCTGAGACGGCTTGCGGTGTTTTTTAACCACATTAACGCCCTGAACGATCACGCGGCTTTCCTGCGGCAGGACTTTCAAGATCTCGCCTTTTTTGCCCTTATCCTTACCGGTCAGGACAATAACGCCGTCGCCTTTTTTCAATTTTGTTTTTACGCTGCTCATTATAACACCTCCGGCGCCAACGAAATAATCTTCATAAAGCCTCTGCGGCGCAGTTCGCGGGTCACAGGGCCAAAAATACGGGTTCCGACGGGCTCTTTCTGCTTGTTAATCAGAACCGCCGCATTACGGTCAAAACGGATCGCCGTGCCGTCATCGCGCAGCAAAGGCTTTGCCGTACGGACAATCACAGCCTGCATCACGTCGCCCTTTTTCACACGGCCACGCGGAATAGCGTCTTTTACCGACACAACGATCACATCGCCGATCCGCGCATATTTACGTTTGGATCCGCCCAGAACCTTGATGCACTGTACCTGACGCGCACCGCTGTTATCCGCAACATCAAGCTTTGATTCAACCTGGATCATTTCTTTTCATCCTTCTTCTTGGCCGTTTCTTTTTTCGGCGCTGCTTTTTTCGCTGCGGGCTTTTTAGCAGCTACCGTCTTTGCGTCTTTAGGAGCGCTTTTCTTCGGGGCAGCTTTCTTGGCCGTCTCTTTTTCAGCAGCCTCTTTTTTCGCAACAGGCTTTTTTTCTGCCGGCTTCGCGGTTTCTTTTTTCACAGACGGGGCACGCCCTTCCGGTGTCGCCGTAATCACACGCCATGTCTTGCGACGAGAAATCGGGCGGCACTCTTCAATCTGTACGCGATCGCCGACTTTAAACACGTTACCTTCATCATGCGCGGCATATTTATCCGTGCGCTTGACGTATTTTTTGTAAACCGGATGCGCGAAGCGGCGCTCGACCAGAACCGTTACGGTCTTGTCCATCTTGTCGCTAACGACATCACCTTCCAATATACGACGTGGCATCTTTTCTAACTCCTATATTCTTTTAAGCGGCCTTCGTGCCGGATTTCTTTGCTTTTGAAGCCGCTTTTTTCGGCGCTTCCTTTTTCACGCCCGGTTGTGTCGCGCCGGCGGTCTGCTGGCTCAAAAACAACTTCGCGCGGGCAATATCACGGCGCACAGTACGAATCTGCGCTGTGTTTTCCAGTTGCCCCTGGGACTTCTGAAAACGCAGGTTGAATTGCTTTTTCTTGAGATCAAGAATCAGCTTCTTCAATTCATCTTCCGTTTTGCCTTTAAACTCTTCCGCCTTCATGGCTCTTACTCCTTAAATTCTGTCTCTCTGCCTTTATCACCCGCCAACACGCGCGATAAACTTCGTCTGGATCGGCAATTTCGCTGCAGCCAGCTCCAGCGCTTCACGTGCCAGCGCTTCGGGAACGCCGTCAATTTCAAACATGATACGGCCGGGCTTCACGCGGCATGCCCAATATTCAGGCGAGCCCTTCCCTTTACCCTGACGCACCTCAAGCGGCTTTTTCGACACCGGCACATCGGGGAAAATCCGGATAAAGACCTTGCCCTGACGTTTCATGTGACGAGTCATCGCCCGCCGTGCGGCTTCGATCTGACGCGCCGTAATACGCTCAGGCTGCAGCGCCTTCAAGCCATACGCCCCGAAATTCAGCTGCGAACCACCTTTCGCGTTCCCGTGAATGCGGCCTTTATGCTGCTTTCTGAACTTTGTTTTCTTCGGCTGTAACATCGCTTTTCTCTCTTACAATTTCTCAGGTCAATCCATCAATCCGCATTACTTACCGCGCGGCATGCCGCCTTGCGTATCCTGAACACGCTTGTCACGCGCCATCGGATCATGCTCCATAATATCGCCCTTATAAATCCAGACCTTAACACCGATAATACCGTACGTTGTCAAAGCCTCGGCCGTGCCGTAATCCAGATCAGCGCGCAATGTATGAAGCGGCACGCGCCCTTCGCGATACCATTCCGTCCGCGCAATATCCGCACCGCCCAAACGACCCGACACAGCAATCCGGATACCTTCCGCACCCAGACGCAAAGCCGATTGCACCGCCCGTTTCATGGCGCGGCGAAACGACACGCGGCGCTCAAGCTGCATCGCGACACCTTCAGCAACAAGCTGTGCGTCAATTTCCGGCTTGCGGATCTCAACAATATTCAGCGCGACATCGCTCCGGGCACGCTCGGAAAGCTTGCGGCGCAATTTTTCAATATCCGCACCCTTCTTACCGATAATCACACCCGGACGTGCCGTGTAAACCGTGACGGTCGTATTTTGTGCCGCGCGCTCGATAATCACCTTGCTGATCCCGGCGGCTTTCAGATGTTCCTTGACGAATTCACGCAGCTTCAGATCCTGAACCAGCTTATCAGCATAGTTCCGGTCAGCAAACCAGCGGGAATCCCATGTCCGGTTGATCCCTACGCGCAATCCAATCGGGTTAATCTTCTGTCCCATCGCTTATGCTTCCTCTTTTTCTCTGACCACGACCGTCAAGCGGCTGAAAGGTTTTATAATACGGCTTGCACGGCCGCGGGCGCGAGCGCGGAAACGTTTCATCGTTACGCTTTTCCCGACATAAGCCTCGGCAACATACAGCCTGTCCACATCCAGACCGTGATTATTTTCCGCATTCGCAACGGCAGCCTGCAAAACTTTTCTCACATCCTGCGCGATACGGCGCTTGGAAAATGTCAGGTCAATCAACGCCTTCTCGGCTTTTTGGCCGCGAATTGTCTCGGCAACCAGATTCAGCTTATAAGGGCTGGTGCGAAGATGTCTCGCCATCGCCATCGCTTCGTTATCTTTCGTACGCTTCGCGTTTGCTGTCTGTCCCATAATCAGCCCCTCTTCGCTTTCTTGTCCGCCCCATGACCGTGATAGGTACGGGTCGGCGCAAATTCACCGAGCTTATGCCCGATCATCTGGTCGGAAACCAGAACCGGGATAAATTTCTTGCCGTTATAAACGCCAAATGTCAGGCCGACAAATTGCGGCAAAATCGTCGAACGGCGCGACCATGTCTTGATCACCTCGTTCTTGCCTCCCGCACGCACAGCATCAACCTTTTTCAACAGGCTGCGCTCTACAAACGGACCTTTTCTCAGACTACGTGCCATCTGTTTGTCACTCCTTACTTCTTCTTGCGGCGGATAATATATTTATCCGTCTGTTTATTCTTACGGGTTTTATAGCCCTTGGTCGGCTTGCCCCACGGTGTCACCGGATGACGACCGCCGGATGTACGGCCTTCACCGCCACCATGCGGGTGATCGACCGGGTTCATAACAACACCACGTACAGTCGGGCGCTTGCCAAGCCAGCGATTACGACCGGCCTTGCCCTTGTTGGTGTTCATATTATCCGGGTTGGACACCGCGCCAACCGTTGCCATGCATTCCTGACGCACAACCCGCAACTCACCGGATGGCAGCTTGATCTGGGCATAGCCCTGATCACGGCCGACCAGCTGGGCGTATGTCCCGGCGCTGCGGCACATTTGCGCGCCTTTACCCGGCTTCATTTCGATGTTGTGGATGATCGTGCCGACCGGCATGTTCTTCATCACCATCGCGTTGCCCGGCTTGACGTCGGTTTTTTCACCGGCGACAACTTTATCACCAACCTGCAGGCGCTGCGGCGCGATAATGTAACGCTGCTCGCCATCTTCATACGTTACCAAAGCGATAAACGCCGTACGGTTCGGATCATATTCAATCCGCTCGACCGTGGCTTCCATATCCCACTTGTTACGCTTCCAGTCAATCAGGCGGTAACGGCGCTTGTGACCGCCACCAATATGGCGCGTTGTAATACGGCCGGTATTGTTACGACCACCCGTCTTACGCAGGCCTTCCGTCAGACGCTTGACCGGCTGGCCCTTCCACAGCTCGCTGCGGTCGGTGATTACCAGCTGACGCGTTCCAGCCGTTCTTGGTTTAAATTTTTTCAGTGCCATTGTCTCGTGCCTTCTTTCTTAGAGTCCCGTGCCAACGTCAATTGTCTGGCCTTCTTCAAGCGTGATCATCGCTTTTTTATAGTCGCTGCGCTTACCGATGCGACCTTTGAAACGCTTGGTCTTTCCCTTGCTGATCAACGTATTGACCGCTTTGACCTTCACGCCGAACAATACTTCGACAGCCTGTTTAATCGCCGGCTTCGTTGCCGTCAACGGCACACGAAACGTCACTTGTCCGTATTGCGACCCAAGCGTTGATTTTTCCGTCACAACCGGGCTGGAGATAATGTCATACATCCAGGCCTGTGCGTCTTGTTTCTTTGCCTTTGCCATCGTTCCTAGCCTTTCAGTTTTTCCGTCAGATCATTGACGGCTTCTTTTGTCAGAACCAGCGTATCACGGCGCAAAATGTCATAAACATTCGCCCCTTCGCTTGGCAGCACATCGATACGCGGCAGGTTTGCCGTCGCACGCGCGAAATTCACATCAATGTCTTTGCCGCCAACAATCAAAGCCGACTCAAAACCAAACTTGCCCAATGCTTCCGCAACCGGCTTGGTTTTATGATCCTTGGCCTTTGCTTCGTCAAGAATAATCAGCTTGCCGTTCGACGCCTTGCTGGACAGCGCCATTTTCAGCGCAAGCCTGCGAACCTTTTTCGGCAGGTCAGTGGCATGGCTGCGAACGACCGGGCCGAAAACAATCCCGCCACCACGATCCTGCGGCCGCTTCAAATCACCCGCACGCGCCCGGCCGGTGCCTTTTTGGCGCCACGGCTTCTGGCTGCGCCCGGATACTTCAGAGCGTCCTTTAACCTTGTGCGTACCGGCGCGGCGCTTGTTCAACTGATAGTTGACCATGCGATGCAATATGTCGTTACGCACCTCAACGGCGAAAATAGCATCATCCAGCGTAATCTCGCCAGCTGCCTTGTTCTCCAGATTTTTGACCGCAATTTTCATTATTCCTGGCCCTTCTTCTCTTGCTGCTGAGTCTCTCCAGCGGCTTCAACGCTTTCAGACTCACTCTTGACCTTGCTTTCATTGGCCGCCGGCTTCGCACCCTCGCGAACTGCCGCAGGCAAAGGCGCATCTGTCGGTGCCGCTCTCTTTACCGCATCGCTGATCAGAACCCAGCCCTGATTCGCACCGGGGACAGCACCTTTGACCAACACCAGATTTTGATCCGCATCAACAGCGACAATCTGCAAATTCTGGGTCGTAACCGTCTCGTCACCCATATGCCCGGCCATTTTCTTGCCTTTAAAGACCTTTCCGGGATCCTGACACTGACCGGTCGAACCATGCGCCCGGTGAGAGATCGACACGCCGTGGCTGGCACGCATACCGCCAAAATTATGACGCTTCATCGCACCGGCAAAGCCTTTACCTTTCGACGTGCCGGTGACATCAACATATTGTCCCGGTACAAAATGCGCAGCGCTCAGCTCCGCTCCGACATCCGGGACATTAGCCGGGTCAACGCGAAATTCTGCCATCTTGCGCTTTGGCTCCACTTTCGACTTGGCGAAATGGCCGCGCATCGCTTTTGATGTGCGTTTTGCCTTCGCCGCGCCCGCACCAAGCTGGACAGCGCTATAGCCGTGCTTGTCCTGCTCACGCACGGACACGACCTGGCAATTATCAACTTTCAACACGGTCACGGGAACGTGACGACCCTCTGCGTCAAAAACGCGGGTCATCCCTTCCTTGCGCGCAATTAATCCGGTTCTCATTTCTTTCTTTCCTTTTTCCCAGAGGTTGAACCTGCTTTTTCAAACAAGCCCCAACATAGGGATCAGCATGTCGTTTTTTAAGCTGCGACCGACTGATCCATAATTTTAATTTCAACGTCAACGCCAGCCGGCAGATCAAGCTTCATCAGCGCATCAATCGTTTGCGGCGTCGGCTCGACGACATCCAGCAATCTTTTATGCGTCCGCATTTCAAACTGCTCCATGGATTTCTTGTCAATGTGCGGCGAACGAATAACCGTGAAACGCTCGATCCGTGTCGGCAGCGGCACAGGGCCACGCACCGAAGCACCGGTGCGTTTTGCCGTATTGACAATCTCACCCGCAGATTGATCCAGAACCCTGTGATCAAATGCTCTGAGCCGAATTCTTATGCTTTGCGTATCCATTGTCGTACCTTCCGCTTACTCGATAATTTTGGAGACGACGCCGGCGCCGACGGTTCTGCCGCCTTCGCGGATAGCGAAGCGCAGGCCTTCATTCATGGCGATCGGCGCGATCAGCTCAACCGTCATCTTCACGTTGTCACCGGGCATCACCATCTCGGTGCCCTCAGGCAACTTCACCTCGCCCGTCACATCTGTCGTACGGAAGTAAAATTGCGGACGGTAATTCGTGAAAAACGGCGTATGA
>SKGD01000004.1 GCA_007117665.1 Alphaproteobacteria bacterium
GTCCATACCAGTCGGCAATACAGGTGCGTGCAATATCCGCAGGCAGGTCAACCCCGTCATTCAGCCAGTCCTCGACCGCAACAAACAAACGCGCTTCATCGCTTTGCGGATCCATTGCTGCAAATTTTATAAACTTCCTGACCGCGTGATCGGTATTGGATGCAGCAAAAACATTTTCAATCCATTGCCGGGGCAACATATTGCGCTGCGCGATGATCTGCATGGCCTGTGGCGTGCCTGCTTTCACATGGCGGTGCAGCGCATTATCTCCGGCAGCGAAATCCCACGGCCCGGCCACAAAAATCGCGCCCCGCACAATATCTTTGGCCAGCACACAGGCCGCAACCGTCATCGTTGCGCCCATGCAATAGCCCATAACATTCAGCTTTCCTCCGCACGTATTCGCAACAAAGCGCATCGCCGGAACAAGCCGTTGATCCAGCAAGTCATCCATCGTGGCAAGAGCGACATCCTGCACAGGATCACCCCAATCCAACAGGAAAACCCTGATCCCCTTACCGGCCATCCATCGCGCAAAAGATTTTTCAGCCAGCAAGTCCAAAATAGCCGAGCGATTAATCAATGACGGTACCAGCAATAAGCCGGGCGTGTCTTTCGCGCTGTCCCTGTCTGCGTTCCCGTCCGCCGGAGCTACCCGATAAAGCCGCACCGTGCCGGATTGCCAGACCTCTTCGTGAGGCGGCTCTGGCCGCACAAAATCATGCGCCTGATAGCGGCGAATTCCTGCCAGCATTTGCTCTATGTCATGTCTCGAAAAATCAGGATTTTTTTGTGCGCTGTAATATTCCGCTGCCACCATGCCCATCTGCAGCGCAAGACCGGCCGGCCCTTGCCTTTTAAATACCCGCTCTTGTTTTTCGTGATTATTCATATCCCTCGAAAGACCTGTTTTGGCCGCATCAGGCACGTTATATGATTTTGCTTTTACACCGCACAAAATTGTGCATAATGGTGCGGTGCAAGAAACATAAGCACAATCATAGAAAGGATTTAAAAAATGGCAACCGCAAAAGCAAAAGAAAACAAGCCGACTGTCATCAAAAAATACGCCAATCGTCGTCTTTATGACACGGGCCGCAGCAGCTATGTCACGCTTGACGATCTTTGCCTGATGGTCAAGGAAGGACACGAATTTGTCGTTTATGACGCGAAAACCGGCGAAGATCTGACCCGTCATGTCCTGACCCAGATTATTGTCGATCAGGAAGGCAAGGGTGAAAATCTGTTGCCGACACCGTTTTTACGCCAGCTCATCAGCTTTTACGGCGACAGCATGCAATCGCTTGTCCCGAATTATCTTGAGCATACGCTGGAAACTTTCAGCAAAAATCAGGAGCAGTTCAAAGAACAATTCAGCAAGTCATTTGAAGGCATGATGAGCCCGGTAAATGCGCTGGAAGAAATGAACCGCAAAAACATGGCTATGTTTGAAAATGCCATGCGGGCATGGACGCCTTTTGCTGCGGGCGGGAGCGCACTCGCCAAAGAAGCCGACAAGCAGGTTGATATGCTGAAGAAAAATATCGCCGAAATGGAAAAAGAAATCGAGCGCCTGACGCGCAGCAAATAAAAAAATCAAAGCTATAAGCCGTGAGGGCGCTGTGTCTAAGCGCCCTCAAGCGGCACCGGCACTCAATGACCGACGAGATTGATGCCGTGCAGTATCTTATCTACAAATATATCTTCGCGGTCGCCGTTACTTTCATTGAACAAAATGCGGCGATTCATGTGGTCTTTCGGCAGCCAGACACGTTCGACCTGTGGAAAGCCGTAAACATATCCCTGAATATGGGTGATGCCGTCTTCGCGTAAGATTTGTGCTTCGGAGTGGGTTTCCGCGCCCTCGCCAACGGTTTCAACATTCACGCCATCAGCCAGGCGCTGTAATGTCTGGACGAAAAGATGGTTATGATCCTGATCGATATTACGGATAAAGGATTTATCGATCTTTATGATGTCAACATTCAGGTCTTTCAGCTGGGAAAAGGCCGTATAGCCCGCGCCGAAATCATCCAGCGCCACACGCGCACCCAGATCCCGCAACGTATTGACGATTTTTTCCGTCCGTTTGATATTCTGGATAACCGCACTTTCGGTAATTTCAATGATCAGGCGCTGTGCCAGACTTGGACGGTCCCGCAAGGCCGACACCAGACTCCGCAACCAATCCTGACCGGCCAGTGTCAAATTCGACACATTAACCGACAAATTTAAGTCAGGGAACATTTCCAGTTCTTCAATCGCCAGCAACAAAGCCTGCTGGTCAATAATGCGGCTAAGCCCCAGCGATTCAATCGCGGGCATAAATGACCCCGCCGGCAATATCTGTCCATCTTCATCCTGCATCCGGATTAATCCCTCATGAAAGGACACCTGATGCGTCTGCGCGCCCATCACCGGCTGGAAGGCAAGGCGAAATCTTTTCTCTTTCAAGGCATTAATGACGCAAGCGCCCGATTCCAGCAATGTTTTATGGCGGTTAAAATCTTCTGAAGCATCATGATAAGCGACAAAGCAATTACGTCCTTTTTCTTTTGCCTTACGCAGCGCCGCTTCCGCCTTGGTCAGGAAAGCTGCTCCATCGCGTCCCGGAATATGACGCACCAAAACCCCGCCGATCGACAGGCTCAGAACGACCGAACGATCGCCAACTTTGACCGGGGAATATTGAAAATTGGTCAGAATATGACGCGCCACCGCCGCCATTTCGTTATGCGGTGCTTTTTCAAAAAACAATCCGAACACATCACCATCTATGCGGCATACCACACCGGCATCGCCAATGATCTTCTTCAGGCGCTGACCGGTCTGCTCGATAATCTCATCAACCTGCCGATGCCCCATAACCTCGTTAAACATTGATGTACGGTCGATCCCGACCGCCATTAAATAGCTGACCGATTGCTGGTTCCTGCCTTTTTGAGAAAACCATAAATCAAGCTTGCTACCCATGGCCTTGCGTCCCTGATGCAGGGCGCACACAGGGCCCCCGTCCATTGCGGCAGCTGGAGGCGCTGCTTGTGCCTGAAGCGTTGCCACCGGCGTGGGTGGAGCTGCTACCGCCTGCGGACGCGCGGCGGAATTGTTACCGTTATCTGCGCGGCGAATAAAACCGCAAATAATCACAGCCCCGGACTCATTCTTTTTCACAGATGCCGTTTCAACAACATCTGTAAAATGACCGTTTTCACCTCTGACTTTATAATGAATCGTGACAGAATGTTCGTTGCTATCGGCGTCATATCCGTCCGCCAATGCACGAAGTGAAGACAGACGTTGCGGAAGGTCCTGAGGGCTTACACGCATATTTAACGCATTGCGGTCAATTGCCTCGTCGCCAAATAAATGTGCGACATCGCCCGACCATGTCATATCATCACCGGAAATATCCCATATATAAGCAGCAATGCCGTTCGCGCTTAATGTTGATTCAAGATGTTTGAGCAAAATATCGTACATAAAATAGCATCTCTTGGTTCGGAATAAATCGAAGAACACGTCATGAAGACAGAATCCAACCCTCTTGTGCCCAGAATAACCCGCAAATAGTTACCAAGAGATTTACATTTTTAATAAAATTTGAAATAAATTTTCCGTAAAATTTACGGATATGGAGAAGAATATAAAAAACATTTTAAAATCAATTTGTTAAATGGTTAGAGGGACGGAGTAACAAAAAAGAAGAAGGCAGGGATTGCAACGAATTCTTCCTTGTCATGCCCGCTTTGAGCGGGCATCCGGGAATGAAATCACATAAAGCTTCCAAAACCGGAACATCACGAAAGAGCGCACCCGGTTTTCAGCTTTTTGACAAGGCGCTGATCTTGTCCTGCAGACATGTCAGGACATAAAGCCGAAGGGCGCCGGAAAGGTTGTTATTATCCCGCGTGCGGTCAATCTCTGTGATCAGGGCGCTGACCGGCAGGTTTTGCTCTTTGGCAAGGCGGCAAAGCTCTTCCCAAAAAGCCTCTTCCAAAGTGACGCTGGTATGATGGCCGTCAATGCGAACGGAATATTTCTTCATGACATGCCGTCTTTCGATGAGGCCTGCGTTTTGGTTGGGGCGTAGCAGCGCTGCGTCAAAGCGGTCAATGTTAATCCTGATCGCGCGGTTTTGTCATGGATTGCGGATCAATCCATTCCGCGAATTGCGCCGCCGTTAAAAGCCCCAGCGCAATGCCTGCCTCCAAAAGCGTGGAACCGTCTTCATAGGCTTTTTTCGCGATTTTTGCGGCATTATCATAGCCGATATGCGGGTTCAGCGCCGTCACCAGCATCAGGCTTTCATGTAAAAGCTTGTCAATGCGCTCATGGTTCGGCGTGATCCCGATCAGGCAGTTGTCGGTGAAGCTGTTGATGGCGTCGCCCAAAAGCCGGATAGATTGCAGGACGTTGTAAATCATGACCGGCTTGAAAACATTCAGTTCAAAATGGCCGTTACTGCCCGCGACGGTGACCGCGACATGGTTCCCCATAACCTGCGCGCAGACCATGGTCATGGCTTCGCACTGGGTCGGGTTGACCTTGCCCGGCATGATTGACGAGCCAGGCTCATTGGCGGGCAGGATAATCTCGCCGATCCCGCAGCGCGGCCCCGACCCCAAAAGACGAATATCATTAGCAATTTTCATCAGGGAGGCCGCCAGCACGTTCAGCGCGCCGGATAGTTCGACCATGGCGTCATGCGCGGCCAGCGCTTCAAACTTGTTGGGGGCGGTTTCAAAATCCAGCCCGGTAATGGCGCGCACATGTTTGACAAAACACGTATCAAACCCCGCGCGGCTGTTGATTCCCGTCCCCACAGCCGTGCCGCCTTGCGCCAGCTCCATAATATGGGGAAGGGCATTTTCGATCCTTTTGATCCCGTTTTGCGCTTGCTGGGCATAGCCTGAAAATTCCTGCCCCAGCGTCACCGGCGTGGCGTCCTGCAAATGTGTCCGGCCGATTTTTACAATCCCGTCAAAGGCCTTGACCTTGTCGGCAAGCGCCTTGTGCATGGCGTGCAAAGCGGGCAGCAAGGCATGGTGAACCTGCTCGGCGGCGGCGATATGCATCACGGTCGGGAAGGTATCGTTGGATGATTGCCCCATATTGACATGGTCATTCGGGTGCACCGGGTCTTTACTGCCGATCGTGCCGCCCATCATTTCGATGGCGCGATTGGCGATCACTTCATTCGCGTTCATGTTGGTTTGCGTGCCTGACCCGGTTTGCCAGACAACCAGCGGAAACTCATCGGCCAGCGTGCCGTCAATGATCTCATCGGCGGCTTTGACGATGGCATCGCCGCGCTTTTGGTCGAGGCTGCCTTGCTCGATATTGGCCAGCGCCGCAGCTTTTTTCTGGATGCCCAGCGCACGCACCAGCGGCGCAGGCATGATTTCCGTCCCGATTTTAAAATTTTGCAGGCTGCGCTGGGTTTGCGCGCCCCAGTAACGATCAGCGGGTACATCGATCGCACCGATTGAATCATGTTCAGTTCTGGTTTTCGGGTTCTTTTCCATTTTCAACGCTTCCATCAGAAATCCTCTTATATTATGCGCTTTTATCTAAAGCATAGACCGGCGCGTTTGAACAGGCCTGACAGACCGGTTTTTGACAAGACTCCACAGCCACCGGCAGCCTATGAGGAGCAGGCCCTGGGAAAGAACGAGCTTTGCCTTTAATCTCCGGCGATCGCTTTACCGCTTAGGCGAGGTGGTTTGATGATGGTGACATGCCCCATTTTGCGTCCGGCCTTGACCTCTTCCTTGCCATATAGATGCAGGGAGGCATGCGGCATTTCCAGCCACGGTGCCAGCTTCATAACGTCTTTTCCGATCAGGTTGATCATCATGGCGTCGGCAAAGCGCCCTGGCGCGCCGACTGGCATATCGCACACGGTTCTGACATGCTGTTCAAATTGCGACACAGTACAGGCATCGATCGTCCAGTGCCCCGAATTATGGGTGCGAGGGGCGATTTCATTGGCAATCAACCCGCCATCGCGTGTGACAAACATCTCCAGAGCCATCACCCCGACCAGATCAACCGCTTCGGCCAGATGCTCGGTCAGGCGGCGCGCTTTTTCCGCCAGATCATCCGGGATAGGGGCGGGAATAGTCGTTTTCGCAAGGATGTGGTTTTTGTGCTCATTCAGCATCGGGCCGTA
>SKGD01000122.1 GCA_007117665.1 Alphaproteobacteria bacterium
GCCTTTTCCAGATTCGGCAAGGCGTCTTCATACCGCCCCAGACGATATTGCACCCAGCCCAGGGAATCAATGATATGCCCGTCATTGGGGCGCAGCGACACTGCCCGCTTTATAAGCTCCAGCGATTGTTCGAGATTTTCACCATGATCAGCCCAGCCATACCCCAGATAATTGAGCAGATAAGGATGATCGGGGCGATAAACCAGCGCCGCCTTCAGGTCGGTTTCAGCCTTGCGCCATTGCCCTTCACGTTCATAGGCCATGCCGCGCGCATAAAGCAAATGCCAGTATTGTTCCGGGATGTCCGCGCCGATTTTTCCGGCAGCGCGGTTATACGCCTCCAGCGCATGTCTGTAATTTTCCTGATACCGGAACAAATCGCCGATCCGGATCAACGACTCAATATCGTTGTAACGACGGAACAAATCCTCAAGCTTTGCCCGCGCCTCATCATGGCGGCCGGATTCAAACATCAACTCGGCGATGTGGCGCTGTGCCGAAAGATAAGACGGATGGTCGTCCGGCACGTCAGACAAATAGGCGATCGCCTCATCAAAACGATCATTGCGGGTCAAGGCATCCGCCAGCAAAAGCCGCGCCCGGGTCATAGACGGATCCAGCGCCAGCGCCATATGGACAAATAATTTAGCGCTGCTGTCGCTACGCTCCTGAAACAGGATAAACGCCATGTCATACATGGCCAGCGCCGCGCCCTGATTGGGGTTTTCGACAAGCAGCTCCGCCGCAAGATCTTGCCGGAAACCAGCCGGATCATCCTGCAGGCTGTTAATTTTGGTTTCCATCGCGCGCGATTGCGGACTTTGCAGCAAAAGCCCCTGATACAGCACCAGCGCTTCCTCGTCAAGGCCGGTATAGGCCAGCATATCGGCAACCCGTTCCGCGTCCCGCATCGATAACGTCGCGCCATCCATCATCTGGTCGATATAATGCGCGGCCCGGTCATGATCCTGCCTGTATATCGCTATCAAAGCCGCATGCGACAAATGCAGCGTCGTATCGCCGAACATATCGTCATCGTCCCGCCCCAAAGCCGCATGAACCCATCCCGCCAGAATCGGGCGGACAAAATCGGTCATATCGCCCGATGCCATCTTGTTGGTTTTTTCAGCCGCAGCCGTAAAGTCCTCGCGTGCCATGGCGCGGACAATCATTATCAATTCGGCAAAATCATTTTCCTGTTCCTGTTCGAGGATAATCCCGGCATGGCGCGATGCGCCCTCCATATCGCCGTACCCCATCGCCAGCACCATCGCGCGCTTGCGTAATTCCATGTTTTTGGGGTCGTGCTTTAAAACGCGCTCCAGATGATGTCCCGCCGCGCGCCAGTCATAACGGTTCTGGGCAAAAATGCTGGACAGGTAATCACCGGCGACCCCCGCTCCCGGCGCGCCGTCATACGCCCTTCCGGCATCTGTCCGGATCGCCGCCAGCCCGTCATCATCGTGCAAAGATGCGCCTTCGACCTGACACCCGCCCAGGGTCAGCCCGCCAATCAGCAACATCATATAAACTGGTTTCATAATCATTATCCTAGCTATATAACCATCATCCTAGCTATATAGAATTGATCAAAGTTTAAGAAAATACTCTTTTTTCCGACACATCGTCCTTTTTAACGCCTACATGCCGGGATAATTCGGGCCGCCGCCGCCCTGCGGCACGACCCAGTCGATATTTTGCGCCGGGTCTTTAATGTCGCATGTCTTGCAATGCACGCAGTTCTGGGCATTGATAACAAATTTTTTCGCGCCTTGCTCCTCGATAATTTCATAAACCCCGGCCGGGCAATAACGCTGTGCCGGTTCGTCATACGCCGCCAGATTCTGCGCCAAAGGCACATCCGGATCGCGCAGAACCAAATGAACAGGCTGGTTTTCCTCATGCATCGTATTAGACAGCCGCACCGAGCTGAGCCGGTCGAATGTCAGGACATTATCAGGCTTGGGGTACATAATCTCCCGCACAGCATCCTTTTTGGACAGCCGGTCATGGTCGGTATGATTTTTCAGCGTATAAGGCAGCCTCCAGCCTCCCAGCGTCTGAAAAGCGGCATGAACAAGCCCCGCCCACAAGCCGTGATGAAAGCCGGGGCGGACATTGCGAACCTTGTAAAGCTCCTTCCAGACCCAGCTTTGTTTCAGCCTGTCCGGGTAAGACGTGCATTCGCGCGCCTGCCCGCCAGTGTCTTCAGCCTGTAGGAAATCATACAAAGCCTCGGCAGCGACCATGCCCGATTTCATCGCCATGTGGTTGCCCTTGATCTTCGGCACGTTCAAAAATCCCGCCGTATCGCCGATCAGCAAGCCACCGGGAAAGGTCAGCTTCGGCAAGGACTGAAACCCGCCCTCGACCAGTGCCCGCGCGCCATAAGCAATGCGCCGCCCGCCTTCCAATGTCTGGCGAATCGCCGGATGCAGCTTAAAACGCTGCATCTCGGAAAAAGGCGACAAATAGGGATTTTGGTAATCAAGCCCCACAACATAACCGATTGAAACCGTATGATCCGCCCCGTGATAAATCCACGACCCGCCATAGGTTTTTGTATCCATCGGCCAGCCAATCGTATGAACGGCCAGCCCCTGCTGATGCTTTTCCGGGGCGATTTCCCAGATTTCCTTCACCCCCAGCCCATAAGTCTGGGGGTCGGCAGCGGCACGCAGATCAAAATGCGCGATCAACTGCTTGGTCAGCGATCCGTGACATCCTTCGGCAAACACAACCTGACGGGCGTGAATTTCAACACCGGGCTGGAAATGGGGTGTTTTTTCACCATCCCGCCCCAGCCCCATATCGCCGGTCGCAACCCCGATCACATGACCGTCCATATCATACAGGATCTCGGCAGCCGCAAAGCCGGGGAAAATCTCAACCCCCAGCGCCTCGGCCTGCGCACCGAGCCAACGCCCCAGCTTGCCAAGGCTGATAATGTAGTTACCGTGATTTTTCATTTGCGGCGGCAACGGCAGGGAAAAAGCCTTGCGCGCCGTCAGGAACATAAAACGATCTTTTGTCACCGGCACGTCAAGCGGCGCATTTTTTTCCTTCCAGTCAGGAATCAACTCATCCAGCGCGCGCGGCTCGAACACCGCGCCCGATAATAAATGCGCGCCGACCTCCGACCCTTTTTCAAGGATGCAGACATTGCTGTCAGGCGATAGCTGCTTCAGCCTGATGGCGCAGGACAGCCCCGCAGGCCCCGCCCCTACGATCACAACGTCATAGGGCATAATGTCACGATCGGCACGGACAGGCTTTATTTCTGGCTGGGACATGACAGGCGATTCCTCCTTGTTGCCATAGCATACGCGATCCTGTATTGATGGAAAAGGTTTCAAACACAGGAAAATGATCGAAAATGAACACCGAAAGGCTGGCATGGGAGGCCGCTTTGCAGTGGCATCTTGAAGAAGGCGCGGACGAAGCCTTGTCCGACACGCCGGTTGACGCCACGGCCATGCCTGCCCTGCCATCCCGCGATAATCCCGAAAGCGCCGCAGATTCTGCGCCAGCCGCCCCCCCGGCACCCCCCGCAAGAACGGCAACCAAAGCAGCGCCGCTGGGGGCGTCCGATGCGCGCGCCGAATCCCTTGCGCTGGCCAAAGCCGCCACAACGCTGGATGAATTGCGCGACGCCATCGCCGCCTTTGACGGCATTATGCTGAAAAAAACCGCCACCAATCTTGTCTTTGCCGATGGCAATCCGCAAGCGCGCATTATGCTGGTCGGTGAAGCGCCGGGTGCCGATGAAGACCGGATCGGCAAACCCTTTGTCGGCGCCAGCGGACAGTTGCTCGACCGGATTTTATCCTGTATCGGCCTCAGCCGCGATGCCGAAGATCCGGCGCAGGGCGTTTATATCTCGAATATCCTGAACTGGCGGCCGCCGGGCAACCGCACCCCGACCCCGGCGGAAATAGAGGTCAGCCTTCCCTTCATCGAAAAACATATCGCACTGGTCAGGCCGGACATTCTGATATTTGCCGGAAAAACGCCGGCGACCGCTTTGCTGGGGACATCGGACAGTATTTCACGACTGCGCGGAAAATTTAATCAATACGATCCGATTTGTATTGATTTGTTCGCGGAGGGGGAACCCGCCCCGATTGCCGCGCTGGCGACATATCACCCGGCTTATTTGCTGCGTACCCCGGCACAGAAAAAAGCCGTCTGGCAGGATATGCTGATGTTACAGGCAAAGCGGGAAAATAACTGACGGGAACGCTGCCGCCCGCCCTTAATGATACCCACAGGCGTTTTACCGGCAAACACAGATTTTCTGGACTCACGCGCGCGGCTGGTTTATGAGTCTTGTCCATTATGCACCACATTTTGTTTTGCAAGATTAAAGCCGCGGCGCTGGGCGTCCTGTGCTTTTTGGCCTACGGGGCTGCTTCTTATGCTGCCGTGCCGCCCCTGCCGACCGCCAAACCAGGCAGCGCGGTTCTGGCAGATCACAGCGCAGATCACAGCAATAACCAGACAAACACAACATCCGTAACGGCAGCGCAAGGCGTGCCTGTTCCGCCGCAACGGCCTGATTTTTCAAGACCTGATGTCATGCAGCTTCTGGCCTTTGGCGAAATTCCGATCCCCAAGGCCAAGCCGATGGGACAAAAAGGCGCAGGACTTGCCGCAGAAGATGCGCGCATTTACCGCCGGATCTTCGCGGCACAGGATAAAGGCGACTGGAGCGCCGCCGATGCGCTGATGGGGCGGCTGGGCGATTTCAGGCTGCGCGGCCATGTGCTGTATCAACGTTACATGCACCCGACCGCCTACCGCGCGACATTTGACGAACTGGCCGCATGGCTTGATGTCTATCACGACCATCCCGGTGCCGACCGCGTTTTCAGCCTTGCCCAAAGCCGCGCGCCGGACTCGTTTCGCGGGACACTGAAAAGGCCGGATAATAATGACCGTATTCGGGGTTATTTACCGGTTCTGTCGGATAACGGCTCTGACTATATTTCGCCGCAGCGCCGCCAGAACGGCGAAAGGAAGCAGATCGACCGGCTGAACCGCGCCATCATGGCAAAGATCCGCGCCGGTGCGCCGACCGAAGCTTATAAAATCCTGACCGAGGACAGGGCATCCCGCCTTTTGGACACGGTCGAGTTCGACCAGTTGCGGTCGCTGATCGCCCATAGTTACCGCATTTCAGGCATGTCGCGCCATGCGCTAGATCTGGCACAGGAAAGCGCGCGCCGCTCCGGCAATCAGGCACCGCAAGCCGGCTGGGCAGGCGGGCTGGCAGCGTGGCAAAACCGTCTCTATGACGAAGCCGCCTCTCTTTTTGCCCTGGCGGCCACATCGCCTTATAACTCACCGTGGGAAGCGTCGGCTGCGGCTTATTGGGCATCACGCGCTCATATGCGCGCCGGCAACACACGGGAAGTGAATCAATGGCTGCGACAAGCCGCCTCGAACCCCCGTACATTTTACGGGCTGATCGCCACGCGCGCGCTGGGGTGGGATTTTGATTTCAACTGGAATGGCGAGACATTCGGTACGGCGCAAAAAGAGATATTAATGCGCTATCCCGCGACCGAGCGGGCATTGCTGTTGGCATCAACCGGCCAATACCAGCTGGCCGAGGCAGAGCTGCGCCAGATTGACCCGTCAGACAGCGCTGTCCGTGAAGCGTTATTGTCTTTCGCCGAAAGTGCCGGATTGCCGTCCTATGCGATGCGGCTGGCACATGCCATTCCGGCCGAAAACGGCAGGCTTTACGATTCCGCGCTTTATCCCGTACCGCCGTGGGAGCCGACATCCGGATATAAAGTCGACCGGGCACTTGTTTACGCCTTCATCCGTCAGGAATCCCGCTTTAATCCCGGCGCCCAGAACCGCACCAGCGGCGCAACCGGCCTGATGCAGCTTATGCCGTCAACGGCCAGCTATATTGCCGGTAATAACCGTTTTGGTTCCGCCGAAGGGCGCGAGCAGCTCAAAGACCCGCAGGTTAATCTCGATCTGGGACAACGTTACATCCGCACGCTTTTGAACCAGAGCCATGTCAATGACGACCTGCTTTCGCTGGCCATTGCCTATAATGCCGGGCAAGGCAATTTGCGGCGCTGGAAACAGGAATTTTCCAGCATGCTGGATGATCCGCTGCTCTTCATCGAAAGCATCCCGATGCGCGAAACCCGTATTTTTGTCGAGCGCGTCATGGCCAATTACTGGATTTACCGCCTGCGGATGGGGCAACCCGTTCCTACGCTGGATGCCGTGGCGCAAGGCGAATGGGCGCAATATGCGGCACTGGATAATCATTATCCGGTTCCCGATTTCCGGGGCGATTCAGGCTTTTTGCTGGCACGGCAATAATCAGCACTTGCAACAACCCCGCAACCCTGCATAAATAATCAACGTTATTCTTTGATTTTGCTGGGGTGAAGGCGCATGAAAACTGTCAGTGACATTCGAAAAGAATTTTTGGGCTTTTTCGAGCAAAAAGGCCACCACGTTGTGCCGTCTTCGCCGCTGGTGCCGCAAAACGACCCGACATTGATGTTCGTCAATTCCGGCATGGTGCAATTCAAGGACGTTTTCACCGGCAAGGAAAAACGCGATTACACCCGCGCCACCAGCTCCCAGAAATCTGTGCGCGCCGGCGGCAAGCATAATGATCTGGACAATGTCGGATACACGGCGCGCCACCATACATTTTTCGAAATGCTGGGGAATTTTTCCTTCGGCGATTATTTCAAGGATGACGCGATCGCTTTCGCGTGGGAGCTGGTAACGAAAAATTTCGGACTGCCGCCGGAAAAGCTGCTGGTGACCGTTCATACCAGCGACGAGGAAGCCGCCACGATCTGGAAAAAAGTGACCGGATTCAATGATAATAAGATCATCCGTATCCCGACATCGGATAATTTCTGGTCGATGGGCGACACAGGCCCATGCGGCCCGTGCACCGAAATTTTTTACGATCACGGCGATCACATTGCCGGCGGCCCGCCCGGCAGCCCCGATGAAGATGGCGACCGGTTTATCGAAATATGGAATCTGGTCTTTATGCAATTCGAGCAAATGTCCAAAGACAAGCGGGTTGACCTGCCGATGCAATGTGTCGATACCGGCATGGGTCTGGAACGGATCGCCGCTATTTTGCAGGGAAAACACGATAATTACGATATTGACCTGATGCGCCGGATCATCGAACACAGCGCCGATTTGACCGGCATCAACCCGGACAGCGCCCAAGCCGTTTCACACCGGGTGATTGCCGATCATTTGCGGTGCAGCGCCTTTTTGCTGGCAGACGGGGTTATGCCGTCTAATGAAGGGCGCGGCTATGTCCTGCGCCGGATCATGCGGCGCGGCATGCGGCACGCGCATTTGCTGGGGGCGCGCGATCCGCTGATGTATCGCCTTGTGCCGACGCTGATCGCTTTGATGGGCGAGGCCTACCCTGAACTCAAGCGTGCCGAAGCGCTGATCGGCGAAACATTGCGGCTGGAAGAAACACGGTTCCGCAAAACGCTGGAACGCGGCCTGAAAATCCTTGAAGACGAAACAGCATCCTTGTCATCCGGACAAAATCTGGCCGGGGATGTGGCGTTCAAGCTTTATGACACTTACGGCTTTCCGCTTGACCTGACACAGGATGCGCTGCGCGCGCGCGGGATCGGTGTCGATCAGGACGGCTTTGAAACATGCATGGCGCAACAACGCGAAACCGCGCGTAAAAACTGGGCGGGGTCAGGCGATGCCGCCACCGACCGCATATGGTTTGATCTGGTGGAAGATAACGGCGCCACGGAATTTTTGGGGTATGAAACCGAAACCGCCGAGGCGCAAATTCTGGCGATTGTCAAAAACGGCAACATCGCTGCCTCCGCCAAGGACGGCGAAGACGCCGCCATCATCACCAACCAGACGCCTTTTTACGCCGAATCCGGCGGACAGGCCGGGGATCAGGGAATTATCCTCACCGCCGACGGGGACAGCTTTGCCGTGACCGACACCAAAAAGCAGGCCGGGAAATTATGGGTGCATCTGGGGCGGGTGACAAAAGGCACAATCCGCAGCGGCGATAATGTCGAAATGCGGGTTGATGATCGCCGCCGTGCCGCCATCCGCGCGAACCATTCCGCCACGCATTTGCTGCATGAAGCACTGCGCCGCGTTCTGGGCGATCATGTGTCCCAGAAAGGGTCGTTACAGGACGAAGAACGCACGCGTTTTGATATTTCCCAGCCGGCAGCAATCACCAAAGAACAAATCGCCGCCGTTGAAAGCATCGTCAATCAGGAAATCCGCGCCAATACGGATGTTTACACCCGTCTTATGGATCTCGACGATGCCATGCAGCAGGGCGCTATGGCGCTGTTTGGCGAAAAATATGATGATGAAGTGCGCGTTGTTTGTATGGGCAGCCAAAAAGCCGGCGATAACAAGCCTTTTTCGGTTGAGCTTTGCGGCGGAACGCATGTCCGGCGTACCGGCGATATCGGGCTGTTCAAAATTATTTCCGAAAGCGCCGTATCAGCCGGCATTCGTCGAATCGAAGCCCTGACCGGAAAAAATGCGCTGCGCTATTTTGAGGAACAGGAAGCGCGGTTGCAGGATGTCGCGGCCATTTTGAAAACTGCGCCTGCCGAAGCCGCCGCCCGCGCCCGGCAACTGGTCGAGGATCGTAAAAAGCTGGAACAGCAGCTGGCCGATTTGCGTCGCCAGATTGCCACAGGCAGCGGCACGTCCCAAGGCGGTGAGGCCGACAATATCAAAGAGATTAGCGGCATTAAATTCTCGGCAAAAGTGCTGGAAGGGTTCCCCCCAAAAGACCTGAAGCCGATGGCGGATGAGTTGAAAGACCGGATTGGATCCGGCGTGATTGCGCTGATCGCCACCAATGAAGGGAAAGCGTCCTTGGTGGTTGCCGTCACAGAAGACCTGACCGGCCGCGTCAATGCTGTTGATCTTG
The DNA here is from genome assembly GCA_007117665.1 of Alphaproteobacteria bacterium. Classification (GTDB taxonomy): domain Bacteria; phylum Pseudomonadota; class Alphaproteobacteria; order Micavibrionales; family Micavibrionaceae; genus UM-FILTER-47-13. The sequence goes on from SKGD01000122.1 coordinate 8,957, forward strand.
TCAAGGTCGGCGCGGAAAAGCTGGGCGGCAAGGGCGGCGGCGGTCGTCCTGACATGGCGCAGGCGGGCGGGCCGGACGGCGGCGCGGCGAATGATGCGGTCAACGCCATCGCGCAGGCGCTGGGATCCTGAAAAATCAAGGCCAGCGGCAACGCCGTGTGGAAGATAAAAGCGATTGAGGAGATGAATCCCGATTGGCAGGATTTATATCCAACGATCTGCTCGTAAGATAACCCACCATATTCCTGGATGCCCGCTCAAGGCGGGCATGACAATTGAGAATTCTTTCTTTGTCATCCCCGCGGCGCGGCGGAAGCCGCGCTTATCAGCGGGGATCCATACATATTGCTGCCACTTTTTCTGGATACCCGCTTCCTCCTACGCCAAGGCCTCGGAGAGACCGGCGGGAGCGGGGATGACGGAAAGCGCGCCGGGCGAAAAGCTCTCATCAAGCAAAAGCGTAATTGAAGGTGATGCTATCCGGCGTTCGGGGCAAAATTGATGCCGCCGGCGCGGCGAGACGCGTTATTTCGCTCAAGCCTGTCCAGCCCCAATTCATGCGCCTGATCGTCATGCATTGTCTTTCTTTGCGCCTTGAGAGATGCCAAATCGGCTTTGACTTCATCCGGCATCGGAAGATCACCGTAAGTTTTCCTGATTTCCTGCTCGATATAGCGCAGCTCTCTGGTCTCTTTATAGACTTTCTCCATGCCTTTGTGCCGTATCTGAATCTCGCCGACATGCCAGCGTCCTTTAGGAAGCGGCACTTTGATTTTCATGTTAATGGCACGAAAGCCTGTTTCGGGCGGGCGTGAAAAAAGATCTTCAAATTCTATGACTTCATATCCGAAACGTGACCTGTCTTTCAAAAAAGAGGAGCGCAGCGCAGGATGTAACAAACGGCGTGCCTCTTCGATCTGCTCGACACTATCAACCAGCAGGCAGCCACGGCTTAAATCACGAATCTGACGAAAATCAAAACCGTAACGGTCTGCCGCCTTGGCAAACGCCGCATCCAGCCTTTTATTAGCGATCATTTTAAAACGCGCACCCATCTTATCAGCCGCCAGACCACCAAAAATATTCAGGCGCGCATTGGCTTCCTGCGCCTGGTTGCCAAGCTGCGCCAGATCGGCTGTCGGCTGGTAAGCCGTAACGATCGTGGCATCTGCATAATATGATTTAAGCGTCATGAGTCTTTATCAATCCCTGCATATTTTTTTATTTTTTATTGTTATCCAAGCTTTGATCTTACCATAATGGCCGCATTCCTGTCACCAAAACTTTACTGTTGCGCTCGCCGCCCCATGCCGATATAAACCAAGCCCAACAGATGCTTAAGAAATAATGGAGTTTGACATGACCGAGCGCACTTTATCGATTATCAAGCCCGATGCCACGCGTCGTAACCTGACAGGTGCGATTAACAGCAAGATCGAGCAAAGCGGTTTGCGGATCATCGCCCAAAAACGGATCCAGTTAACCGATGATCAGGCCGGCCGTTTTTACGACGTCCATAAAGAGCGGCCTTTTTACGGCGAGCTGGTTGCATTCATGACATCCGGCCCCGTGGTTGTGCAGGTTCTGGAAGGCGACAATGCGGTCAAAAAATATCGCGATATTATGGGCGACACGAATCCGGCCAATGCCGCGCCCGGCACAATACGCGCGGAATATGCCGAAAATATCGGCGCCAATTCCGTTCATGGTTCCGACAGTGCGGACAATGCCGAACGCGAGATAGACTTCTTCTTCAGCGACATCGAACTTGTCGGCTAGAACATCGTGTTTTTAGGCTGAGCATGTCATGCCCGCCTGTCCTCCGAAGCCTTGGCGTAGGAGGAAGCGGTCATCCAGAGGGCTTTGCGAAAAGTGAGCCAGCGCAGCCAGAGAAGGCTCCGGAGTCAAAACGCGCCACGGATAGCAGAAAAAGACTTGGTTTGAGAATGGCTGTCGCCGGACATTATTGTTCAGACAGCCATTTTTTCAGGCCGGATTTCGACTCTTCATAGAGTGCCGGCAAATCACTGACCAGCCCGCCAATCTTATCATTATCAAAGTTTTTGGACGCGCTTTCCAGCAAAGCGGCTTTATGGCTTAAGGCCTGAAAACCGAAATTCCCCGCCATGCCTTTAAGCTCATGCGCGCGCGCGTTAATCTCTTCCATATTATCCTGCTCTCTTGCCAGAGAAAGCTTTTGTAAAATCTCTTCAGCCGTTTCCAAAAAGCCGCTGATCAATTCATCGAATTTATCACGCGCCAGCCCTTGATAAAGGCTGCTGATCATCGCCAGATCAAACAAATCAGACGATATATCCTGAGACTTTTCGGCATTATTAATCGTTCCAGGATCAATGTTTGTTTCCGGCGCGCCCATCAAACCGGGAGCCTCTTTTTCTGCCGTTTCGTCTTGCATATCATCGTTGCGCGACAACGCATCGGCGAAAGAATCCTCATCCAGCTCTTCTTCCGAAAAAGCCAGCGCGCCTTTTTCTTTCCAGTCCAGCGCCATTGCCTTGATCGGGGCGATATTAGAGCCGTCTTCATTGCCGTCATCCTCGAAAGACGGGCTGTCCAGTTCCAGATCACTCTCTGTCGCCAGCCCCGGCAGACGCAGCTTTCCTGCTTCCTTGCCTTCAGCCACAGGGGCGGTCGTAGGGCTTTTTTCGGTCTTATCTTCGGGGGGAGGCGCGGCCGGGGATAAAACCGGTGCCTCGGAAACATCCGCCAGTTCAACCGGGTTATCGAGTTTACCGTCAATGACTTTCTCAAGCTGGTAGCGGAGCTTTTTCGGATCGACCGGCTTGGCCAGATGGCCGTTCATATTCGCGGCATAACATTGCCGGATATCATCGCCATGCACATTGCCCGTCAGGGCGATAACCGGGATGGCGGCCTTGTCACGATCGGCCATCGCGCGAATGGTCTTGGTCGCCCCCATGCCGGTGATGCCGGGAAGCTGGATATCCATCAGGATCATATCGAACATATCCTGCCGCAGCATATCAATGCCTTCCTCGCCCGACCCGGCGACAGACGTGACATGCCCCATGCGTTCGATCAATTCCTTCATCAAGCGCTGGTTAATTTCATTATCCTCGACAATCAGGATACGCAGCGACTTGGATTGTTTGGTGTGGGACGAGATATTCTGGGACGCCATCACTTCTTCTGCTGCGTCTTCACGACCTTCTTCCATCACCAGCGTAAAGAAAAAAGCGCTGCCATGGCCGATTGTACTGCTGACAGCAATTTTTCCGCCCATCGCCGCGATCAGCTTTTGCGAAATTGCCAGCCCCAGCCCTGTACCGCCAAATTTGCGACTGACACTGGAATCGGCTTGGGAGAACGGATTGAACAGGTTTTTCTGGGCTTCTTCGGAAATACCAACACCGGTATCCTCGATCGAAAAACGGATATGGCGGCTTTTGCCGCTGCCTGATGCGGCTTTATCCTGTTGGATATGCAGCGTTACGCCACCCTCCGACGTGAATTTGATCGAATTACCGACCAGATTAAGCAAAACCTGGCGCAACCGTACCGGATCACCAATTACAAAGCGCGGCACAGCCGGATCCATGTCAACTTTCAGAGCGATATTTTTGGCTTCCGCATGGCCAGACATTAAGGTGCGCACCCCTTCGATCAGACGATGCAGGTCAAAATCAACATGCTCAAGATCCATTTTGTCGCTTTCGATTTTTTCAAAATCGAGAATATCGTTCAGCAACGCCATCATCGCGTCGCCTGAATCCTGAATCGTCTGGGCATAACGTTTTTGTTCATTATCCAGAACAGTTTCAAGTAAAAGCCTGACCATCCCCATAATGCCGGTCATCGGCGTACGGATTTCGTGGCTGACCACCGCCAAAAAGGCCGATTTTGAGCGATTGGCAAGGTCTGCCTCCTCCTTGGCGACTTTCATTTCCTCGCTTTGCGCGATTTCACGCTCGCGCAACTCGTTCATAACCTGCCGCTCATGCTCGATCATCCGCAACAAGCGGGCATTTTCCGCAGCTTCTTTCGTCTGGCGCATACGGCCAACCGTTTCTTCAAGATCCTGGAGAGAGCGGCCTGATATCTCGCCCCCGTTCGCATCGCCGTATAAACGGGCGCAAACCGCCAAGACAAAAAACAACATCTGAACCGCAAAACCGCCCCAGATCAATCCGCTCCATCCCGTTGGCACGAGCGAGAAATTAATCAAGGCGAGCGCCGCCAGCAAACAGGATAAAAGCAACACAGCCCAGCCAAGGCCGTAAATGGCCGCCCAATAATTTCCTTCGTAAAGACGTGATAACGATAACAGGGTCAAAAAAACCATCGCCACAACCGATGGCACATACATTAAAACGCCGTAAGAGGTTCCCGCGGGATCCATCACCAAAAATGCCGTCAAAGGAAGCAAAAGAACGACCGCCATCAACATATAGATCACGCGGCTCTGATGTGCCTGAAATCTGTTAACCTGCAGGAAAAATTTGCTGCCGATCAGTCCAGCCGCCATACATAACGCCAAAAGAAGCCCCGATAATGCCCCTGTGAAAGGCTGGTCCGCGACTAAAGACAAATCATGAGCATAAAACAAAACACCGACCAGCAGACCGTAAGCGATAAAATACAGGCTTGCCCAAAAACGCCGTACCAAAAGCAGGGCGATAAAAAAGCCACCATAAAGCGCAAGGATAATGGGAGGAAGATTGTCACGCAAAAGCTGTCCGAAATCGCCCGTGCTGTAGAAGTGACTCTCCGCCACCAGCCGTGGTGCCAGAACCACCGGTGATCCGGCCTGCGGTAGGGCATGAACAACAAAAAGCGCCTGTTCACCGCGCGGGATTTTGACCGGAATATGAACCCCGTTATAGACAGTCTCTGACACGTAAGGGTTTTGTTCACTTTCAAAAGTGTTAACATAGCGTCTTTGGCTGTTATGTTCATAAACAAACAAGCCTTCAAGCTGCCCGAGCCGCCCGTCCATATGACGCCCCATCGACAGCACCCAATTTTCTTCCCAGCTATTATTAACCACCGAAAAAATCAGCCAGTGCGGTGTCCCGCCCATCCCCAGATTTATATGAGATTCCTGTAACGGGTTACCTTGCAGAGCCGTGCCGTGCCGTTCAACGATATTTCTGTAAGTCTGGCTGTTAACAACCTGTCCCGGCGTTCTGCTCAGATAGGCATGCGAACCGATATCATAAACGGAGTCATGAACCGTCAGGCGCAAAGCTGTCTGGGAACCGCCAGTCTGGGCAATAGCCTGACATGCCGCCAACGCCAGTAAAAGCGCGGCCAGAAACCATAGACGCGACTGCGTGGACAATGCGCCCTGCGCGCCCATATGCAGAGATTTAAACAGCGTTATCATATACTCACAACGCGCACCCGTTACATGGCACGCAACCCTTATCTGTTCCAGGGTTCATCATGACGCTAAATAGTTACAAAAAAATGAAAATATGGCGCCGATCGCACGATCCTGCCGGCGTGGGACAAACGGCGCGGGACACGGTACCGATCCGTTGCCATCACAACAAGAAAACCGCCATCATCATCAAAATCGCACAAGCGCCGCCGATGCACCATTTGCTGACACCAACAAATTTCTCCCACATATCTTTTGCTTCGGCCAAGGCCTTGGGGTCGGTTTTCGGGGTTTCTTGTTTTGTTGCCATGATTTTTCTCCAGTGCCTGTAAGCATTTGACTCAAAACTGATTACACAGCTTCAGACAAAATTTCAACTGCCTCGTCATGAATTTTAACACGCCCCTCGGCAATCAGGCGCACAGCCTGCGGATAAGCAATATGTTCCTGCGCCAGCACACGATCGGCCAGAAGATCCTCCGTATCGCCGGCCAGAACCGGCACAGCGCGCTGTAATATGACAGGCCCCGCATCCATGGCCGGACGTACGAAATGGACGCTGCACCCGGTTTCGGAAACGCCATCCGCCAAAGCCCGCGCATGCGTATCCAGCCCCTTATAAGCCGGCAATAAAGACGGGTGTATATTGACGATCCGGTCAGGCCACAGAGCGATAAATGACGCGCTGAGCAAACGCATAAAACCGGCCAGGCAAATCAGATCAACCGGATAGGCGGAAACCGCGCTGTGCAAGGCATGTTCAAATGAATCCCTGTCTGTGAAATGGCTGCGATCAACAACCGTGACCGGAATATTCTTCTCCCGCGCAAAGGCAAGACCGGGCGCATCGGGATTATCGGCAATCACCAGAACAACCTGCGCGGGGAAATCATCATCCTGCGCTGCGTCGATCAGGGCTTTCATATTGCTGCCGCGCCCCGATATAAAAATCGCCAGACCATAGGGTCGATGAGTCATTGCGTTTCACCGCCCAGCAGGTAATGATCCTGTGCGATGCTAATCGGAGGCTCTTCTCCTTCACACGGCGCAACCGTGCCGATAGGAACGGCTTTGATCGTCTGGGTTTTAAGGATGCGCGTGATAAAATCAGCATCTTTCTCCGCACAGAGCAACGCCATGCCAATCCCGCAATTAAAGGTTCGCGCCATATCGTCCGCCGATAATCCTCCGGCAGCAGCCAGCCACCCGAAACAAGGCGGCAACGTCCAGCGCCCCGCATCCAGAACAGCTTTAACCCCGTCCGGCAAAATGCGGGGGATGTTTTCCAACAACCCGCCACCGGTAATATGGGCAAGACCTTTGATAATCGGGCGGTCATGCTGGCGATATCCCTGACGAATCACCGCCATCAGCGCGGCTGTGTAAATGATTGTCGGGCTGAGAAGCGACTCCCCCAGCGTGGTCTCAGGCGCGTAAGGAGACGGGTCGTCATAAGACAGCCCCGATTCTTTGACGATCCGCCGGATCAAGCTGTAACCGTTGGAATGAGGCCCTGAAGACACCAGCCCCAAAATAACGTCGCCATCCGATATCCTGCGCCCGTCAATGACTTTGTCCCGGTCAACCGCGCCCACCGCAAAACCGGCCAGATCATAATCGCCATCCTGATACATGCCCGGCATTTCTGCCGTCTCGCCGCCGATCAGCGCACATCCCGCCAGCGCGCATCCTTCGGCGATACCGGCGATAACCTGTGCGGCAATGGCCCGGTCGAGCCTGCCGGTTGCGAAATAATCCAGAAAAAACAAAGGCTCGGCACCCTGTACGATAATATCATTGACGCACATCGCCACCAGATCCTGTCCGATCGTATCATGACGGCCGGCGTCAATCGCCACACGAATCTTGGTTCCGACCCCATCCGTTGCCGAAACCAGCAACGGATCCTTATACCCCGCCTGTGCCGGATCAAAAAACGCCCCGAACCCGCCCAAATCGCTGACAATACCGGATCGTGCGGTCTTACGGACATGGGGTTTGATATCCTCAACCAGTGCCGCGCCGGCTTCTATATCCACACCGGCCTTTTTATACGCGCTTTCTTCCATTGCTCATCCTGCCTTCAAAGGTTATATATGGGGTCGGTTCAAAACATATCGGGTGTATCATGGCGAAAACTTATAAGCCTTTTGGCAGGCTTCGCATAGTGTTTTACGCAATTTTATTTGCTCTGGGAGCCGGTCTGGCCGAAAGACCGGTCATGGCCGCCGATGATTTATACACCATACGCGGCATACAGGTTGACGTCACCGCCGAAGACGCCGCCAAGGCGCGGGAAAAAGCGTTTTCACAGGCGCAGGTCAAAGCCTTCAGGGCGCTGGCTGAACAATTAATGCCCGAAACTGAGATCGACACGCTGGTTCTGCCTGATGCGCGCGATATTTCAACATTCATCATGGATTTTGAAATCACACAGGAGCAACTCTCGCGGGTGCGCTATATTGCCACCTATACGTTCCGGTTCCGCAATGATGATGTTCGCAATTACCTGTCCGGTCAGGGTCTGTCATTTGCCGACATACAAAGCAAGCCCGTTCTGATCCTGCCTTTTTACCAGCCCGGCGCTTACCAGATATTGTGGCACAATGATAATGACTGGCTGAAAGCATGGCAGCAATATCGCCATGTGCGGGGTCTTGTGCCGGTTGTGATCCCGATCGGCGACATACGAGATATTACCGACATTCCCGATGATCGCGCCATGACATACGATCCGGCAGCGCTGGCGGATATGATTGATCGTTACGGCGCCGGTGAAGCGTTGATCGTGATCGCTGAACCGCATGGCAGCCCCCCTCAGGAGCCGGACAGCCTCGACATCACGCTTTATCGAACCGATCTGGGTACGCCGCAATATATCACCCGTTTCAATGTCGCCCGCGCCGAACAACAAGAAGACGAAACCCTGTTTGCCGCCGCCATTCGCACCACGCACCGCCACCTGCAACAGGCATGGCGGCAACAAACCACCGTTGCCGCCGGACAGGAAACCAGTTTGCAGGCAAATATCGTGTTTGCCGATATGAATGAATGGATGGCCATCCAGCGCGAATTACGGGATATTTCGATTATCCGCAATGTCCGGATTATCTCGCTGCGCCCCGGCGAAGCACGTGTTGAAATCCAGTATCGCGGCGATGAAAGCCGTTTACGGCTGGCGCTTTCCCAAGCTGACTTTACCTTGCGCGGCGGACAACGTCCGGGTGCAGGCGGTTATGGCAACCCTTACGGTGCCGGTTATGTCGCACCGGCTGCAACGGCCGGTGACATCGTTTATGAATTGCAAAAAAATCGTCCCCTGCCATGGGAACGCATGACGCACGACGATGGATAAAACACCCTCATCTTTATCACTCACCCGGCATGCCTTGTTCTGGCTTGGCGTGCTGGTGCTTTTCACAGGCTTCGTATGGCTGTTCAAGGCCATCTTGTTGCCGTTTGTGCTGGGGCTGGCAATCGCTTACCTGCTCGATCCTGTCGTCCGGCGTCTGGAGCGCCGGAAAATCCCGCGCAGCCTTGCCGCCCTGCTGATTTTACTGGCTTTTATTGCTTTTATAAGTGCGTTTCTGGCACTGGTGCTGCCGCCGCTTTATCAAGAAATGATTCTGTTCGCCGAAGCCCTGCCCGGCTATATCGCCGGATTGTGGGACATGGCCGCGCCGCATCTGGAATCCCTTTATCCGGGGCTTTATGAAGACGGGCTGGCAGCAATGAAAGACGCGCTCCAGCAACATACCGGCAAAGCCATCAATATCAGCACAGGACTGATCGGGGGGCTTGTATCAGGCGGGCAGGCGCTGGTCGGGGCAATGTCACTTTTTATCCTGACGCCGCTGGTAGCGTTTTTCATGTTGCGGGAATGGGACAAGATCACCGGCTGGGTTGACGGTCTTATCCCGCGAGGATCCTACGATACGGTCAAATATCTGGTACGGGAATCGGATCATAAAATTGCCGCGTTCATCCGGGGACAGTTGATCGTTGCTTTTATACTGGGGACAGGCTTTGCCCTCGCCCTCAGCCTTGCCGGATTGAAATTCGGCGTATTGATCGGGATCACGACCGGGATTTTATCGATTATCCCGCTGGTCGGCTCAACCATCGGCCTGATCGCCAGCATCACGGCAGCATGGTTTCAAAGCACAGACTTCCTGTATGTCGGGTTGATCGCCTTGATTTACCTGACCGGACAGGTTGTGGAAACGAACTTCCTGACCCCGAAAATCATGGGCAGGGCGCTGGGGCTGCATCCGCTATGGATCATTTTTGCACTGATGGCCGGTGCCAGCCTGTTCGGGATTGTCGGCATGCTGATCGCGGTGCCTTTTGCTGCCATCATCAGTGTTCTGGCCGGATTCGGGCTGGATAAATATCGCGAAAGCGCCTATTACGCGCCACCGGAAAAGGCCAAAAAATCATGACTTTTCCGGCCACGCAAATACCGTTTGACCTGTCCCATCGTAGCGCTCATGGGCGTGAGGATTTTCTGATCGCGCCGGAAAATCAGGATGCCATCAACTGGATCGACCGCTGGCCGGAATGGCCCGCCCCCTGCCTGATCATTTACGGCCCGATCGCCAGCGGCAAAAGCCATCTGGCCGCTGTATGGCGCGACATGACCGAAGCCGCGTTCATCCAGACCTCGCAACTATCTGAAAGCAACGCAGACCAACTGGCCGCGACCGGCCGAAATCTGGTGATCGACAATGCTGATTTATGGTTCGGCGACCGCCAAGTCGAGACAACGCTTTTTCACCTTTATAACATCATGCGCGAAGAACAGCGCTTTTTGCTGATGACCGCGAATATGGCACCCGCCCATGCAAGCTTTGCCGTGCCTGATCTCGCATCACGCCTGCGCGCCGCCCCCGCAGCGGCAATCCTGCCGCCGGATGACACGCTTTTATCGGCGGTGCTGGTCAAATTATTCAGCGACCGCCAGCTTGTGATCGGCGCCGATGTTCTGCATTATACGCTGCCGCGCATGGAACGCTCCTTCGCCGCCGCGCATGCGCTGGTTGCCGCCGCAGACCGGCTGGCGCTGGCTGAAAAACGTCCGATTTCGATCCCGCTGATCCGGCGCGTCCTGATGAAACGACAAGATATTAACAGCTAGGGTCTGATCCTAAAAAATCAGCGCATGCAGGTGATTGTCGCCGGGGCGGATCGCCGCCCAATGTGCGACCGGACATTCCAGAACAGCCAGACCGCCGGTTGAAAACCCTCGTTGCAGCCGTTGCAGACAATCACCCTCACCGCTTCCGGCCAACAATCCTGCTAATTGGTGAATCCCCGGATTATGCGCCAGAACCAACAGGCTTTGGACGGCCTCATCCGTTTTGTGGATATGGTCAAGCAACGTACCAGCCGGCGCCAGATAGAGCGAATCATGCCCGATTGCCTTGATATCCGGCCACTGGCGCATGAGGGCACTATGAGTTTCATCCGTCCGGCGGGCGGTGGAATAGATTATTTCCGTTGGCCTCCACGATTGCGCGGCCATCATCGCCGCAATCTGCCCGGCATGGGTGGTACCTGCCGCACTTAACCGCCTGTCTTTGTCATCCACACCGTCAGAAGCCGCTTCAGCATGCCGTAATAAATAAAGTTTTTTCACAATAAACTGCCTTTATATAATTGCGCTCTTTCTTATGCTACTACTCGATCATACACGTTTTCAACAGGACAAAATCAAGTCCGGCACAAAGATTTTCACCCTCTGCTGCCATGCAATATGAAAAATTATTGTCCGTTTTGTAAGAATCGGTTATGATGCCCGCACTTCAATGATCAATAATGCGGCAAAGAGAGGTTTAGCGTGTCTGAGAACAAGTCCCGCTATAAGGTTATTTTAAGTGATGTTGACGGCACAATCGTCAATAACGAACCGCGCAATCGCGGCGCAATTGAAACCGTTTCGCGCGTCGGCGGCCACATCATCAAAAAAGATGACTGGAACGTTCTGGCCGGAAAAGGCGATAGCATTATCTGGGAGCTGATCGCAAAAGAATCACCCAGCCTGACGGAAGTTTTCACCACGGCGAACACGTTTGAGATTGCCTGCCTGAACGAAAAAATCAACCGGATTGATGAAGTTCAGAAAATTCCCGAAGTGATCAAAGCATTTAAATTA